>CAZMBL010000007.1:0-45401 GCA_964564605.1 uncultured Oscillospiraceae bacterium
AAGGGCGGCGGTTCCACCAAGAACGGCCGTGACTCCGAGGCCAAGCGCCTGGGCGTGAAGCGTGCAGACGGTCAGTTTGTTCTGGCCGGCAATATTCTGGTTCGCCAGAGAGGCACCCACATCCATCCCGGTGTCAATGTTGGCATCGGCAAGGATGACACCCTGTTTGCTCTGGTTGACGGCACCGTCAAGTTTGAGCGTAAGGGCAAGGACCGCCGGCAGTGCTCCGTGTACGCCGAGCAGTAAGAAGCGTATAGCAAGGAAGGACTGCGGCAGACACTCTGCGGCAGTCCTTTTTTCGCGGGAGGTTTTTCGAAATGGAAATGTTTGTAGATAAGGTGCGCATTGTGGTCAGCGGCGGCCGTGGCGGCGATGGCGCGGTGGCCTTTCACCGGGAAAAATATGTTTCCGCGGGCGGCCCGGATGGCGGCGACGGCGGCCACGGCGGCAGCGTGATCCTGCGGGTCAACGACAATCTGTCCACACTGCTGGATTTTCGCTATAAGCGCAAGTACGCGGCACAGGCCGGCCTTGGCGGACAGGGCGGCAAGCGCGCCGGCCGGCGGGGTGAGGATCTTGTGGTGCAGGTGCCCCGGGGTACTGTGGTTCGGGATGGGGAAAGCAACCGGATCATCATCGATATGTCCACGGGAGAGGATTTTGTGATTGCCCGCGGCGGACGCGGCGGCTGGGGCAATGCCCACTATGCGACCCCCACCCGGCAGGTACCCCGCTTTGCCAAGGCGGGTCTGAAGGGTGAAGAGCGGGAGATCGTGCTGGAGCTGAAGCTTCTGGCGGATGTGGGCCTTGTGGGCTTCCCCAATGTGGGAAAATCCACCCTGCTTTCCGTTACCTCCAATGCACGGCCCAAAATCGCCAACTATCACTTCACGACCCTGTATCCCAATCTGGGGGTCATCTATGTGGAGGAGGGGGTCTCCTTCGTCATGGCGGATATCCCCGGTATCATTGAGGGCGCGGCGGAAGGCGCGGGCCTGGGCCATGATTTTTTGCGTCACATCGACCGGTGCAGACTGCTTGTGCATGTGGTGGACGTATCCGGCAGCGAAGACCGGGATCCGGTGGAGGATTTCAATGCCATCTGCGATGAGCTGGCGGGCTACAGTGTGGATCTTTCCAATCGGCCCATGATCGTGGCCGCCAACAAGTGTGATCTGCTGCCGCCGGACTGCGATAATCTGCGGCGGCTGCGGGCCTGCGTGGAGGCAGCGGGCTGTGAGCTGTATGAGATCAGCGCCGGAACGGCACAGGGCACCCGGCGGCTGATACAGGCCATCGCCCGGCAGTTGCAAACCCTGCCACCGGTGACCATTTATGAGCCGGAGTATGTGCAGGAGGAAGAGCAGCCCGTGGATCCCACCGCCGTAGAGATCGAGCATTACGGCAACACCTGGTTGGTCACGGGGCCGTGGCTGGAGCGGCTGGTGCAGAATATCAATTTTGACGATTATGAGTCCCGAAACCATTTTGACCAGCTCCTGCGCAAAAGCGGCCTGTTCGCCAGACTGGAAGAAATGGGCATTCAGGACGGCGACACGGTAGATATCCACGATCTGGAGTTTGAATACCAGCGATGAGCAGGACCGCCCCGGGCACCCGCCCGGGGCGTTTTTTCTTTCCTCACGCGCCATGCGGCGCGGAACCGGAATGAATGATGCGGGGTATCAGAATGCCACCCTCTACGGAAACTGCGAAAAAATATGTCGTTGCGCACCAGTCCGCGCCACTGGTGTGGCAATCCCCCCGTTCTTCCGGATTGTTGGATGAACGGGGGGATTGTGCGTCTAACCGGGGGATTGCCACGTCGGCTACGCCTCCTCGCAATGACTGCTTGATTCGGTGCGGCAATCCCCACGATGGTTCCTCTCGGCCATTGAAGGGGGCGGCGCCCACGACGCCCCTTTGTCATGTCTCCTGCCGCACCCATTGTCACCTTCGGTGACGCTTCCCAAAGGGGAAGGCGATGGAGGATCGTGTGGGGAAGAAATATGCGGGGTTGGCACAAATTCCGGCGGGTGGAATACCATGGAATGAGCGGCGGCGAGCCGCATCAAACCTGACGGAGGTATTGCTTATGTGTAACTGTGGGAACAACGGCCTGTTTGGCGGAAATCTGTGCTGGATCATCCTGCTGCTGATCCTGTTCTGCGGCTGCGGACAGAATCAGGGCTGCGAGTGCGACAACCGCTGCTGCTGATACAGGAAAAGGCGCCCGGCTTCGGGCGCCTTTTGCGATATTATTTGATAACGCCCTTTTGCAGGATGATGTTGGCGTAGATGGCGGCTTCACCGGTCTGGATGATGCAGTAGCAGTCCTTGGCTTCTTCATAGAACCGGAAACGATCAATGTTGCCGACGGCCTCTGCGCCACGGGAGTCATGATCGGCTACGATTTTCTTGTAGGTTTCCCACACGGGGATGTCCAGATCCTTGTCGCAGTCCATCTTTTCCATCAGAATGGCGGGCTTTTCCACATAGGTGTCCAGGGGAATGACCTGCAAAATCGCATCGAGCAGCTCCGGCACACCGTGACCGTCCGCCCGCAGGAAAATGGCACCCTTGGCCTTGGCCATGGCGGCCCCGGGGAAATTGCCGTCCCCAAGGCAGATGCGGTCGCTGTGACCCATTTCGCAGAGCACTTTCAGCAGCTCCGGGGAGAGGATGGGGGGGATGTTTTTGAGCATATTGTTACCTCCAAATTGGAAAACAGATCCTTTTTGAAAAGTGGCGGCCCGGAGACCGCCACTTTTTTTACGGGTCGATTACTTGTACATGGGGCCGTAAGCGGCGCAGGCGCGGTAGTCCTGACCCTCGCGATCCATACCGAAGGCGTTCCAGCAGGCGGGACGGTAGATGTCCTCTTCGGGCACGTTGTGCATGCACACGGGGATGCGCAGCATGGAGCACATGGTGATCAGATCGGCACCGATGTGGCCGTAGGAAATGGCACCGTGGTTGGCGCCCCAGTTCATCATGACTTCATAGGCGGACTTGAAGGGGGAGCCTTCCTTGCCGTCGCAGCGGGGAGCGAACCAGGTGCAGGGCCATGTGGGATTGGTGCGCTCCATTAGCTTGTCGGATACTTCCTTGGGCAGATTGACAGTCCAGCCCTCGGCGATCTGCAGCACGGGGCCCAGACCCTTGACCATGTTCAGACGGATCATGGTGCAGGGCATTTCGGCTCTGGTGGTGTAGTGGCTGGAGAAGCCGCCGCCGCGGAAATTGTCGAAGCCGGCCTCGCACCAGACGGTGGCATCGGTCATCTTCTGAATGTCTTCCTCGGTCACTTCCCACCACTTCTTCATGACGGCGTTGCCGTTCTCATCGGTGCAGACACCGGAAGCGTCCAGACAGGCGGCACCGGAGTTGAGCAGGTGGATGATGCCGTTGGACTCGGCGGCCTTGCCCTCCAGCTTGTAGCCGGTGACACGCTCGGTGGCTTCGCCCGACCAGTAGGTGCGCACATCCGCGAAGATCTGGGCGCGGTGGGTCAGCAGACGCATCATCAGCATGCCCATGCCGTTGAGAATGTCGTTCTCCGTGGCCAGCGTGAAGGGTTCACGGGCACCCTCATAGTCGAAGGTGGAGGATAGGAAAGCCTCGGGGTAGTCACAGTTGGGCCAGTGATCTGTCCACTGACGCTGTCCCTGGAAGCCGCCGGCGATGGCGTTGTGGCCGACCTTTTCTTCCTCAAACTGATCGGGCAGGCGCTTGTTGCCGGCCATCAGATCCTTGATAATGCAGTACATCTTGACGGTGAATTCCCACTGCTTCTCCTTTTCCTCGGGGGTGAACTTGATACGGCGCTCCTCGCCAAGGAAGTTGACGGACTCGGGGTTGTCGTCCCGGCCCTCTTTGCAGTGCTCCTTCGTCCAGGCCAGTGCCTTCCGGTAGTCCTCTTCGCAGTAGATGCCCTCTTCCATGCGGCGCAGGATCTCCACCTCGTCCACGGACTCCACACGCATGCCGAAATAATTTTCCATCATATCCTGATTCATGATGGAACCGGCGATGCCCATGCACTGAGAGCCGATCTGCAGGTAGCTCTTGCCACGCATGGTGGCAACGGCCACGGCGGCCCGGCCAAAGCGCAGCAGCTTTTCCTTCACATCATCGGGAATGTCGGTGATCTGGTCCCGATCCTGAACCTCGTGGCCATAGATGCCGAAGGCGGGCAGACCCTTCTGGGCATGTCCGGCCAGCACGGCGGCCAGATACACGGCGCCGGGGCGCTCGGTACCGTTGAAACCCCACACGCCCTTGATGGTGTGCGGATCCATGTCCATGGTCTCGGAGCCGTAGCACCAGCAGGGGGTGACGGACAGGGTGATGGAGACGCCTTCCTTCTTGAATTTATCGGCGCAGGCAGCAGCCTCCGGCACTCGGCCGATGGTGGTGTCTGCCAGCACGACCTTGACGTGCTCACCGTTGGAATAGTAGAGATTTTCTTCAAACAGCTTCTTCGCTGCCTCGGCCATAGACCACACCAGCGGATCCAGGGACTCACGCAGCATCATGGGGCCACGGCGACCATCGACGATGGGGCGAATGCCGATCACGGGATAATCGCCAATGTATCTGTTGTTTGCCATAAAAGTTTCCTCCTGATTCTCGCCGCGAAACGCGGACGGTTTTAATTATATAAGCGCTTTTGCGCAGATATACATATAAAATTATTGCTCCTGCGGCAGCAGACGGCACTGGAGCTTCGTGATCCGGGGCAGACCGTCAAAACCCTCCAACCGTTCGATCAGATAAGTGGCGGCCAGACGGCCCATTTCCAGCTCCGGCTGATGGATCACAGGCAGGGGAGGCTTCATCATCAGACAGATCTCCGCACAGTCGAAGCCGAATACATCCAGCTCCTCCGGAATTTTCAGGCTGCGCTCCCGGGCAGCGGTGACAAGACCCATGGTGATATTATAATTGGTGCTGAACACGGCCGTGGGCGGCTCCGGCAGGGAAAGCAGGGCCTCGATGCCACGGTAGCCGGTGGCAAATTCGTTGAGCCCGAGTACCACCAGCGCATCGTCATAGACAATGTGGTGATCCGACAGGGCCTGAAAATAGCCGACCTGCCGCTCTTTGGCGGTCAGCACCGTCTTTGGCCCGGAAATCAGACCCACACGCCGGTGCCCGCGCTCGATCAGCCGGGAGACGGCCTGATAGGCCGCTTCCGTGTTGTTGACCAGCACCGTGTCGCTGCTGATGCCCTGAATGAAACGGTCAACCTGCACAATGGGGGTGGAGAAACCGCTGGTCAGCTCCTGAAACTCCTCGGCAGTGACATCCTCGGGGAAGTAGATCAGCCCATCGATGCCGCTGCTGAGCAGGAAGCGGAGATTCTCCCGCTCCCGCCCGTGATCGGAGCTGTAGCAGGAAATCAGCACATGATACCCGTGCTCCCGCAGGGAACGTTCCAGCGCGCTCAGAACGTTGCCGTAAAAGGGGACGTTCATATCCGGCAGCAGCACGCCGATGCTGTGGTTGCGCTGGGTTTTGAGATTGCGGGCGAAGGGGTTGGCCCGGAAACCAAGGGTGTCAATGGCCCGGGCGATGGCCTGCGCGTTGGGCCCACGGACGGTTCCGCCGTTGATATATTTGGATACGGTTGACACCGAAACATTGGCCAGCTGGGCCACATCCTTGATCGTCGCCATGAAATCCTCCGGTAAAAGTCGAAACGTTTCGTTTTTCGGCGGTGAAGCTCCACCTCATAACACCTATATAATAAATTATCTTTTTTGTGCTGTCAATACAAATTTTGAAAAAAAGTCTTGATTTTTTTGGTAATCTTTGATATTATACAGACAGTGTACGGTTATTCTCTTCCGCTTTGGTCGGAATGCATAAACGAAACGGTTCGAGTTCTGGCGTAGAAGATCACGAAATTGTAACCTTTGCACAGAAGGCCAATTATCGCTGCCGTACCCACTGAAGTGAATGAGAAAGGTGAGTTGAATGGGTGAAACGATTCTGAAGATGCAGGGCATCCAGAAATACTTCCCCGGTGTGCATGCTCTTGACAACGCCCAGCTGGAAGTTCGTGCCGGCGAAGTCATGGCGCTGGTGGGTGAAAACGGCGCGGGCAAGTCCACACTGATGAAGATCCTGACCGGTATCTATCCCAAGGACGAAGGTACCATCGAATTTCTGGGAGAGCAGATCGAGCTGAACGGCCCGAAGGACGCGCAGCAGCGCGGCATCTGCATCGTGCATCAGGAGCTGAACCTGATGCAGCATCTGACAGTGGCAGATAACATTTTCATCGGCCGCGAACCGACCAGAGGCCCGCTGTTGGACAAGGCGAAGCAGAACCGGATGACCTGTGAACTGCTTGAAGGCCTGCATCTGAACATTGACCCGACCACGGTGATCAGCACCATGTCCGTGGCCAAGCAGCAGATGGTGGAAATTGCCAAAGCACTGTCCTTTGATAATACCCGGCTGCTGATCCTTGACGAGCCCTCCGCCGTGCTGACCGACACGGAGATCGATGATCTTTTCGTGTTTGTGCGCAGACTGAAAGAGCGGGGAGTCGGCATTATCTACATCTCCCACCGGCTGGACGAACTCAAGCGCATTACAGACCGCATCACGGTCATGCGTGACGGCCAGTACATCGGCACACTGGAAACCGCGCAGACCGATGTGGCTGAAGTTGTGCGGATGATGGTGGGCCGCACCATTTATGAAGAGCCCAAGAGCCAGTCCAACGTCCCGGCGGATGCACCGGTGGTTCTGGAATGCGAAAACCTGACCAGCCATCAGGTTCACGGGGTGTCCTTCCAGCTGAAGAAGGGCGAGATCCTCGGCTTCTCCGGCCTGATGGGCGCAGGCCGCACCGAAACCATGCGGCTGCTGTGCGGCGCGGATCCCATGGAGAAGGGTTCAATCACCATCAATGGCAAGCCGGTGAAGATCCGCAGCACCTCCGACGCGGTCAACCACGGTATCGGTTATCTGTCCGAAGACCGCAAGCGCTACGGCCTGTGTCTGGGCCTTTCCATCACCGATAACAGCGTGATGCCCAGCCTGAACAAGCTGTTCCGCGGCCCCTTCGTCAGTGACAGAAAGGCCGATTCCCACACCAATGACTATATCGACAGACTGCACACCAAAACCCCCTCCTCCCGGGCGAAGGTCGGAAGCCTTTCCGGCGGCAACCAGCAGAAGGTGGTCATCGCCAAATGGCTGCTGCGCGACTGCGATATCCTGATTTTCGATGAGCCCACCCGCGGCATCGATGTCGGTGCCAAGAGTGAGATCTATAAGCTGATGAACCAGCTGGCAGAGGAAGGCAAGTCCATTATCATGATCTCCTCGGATATGCCGGAGTTGCTGCGTATGTCCGACCGGATCGTGGTCATGTGCGAGGGCCGCAAGACCGGTGAGCTGGACATCAGTCAGGCCACGCAGGAAGCAATCATGTTCCTTGCAACCAAACGTGAAGTGGAGGTTTCATTCAAATGAACAGACTCGGTAAGAAAAAAATCAACACACAGGCCCTGCTGGCTCCCGCCGCACTGGTGATCCTGTACATCATCTTCTCGATTTTCGGCAAAAACTTCTTCAGCACCTATTACGCCCGGACGATTCTGGAGTCCTCGTATTACATAGGCTTCATGGCCTTCGGCGTGACCTTTATCATCATCACCGGCGGCATCGACCTGTCTTTGGGCACCGTCATGATGTGTTCGGCCCTGCTGGGCGGCTACTGTTTCAAGCAGGGCGCTCCCACTATCGTGGCCGTACTGGTGACCGTTCTTGTGGCCATGGTCTTCGGCCTGATCAACGGTGTGCTGGTTGCCAAGCTGAACCTGCCCCCTTTCATTGCCACACTGGGCACCCAGATGATCTCCACCGGCCTCGGCTCCATCGTAACCAAGGTCGCCGCGCAGACTTGGCCCATCGCAACGGCGAGTGTTGGCGGCTGGTTCAAGAAGGTGTTCTTAAAGACTGATCTTTTCGGAATCAAGGATTTCCCCGTGGGTGCGCTGTGGCTGCTGGGCTTCTTCATCATCGCCACACTGATCCTGCATAAGAGCAAGCTCGGCCGCTACTTCTTCGCCATCGGCTCCAATGAAGAGGCTGCCCGCCTGTCCGGTATCAATGTGGAAAAGTATAAGATCATCGCCTACACCCTCTCCGGTTTCTTTGTGGGCATGTGCGCCCTGTTCTATGCCGCGGCCTACACCACCATTACCCCCGGCACCGGTGCCGGTCAGGAAATGAACGGTATCACCGGCGTTATCATCGGCGGCACCTCCATGGCCGGCGGCTCCGGCTCCATGGTGGGCACCCTGATCGGCGTGTTTATCATGTCCGTGCTGAAGAGTGGCCTGCCCGCCTGCGGTCTGCAGGCCCACTGGCAGACCTTCCTTACCGGCTTCGTGGTCATCGCTGCCGTGCTGATGGATATCTACCGCACCAAGGCGGCTTCCAAGGTCAGAAAAGTCTGATCATCATCCGTATAGGCGCGTGAAAACGCTTATAATACATCAAGTAAAAAACTAGGAGGAAACACAATGAAGAAAATCATCGCGATCGCCCTGATGCTGGTTCTTGTCTGCGCCATGTTCTGCGGCTGCAACAAGGATAGCGGCAAACTGTACATCCCCGTTATGGCCAAGGGCTTCCAGCACCAGTTCTGGCAGGCCGTTAAGGCCGGCGCGGACGACGCTGCCAAGAAGTACGATGTTGAGATCTACTTCAATGGCCCCAACTCCGAAACCGAGATCCAGGCTCAGGTCGATATGATTAAGCAGGAAATGGCCAAGAACCCCAAGGCCATGGCTCTGGCTGCTCTGTCCACCGATGCCGTGAAGGAAATCCTGCAGGAGTGCGCCGACAAGAACATCCCCGTCATCGGCTTTGACTCCGGCGTTCCCGGCGACACCACCGGCGCGCTGAAGGCTACCGCCTCCACCAACAATAAGAACGCTGCCGCCATCGCTGCTACCAAGTTCGGTGAGCACACCGGTCTGGTCGATGCCATGAAGGCCGCCACCGTTGAGAACCCCGTTCGTATCGTCTGCCTGTCTCAGGATGCCGTCTCCGAGTCCATCGTTGGCCGTACCACCGGCTTCGTCGATGAGATGAAGAAGATCGCTGCCCAGTACGGCACCGTGGCCGTCACCGGTCACGAGACCTGGAACGATGGCGATGTGTCCGCTGCCTCCATCATCATCGAGGTTGCTGTCTCCGCCACCACCGAGGCTACCGCTGTTCAGACCGCTTCCGCTGCTTTCCTGGCGAAGGAAGATCTGATCGCCGTGTTCTGCTCCAATGAAGGCGCTGTCACCGGCTTCCTGTCCGCTGTTTCCGACGGCAAGGATCTGGCCGAAGGCGGCAAGTACGAGGGGCTGGTCGTTGCCGGTTTCGATGCCGGTAAGGCTCAGAAGGATGCCATCCGCGCCAAGTACTTCTATGGCTCCGTCACCCAGGATCCCTACCGGATCGGCTATCTGGCCGTTGAGCTGGCTGTCAAGGCTGCCAATGGCGAGACCGTCACCGACGTTGACACCGGTGCCCAGTGGTATGACCACACCAACATCGACAACGAAGACATCGCTCTGCTGGTTTACGACTAATCGAAAAATCGAATTACAGTCAGAAACGGCTGAAACCGACCGGCACCACTTCGGTGGTGCCGGTTTTTCCGGAAAGCGTCGCCATGGACTTGACAGCTGAACGGTGCGGTTTTATAATGACGGAGATGGGATAATTCCCACTTTCCTGAAACCGCAGCGTTGAACTGTATGACGGGAGGACACAGGATGAACAAAGTGTACAACTATCTTGCCTTCGATCTGGGCGCCAGCAACGGGCGGGCCATCCTTGGCCGGTTCGACGGGGAAAAGATCACCATGCAGGAGCTTCACCGCTTCGAAAACAACTATGTGGAGATGAACGGCGTTTATTATTGGGATACGCCGTATCTGTTTGAACAGCTCAAGGCGGGGCTGCTGGCCTTCCGGCAGGGGAGCTTCGGGGAGCTGGATGCCTTCGGCATCGATACATGGGGCGTGGACTACGGCCTGCTTGACCGCAATGGGCACCTGATCGGTCTGCCCCGGTCGTACCGGCTAGGTACACAGGCGGATGTGAATGCGGTGCAGGCGATCATCCCGCCGGATGTGCTGTATCGCCGCTCGGGCATCGACACCAGCTTGACCTTCAATACCCTCTATCAGCTCTACCGCCGCAAGCGGGAAAATGACGCCGCGCTGGAACAGGCGGATACTCTGCTGCTGACACCGGATCTTCTGGGTTATTTCCTTACCGGCGCGAAGGGGACGGAGTATACCATCGCCACCACCACCCAGCTTTTCAATCCCACCACCGGTGACTGGGACTGGGATACCATCGAAGAGCTGGATCTGCCGGAGCATATTTTTACAAAAATCGACAAAACCGGCACCGTCCGTGGTCATCTGCGGCCGGAGCTGTGCCGGCAGCTGGGGCTGAACCCGGCAGCCTTTGTGGCGGTTGGCAGCCATGATACGGCTTCCGCCGTGGCGGCCATCCCCGGCAGCGGCAGCTTTGCCTTCTGTTCCAGCGGAACATGGAGCCTGTTCGGTGCGGAGATGGATCACCCGGATCTGAGTCCGGAGGCGGCTGCGGCCGGTTTCTCCAACGAGGGCACCGTGCAGGGCACTTTCCGCCCACTGCGCACCATTATCGGCATGTGGATCATTCAGGAATGCCGCCGGGACTGGATCAAAAACGGTATGGACATTTCGTGGGACGAGGTGGTGCGCCAGGCCAGGCAGGCGCAGCCCCTGCGCTCCATCATCAATCCGGACGCGCCGGAGTTTTACGCCGGCGGCGACATGGAACGCAAGATCCGTGATTTCTGCGCCCGCACCGGCCAGCCGGTGCCCGAAACCGTCGGGCAGGTGGCCCGCTGCGTGTATGAGTCTCTGGCGCTGAAATACCGCAACGCGCTGGAGCGGCTGGAAAAAATGAAGGGCCAGCGCATCGATTCGCTGAATATCGTCGGCGGCCCCATCAACAACCGGTTCCTCAACCAGCTGATCGCAGACTCGCTGGATCGGCAGGTGGTAACCGGCCCGGTGGAGGGCGCAGCCATCGGCAATCTGCTGACGCAGGCCATGGCGCTGGGCCAGATCAGGGATCTGGCGCATCTGCGGCAGGTGGTGCGAAACAGCGAAGCAGTGGAAGTCTGGCAGCCGGAGCATACCCCCGAGTGGGAGGCTGCTTATGAAAAAATGTTGACTTTAATACATGAAGGAGATGTCAGAAAATGAGCGTAGATATGACGAAATGGCAGCAGATTGCCAGAGAAAAGGTACACGTCCGCCCCGCGGGGCAGGGGCGTCTGGCCGGAAAGATCACCATCGTCACCGGTGCGGCGCAGGGCTTTGGCAAGGGAATTGCGGAGCAGCTGTATGCCGAGGGTGCCACCATCGTCATTGCGGATATGAACCAGCCGCTGGCGGAGTCCGTGGCGCAGCAGATGGGTGAGCGGGCCTGTGCCATCGCCGTCAATGTTTCCGATGAGAGCAGCGTTGCCAATCTGGTGGCCCAGACGGTGGAGCGCTTCGGCGGGCTGGATATTATGGTGGCCAATGCCGGCGTGGTGCGCTCCGGCCCCATTGCCCAGTTCGAGAAGAAGGATTTCGATTTCGTTACATCCATCAACTACACTGGCCTGTTCCTGTGCAGCAAGTATGCCGCCATTATCATGCAGGCCCAGCACGAGGCGGATCCGGAAGGGTACTATGATATCATCTCCATTTCCTCCAAGTCCGGTCTGGAAGGCTCCAACAAGAACTTTGCCTATGCCGGTTCCAAGTTCGGCGGCATCGGTCTGGTGCAGAGCTGGGCGCTGGAGCTGTGCGCTTACAATATCAAGGTCAACGCGGTCTGCCCGGGCAATTTCCTGGACGGCCCCCTGTGGAGCGACCCGGAAAAGGGTCTGTTCGTGCAGTATTTGCAGGCGGGCAAGGTGCCCGGCGCAAAGACCGTGGAGGATGTGCGCCGGTTCTACGAGGCCAAGGTGCCCATGAACCGTGGCTGCCTGCCGGTGGACGTGGCCCGCGCGGTCATGTACTGCGTGGAGCAGAAGTATGAGACCGGTCAGGCCATCCCCGTCACCGGCGGACAGGTCATGCTCAACTGAGGTCACGGCCATGATCGATATTGCTGTTTTGAACAAACTCAATGCGCCCACGAAGGCGGAGCGCCTTGAAAATTTGGCACAGGTGCTGAAAACCACGGTTTTCCCGCCGATGGTGCCCCAGTATATCAACAATCATATCCATACCACCTATTCCTTCTCCCCCTATTCGCCCACGGCGGCGGTGTATGCCGCCCGGATGGAGGGGCTGTGTACCGCCGGAATCATTGACCACGATTCCATCTCCGGCGCGCGGGAATTTCTGGAGGCTGCCCGGCTGGTGGACATGCCCGTGACCATCGGTATGGAGTGCCGTGTGTCCATGGACGGCACCCGGCTGGAGGGGCGGCGCACCAACAATCCCGATCAGGTCGGCGTCAGCTATATGACCATCCAGTCCGTGCCCCATGACAAAATCGATGTGCTGACCGAGTTTTTCAGACCCTATCAGCAGGCCCGCCATCGCCGCAACCGTGCCATGATTGAGCGGATTAACGCCCTGCTGCCTCAGATTTCTCTGGATTATGACCGGGATGTACTGCCTCTGTCCGAAAGTCAGGACGGCGGCGGTGTCACCGAGCGGCACCTGATGTATGCGCTGGCCATCCGGCTGGTGGGTCAGGTGGGCAAGGGCGAGGCCATGGTGGCCAAGCTGACGGATATGGGGCTGACTCTGTCGGCCAAGCAGCGCGATCAGATGCTGGATACCGGGTATCCCTTCTATGCGTATGATCTGCTGGGCATTCTCAAGAGCGCCTTTGTGCCGAAGATTTTCATCCCCGCCACCGATGAGTGCCCCAAGTTGCCCGACATGGTGAAGCTGTGCCGGGAGGTGGACGCGTACCTGTGCTATGCCTATCTGGGTGATGTGGGCGACAGCGTCACCGGCGACAAGAAGGCGCAGAAGTTTGAGGATGATTATCTGGACGATGTGTTCGAGTGCCTGCGGGAGGAGGGGGTCAAGGCCGTCACCTACATGCCCACCCGCAACACCCCCGCCCAGCTGACCCGGCTTCGTGGCCTGTGTGATCAGTACGGTATGTTCCAGATCTCCGGCGAGGATATCAATTCTCCCCGGCAGAGCTTTGTGATCCGCGCCATGGAAAACCCCATGTTCCGGAACCTGATCGATGCCACATGGAAGCTCATCGAGCATGAAAACCACCCCGCTGATTGTGTATAACCGATAGGACGATCCCCCCGCTTTTTCGGACACCAGACCGGAAAAGCGGGGGATTTTACGCCTGCCGGGGCTTGTTTTGGGGCGGGGGGTGTGGTATACTGAATTTATCAGTCCGGCGGAAAAGCCGGGCGGGACTTTTGATTGACTGGGAGATGACAATATGATCGGACACAATTATGCGGATCTTGCGTGGGATATGACGGCGCAGCTGCTGGCCATCGATTCGCCCTCCGGCTACACCCATCGGGCGGCGCAGTGGGTGGCGCAGGCGTTCCGGGACATGGGCTTTGAGGCGAAGCTGACGGCCAAGGGCGGTGTGCTGGCCGATCTGGGCGGTACGGACAGTGCCGACGGACTGCTTCTGGAGGCCCACGCCGACACGCTGGGTGCCATGGTGGCGGAGATCCGGGGCAACGGCCGGCTGAAGCTGACATCCCTTGGCGGCATGAACCCCAACAACGCAGAGGCGGAAAATGTCCGCGTCTACACCCGTGGCGGCCGTGTGCTGGAGGGAACATGCCAGCTGTGCAATGCCTCCGTCCATGTCAACGGGGACTATTCTACCACCGCGCGGAAGTGGGACACCATGGAGATCGTCCTCGATGAGGATGTTTCCTCCGCGGCCGATGCCCGGAAGCTGGGCATTGAGGTGGGCGATATCGTCTGCTTCGACCCCCGCACCCGCCGCACGGAAAGCGGCTATCTGAAAAGCCGTTTTCTCGATGACAAGCTCAGTGTGGGCATTTTGCTGGCCTTTGCCCGGTATCTGCGGGACAATGGCATGACACCCGCCCGCCGGGTCTATGTCCATGTGACGGTGTACGAGGAGGTAGGCCACGGCGGTTCCGCTTCGGTTCCCGCCGGTGTGACGGAGGCCATTTCCGTGGATATGGGTTGCGTGGGCAGCGGTTTGCAGTGCAGCGAGCGGCAGGTGTCCATCTGCGCCAAGGATTCCGGCGGTCCCTACAGCTATGATGTGGTGGGCAAGCTGATCCGGGCGGCGCAGAACACGGGTGCGGATTATGCGGTGGATGTCTACCCCTTCTACGGCTCCGATGTGGAGGCCACACTGCGCGCGGGCGCCGACCTGCGGCACGGCCTGATCGGCTCCGGCGTGTATGCCAGCCACGGCTATGAGCGCAGCCACATCGATGGCGTGTGGAATACCCTGAAGGTGCTGGCAGGCTATCTGCAATTGTAAATCCATCCCCCGGATTGCGAAAATCCGGGGGATTTTGCACACCGGAGGTGTAGTGGGGAAATCGTGCGATTATTGCGAAATTTTGTGCTGATTTCCTGCGAAAAACCATATTTGCTATTGCAAAACAGCCGCTTTTTTCTTATAATCAAAATGAAAATACGCTGCGGCCCGGGCCGTGGCATATAAAGGAGCGTGCGTTCTGTGAAGTTGACCGACATTCTGCACCATGATTTTACCGTTCAGGACTGGACGGAGCGGGGCTATGAGCTGCCGCGCTATGATGTGAAAGCTCTGCGGGAGAAGACCCACCGGGAACCGACATGGGTTCATTTCGGCGCGGGCAACATTTTCCGCGCATTTCCGGCCGCCGTGCTGCATGAGATCCTCAATACCGGGGCCTATGACCGGGGTGTGATCGTGGCGGAAACCTTTGATTACGAGATCATCGACCGGGCCTATGCACCATATGAAAACCTTTCCCTGCTGGTGAGCCTGTGCGGGGACGGCACCATGGAAAAAAAGGTGATCGCATCCGTGACGGAGAGCCTGAAAGCGGACTACGCCTTTGCCGACTGGCAGCGCCTGCGGGAGATTTTCCGCTGCCCCACGCTACAAATGATTTCCTTCACCATTACGGAAAAGGGCTACGGTGTTGCGCCCGCCGATCTGGAGCGGGGGCTGGAGCCGGTGCTGGCCATGGGCAAGGTGGCGGCACTGCTGTATGAGAGGTATCAGGCCGGGCGGCTGCCCATGACGGTACAGAGCATGGACAATTGCTCGCACAATGGCGACAAAGTGAAGGCCGGTGTGCTGGCCTATGCCCGCCGCTGGGCGGAGCAGGGCCTTGTCCCCGGGGATTTTATGGAATATTTGAGCGATGACGGCTGCGTCAGCTTCCCCTGGTCGATGATCGATAAGATCACCCCCCGGCCCCATGAGCAGGTGCGCGACATGCTGATGCGGGATGGCTTTGACGATTATGAGACCATCGAAACAGCACGCCACAGCTTCACCGCGCCCTTCGTCAATGCGGAGCAGACCCAATATCTGGTCATCGAGGATTGCTATCCCAACGGCCGCCCGCCGCTGGAACTGGGCGGTGTACTGTATACCGACCGGCAGACCGTGGACAAGGTGGAGACCATGAAGGTCACTACCTGTCTCAACCCCCTGCACACGGCCATGTCCATTTTTGGCTGTATGCTGAGCTATGATCTGATCTCGGCGGAAATGAAGGATCCGGATATCCGCCTGCTGATTCAGAAAATCGGCTATATGGAGGCCATGCCGGTGGTTACGGATCCGGGGGTGCTCAATCCCTATGCCTTCATCAGCGCGGTGATCAACCGGCGCCTGCCCAATCCATTCATGCCCGATGCGCCCCAGCGCATTGCCATGGATACCTCCCAGAAGCTGGCGATCCGCTTCGGTGAGACCATCAAAGCCTATCGCCGCAGAGGGCTGGAGCTGTCGGAGCTGAAGCTGATCCCGCTGGTACTGGCGGGCTATGCCCGGTATCTCAAGGGCATCGATGACGCAGGAAATCCCTTCACACCTTCGCCGGACCCGCTGCTGTCGGAGCTGCAGCAGATCGTAGCGCCGCTGCAGGTGCGCCCGGGCGAGCAGGACTTTTCCTGTCTGCGACGGCTCTACACCCGCGCGGATGTGTTCGGGCTGGATCTTTATGAGGCCGGCTTCGGCCCCATGCTGGAGACACTGGCCGCCCAGCTCTTCGCGGGCCCCGGCGCCGTTCGCAAAACCCTCCACCACTGCGTTATGGAGCGATAAGCAGATGCGAAAGGGCTGAACCATTTTCCGCATCATCCAGAGAGGCGTGCCCAATCTTGTTTGTATCCAGCCCTTTGCATGCCTGCCAAACCATGTGGTGGGCAAGGGCGTGATCAAAGCGCTGAAAAAGGCGTATCCGCAGGCCAACATTGTGGCGGTGGATTATGACCCGGGAGCCTCGGAGGTCAACCAGCTCAACCGGATCAAGCTGATGCTCTCCGCCGCCCAGGCCGACAGCCACCCGGACGAAGCATAACAAAGGCCCCTGACCGGTTTGGTCAGGGGCTTCGGTTTCGTTAAAGGGGTAGTATCACAGCTGTCGGATTGCTTTCGGGTGATACAGGGACTTGTTCCACGACACGACACAGGATCGGGCTTTGAGGTCATGTCGATAACTGCAAATTATGCAGCTATAAGCTTGATAGTTGTGCGCAGCACCTATTGCACATTGTCCCTGATTTCAAGCAGGTAATCGCCGTCGCGAATCTCCATACCCGTGATTGTGCCGTCAGAATCTCTGGTAAAGTCAGCGCCAAATGATTCGAACATCGCCAGAGCATCTTCCTCGTGAACCGGATACAGGTAATAGTCCTGCTCCACATCAATATACGAATTTTTATCCGGCTAAATGAAACTTTTTTCAAAAAACAGATCCTAACATTTCGGAAACATTTCTGAAAAATCCCGGAAACATCCGCCGGGTATGATAGGGCCATCATCAAACAAAGGAGTGCTTCATATGTTCAAACCTGCAAATATCATCGACAAAATCGCCACGGGGGTCGTGCGCAGCTATCAGAAAATCGAGACCGGTGTGGTCAGCGGCTACAAAAAGATTGAGACCGGCGCGGTCAACGGTTTCGAAAAGGTCACAGACCGCTGCGTGGCGGTGCTGTTTGCCCGGGAGGGGGAAACGGCCCAGGAGGCCAGAGCCCGCCTGGCCGGAAAATAAGAAACTGCCGAAAATCGAGCCCTTTAACAAAACACAAACATTTCCCAAATCATTCCCACATATTTCCGTGATACAATCCGTACATAAAAAGTTTGAAGGAGACAAATCCATGAATATGAACAAAAACGATCAGGCCTATCTGGTGCAGAAGATCCGCACCCAATACACCGAAAAGCAGCACACGGAGCTGGACGATCTCAAGGCGCTCGACCGGCAGGTCAAGGCCCCGGCCAACGCGTTTGCCTGGAGCTTCGGGGCCGTGGCGGCGCTGATCATGGGTTCGGGCATGAGCCTCGTGATGACGCAGCTGCCCGAACAGCTGGGCCTTGCCAATGCCATGGTGCCTGGCATCATCATCGGCGTGGTGGGTATGGCCATGGCCATCGTCAACTACCCGATCTACCGCAGCATGCTCAACACCCGGCGCAAAAAGTTCGCGCCCCAAATCATCGCCTTGAGCGACAGCATCGTCAACGAATAATAATGACGCAGGCGGCACGAAATTTCGCGCTGTCTGCGAACTTTTTCTTCGGACGCAAACAAAATTTTAACATTTCGGTGGTATACTGCCATCATTAAGGGACGGGAGGCATGGCTATATGTTCAAAATTCTGGTACTGGAGGACGATCCGGAGCTGAACCGGACGGTGTGTACCTTTCTGTCCGGCAGCGGCTTCGAGGCCATCGGATGCACCGATGCCAACGAGGCCTATGACGTGCTATATGAAAACACCATCGATCTGATCGTGTCCGATATTATGCTGCCGGGGGTGGACGGCTTTGAGTTTGTGCGGAATGTGCGCGATGCCGATCAGGATATCCCCATTCTGTTCATGACGGCCCGGGACGATATCGCCTCTAAGCAGCGGGGCTTCCGCATCGGGGTGGACGATTACATGGTCAAGCCCATCGATCTGGACGAGCTGTTTCTGCGCATCGGGGCGCTGCTGCGGCGGGCGAAAATCGCCGCCTCCCGCAAGCTGGAAATCGGCAGTTTCACCATGGATGCCGATGAACACACCGCCTATCTGGATGGGGAAGAGGTCAATCTGACCAATCGGGAGTTCTCTATTTTGTACAAGCTGCTCAGTTACCCCAAAAAGACCTTCACCCGCACCCAGCTGATGGATGAATTCTGGGGTGCGGACACGGAGACGGCCCCCCGCGCCGTGGATGTTTACATGACCAAGCTGCGGGCCAAGCTGGCCGGATGTCAGGATTTTGAGATCAAAACCGTCCACGGGCTGGGCTACAAGGCGGTGATCAAATGAAAGGCTGCAATTTCTGGCACCGCTTCTGGCGGGGACTGAGCCGGTATCTGCTGTTTTTTATGCTGGTGGCCTTCGTGACCAGCTGCTGCATGGCGCTGTTTGTGTCCGAGCTGCGGCGCACCATGGAGCTGACCCTGACGGCGGAAAATCTGGAAGCCGCCGCAAAGCTGACCTTTGCCAATGTGCTGCTGCTGAGCCTGCTGTTTGCACTGATCGATGCGCTGCGGCGGGAGCTTACGGTGCAGCGCCCCGCCCGGCGGATCATCGAGGCGGCCAGGCAGATCATGCGGGGGGATTTTTCCGTGCAGATTCCCCAACGCCACAGTCCGGGAGAGGACGATGTGTTTGCCCAGATCGAGCAGTGCTTCAACCGCATGGCCCGGGAGCTGCAGGGGGTGGAAACCCTGCGCACGGATTTCATCGCCAATGTGTCCCATGAGATGAAGACCCCGCTGGCGGTGCTGCAAAACTACGCGACCCTTTTGCAGACCCCCGACCTGCCGGAGGAAAAGCGGCTGGAATATGCCCGGGGCATCACCGACGGTTCCCGCCGGATGGCGGATATGATGACCAACATTCTCAAGCTCAACCGGCTGGAAAACCAGAAAATCTATCCCAAGCCCACCCAATTCAATCTGGGGGAGCAACTGTGCGAATGCCTGCTGCCGGGAGAGGACGATGTGTTTGCCCAGATCGAGCAGTGCTTCAACCGCATGGCCCGGGAGCTGCAGGGGGTGGAAACCCTGCGCACGGATTTCATCGCCAATGTGTCCCATGAGATGAAGACCCCGCTGGCGGTGCTGCAAAACTACGCGACCCTTTTGCAGACCCCCGACCTGCCGGAGGAAAAGCGGCTGGAATATGCCCGGGGCATCACCGACGGTTCCCGCCGGATGGCGGATATGATGACCAACATTCTCAAGCTCAACCGGCTGGAAAACCAGAAAATCTATCCCAAGCCCACCCAATTCAATCTGGGGGAGCAACTGTGCGAATGCCTGCTGCAATATGAAAACGTCTGGGAGCGGGCCGGGATCGAGATCGAGACGGATCTGGCGGAAAATGTGACCGTGCTGGCGGACAGCGAGCTGCTGAGCCTTGTGTGGAACAATCTGTTTTCCAATGCATTCAAATTTACCCCCACTGGCGGCACCGTTTCGGTCAGTCTGACGGCGGATGATAGCTTCGCCACCGTGCAGGTGCGTGACACCGGCTGTGGCATGGGCGTGGATGTGGGCGAGCATATTTTTGAGAAGTTTTATCAGGGCGACACCTCCCATGCTTCTCAGGGCAACGGCCTCGGGCTGGCGCTGGTGAAGCGGGTGGTGGACATTCTCCACGGGCAGATCAGCGTGGAAAGCACCGTGGGTGTCGGTTCCGTGTTTACCGTGAAGATCCGGAGGGGATAAAATGAAGCAAAACCGCTGGTTTCGTGCCCTGTTGTGGCCGCCCATGGCGCTGCTGTTTTTGCTGCTGCCGGTGGCGGTGGCCGCGCTGGTGTATGCCTTCCTCCGGCTGGAGGAACAGTCGGCCCTGCGCATCGGGGCCTATGCGCTGTCGGCCTACACCCTGACGGTGTGGTGTGTCCGAATTCCCGCGATCGTCCGGTGGATTTCCCAATTCAAACGGAGCAATCCCTATGCCCGGCGCTGGCTGTCGGACACCCGTCTGCGGGTGAATGTGACACTTTGCGGCAATGCTGTGTGGAATTTGGCCTATGGCGCCCTGCAGCTGGGGCTGGGGATCTATCACGGATCCTTCTGGTTCTGGGCGCTGGCGGTGTATTATGCGTCGCTGGCCGTTATGCGCCTGTCGCTGCTGCGCTGCACGCTGCGCCATGCCCCCGGGGCGGATATGGGTCGGGAGCTGCGCCATTACCGTGGCTGCGGCCGGGTGCTGCTGCTGACCAATCTGGCCCTTTCCGTGATCGTCTTTTTCATGGTGTTCCGGGGCCGCACCGTGCGCCATCATGAGATCACCACCATCGCCATGGCGGCCTATACCTTTACCTCCCTGACCATGGCCATTATCAATCTGATCAAATACAGGCGGCTTGGCAGCCCCGCGTTCTCGGCCTCCCGTGCCATTTCTCTGGCATCGGCCTGTGTGTCCATGCTGACACTGGAGGGCACCATGCTGGAAACCTTCAGCGGTGCGGAAATGACGGCGTGGACAAAAACCGTATTCCTCGGCCTGAGCGGGCTGGCCATCTGCGCGCTGATCGTGGCCATGGCAATATACATGATCGTCCACGGAGGACGTACTATCAAAGAATTGGAGAATGAATATGGAAGATCGGGAAACCTTTAAGATGACCTACTCTGCCCAGCAGCAGGAGGAAATCGAGCAGATCCGCAAAAAATACATGCCCCAGGAGCGGGACAAAATGGAGCAGCTGCGGGCGCTGGATGCCAGCGCCGGGAATAAGGCTACGGCGGTCTCGATTGCCGTCGGCGTAGTGGGCACGCTTCTGCTGGGGCTGGGAATGAGCCTGGCCATGTCCGATTTCGGCACGGCGCTGGGCACGGTGGCCATGCCGGTGGGCGTTGCCGTGGGTGTGCTGGGGTTGGCGGTGCTGGCCTGCGCCTATCCGCTGTACAACCGCACCCTGAAAAAGGAACGGGAAAAAATCGCCCCGGAAATCCTCCGCCTGACAGACGAACTGTCCCGCTAAGCAGCAAAACCGCTGTGGCAATCTCACGGTTAGACGTACTATCCCCCTGTTTTTCCGACAATCCGGAAGGACAGGGGGATTGCCACACCGGTGTGCGCACCGGTTTGCGGTGACATGTGCCTCAATCGGCCCCTACGACAGGAAACCGGCCGGTCATCGGACAGGAAGCGTCCGTCCAAAAGATTTCCCGCTTCTTTCCCTTGCATCGGGCGGCGTTCTGGTATATACTAGAGACAATCGGAAAAAGGAGCGTATGGGATGGATTTCAGAGTATTATGTGTGGGCGATGTGGTCGGCGGGCCCGGAATGGAGCGGATCCGGCGCAGTCTTCGCTACCTGCGAAAAAAGTGCGGGGCGGATTTTGTGATCGTCAATGGGGAAAATGCCAGCATTGTCGGCGCGACACCCCGGCAGGCGCAGGAAATTCTCGAGGCCGGAGCGGATGTGATCACCATGGGGAACCACACCTTCGGCAAGCGGGAGCTTTGCGATTTTCTCGATGACAACAGCCGCATTCTCCGCCCGGCCAATCTGGCACCGCAGGTGCCGGGACGGGGCTGGGGTGTGTATGAGACGACGGCTGGGGTCGTGGCAGTGGTGGATCTGATCGGCCGGTGCGGCATGGATTACGGCCCCAACAATCCGTTTTTGATGATCGATCAGATTTTGCCTCAGCTGGATGCAAAACTGATTCTGGTGGAATTTCATGCGGAGGCCACCTCGGAAAAGCTGGCCATGGGCTACATGCTGGACGGGCGTGTTGCCGCGCTCTGGGGAACCCATACCCATGTTCCCACGGCGGATGCCCAGATTTTGCCCGCCGGTACGGGCTATGTGACAGATCTCGGCATGACGGGCCCGGCCCGCTCCGTTCTGGGAATCCGGCCGGAGCTGTCTATCGGAAAATTCCGAGGGGATCTTTACAGCCGCTACCAGTGGGCCGATGGGCCGACCAAGCTGGAGGCGGTGCTGTTTACACTCGACACGGCCACCGGCCGTTGCAAAAAAGCGGAAAGGGTAGATCTGTATGAAAATTCTCCACAGTGCTGATCTGCATCTGGATACCGCCTTTGTCGGGCGCACACCGGAGCAGGCCGCCCGGCTGCGGCAGGCACTGCTGCGCATTCCCGGGCAGCTGGCGGAGCTTTGCCGGGAGCGGCAGTGCGATATGCTGCTGCTGTCCGGCGATTTGTTTGACGGCCCATGGAGCAGGGATAGTCTCGATGCTCTGCGCGGTGCCATGCGGGAAGCGGCGGTGCCGGTGTTCATTGCCCCGGGCAATCATGATTTCTGCAGGCCGGACAGTCCGTGGCTTTCGGAAAGCTGGCCGGAAAATGTCCATATTTTCACCCATCCGGTGCCGGAAAGCGTGGCTTTGCCTCAGCTGGACTGCCGGGTATATGGCGCGGGATTTGCATCCATGGACAGTGCCGCGCTGTTGGAGGGATTCCGTGCCGACGGGCCGGAGCGCTGGCAGATCGGGGTATTCCACGGTGACCCGCTGCAGCGCAGCTCCCCGTGTAATCCGGTCACACAGGCGCAAATCGCCGCCTCCGCACTGCACTATCTGGCACTGGGACACATCCACAAAAGGGGAACCATCACGGCGGGGGACACCTGCTGTGCGTGGCCGGGCTGCCCCATTGGGCGCGGCTTTGACGAGCTGGAGGAGAAGGGCGTGCTGCTGGTGACGCTGGAGGATACGGTCAGCACCGAGTTTATCCCCCTGAACACTCCCCGGTTTTATGATCTGGAGGCGCCGATTTCCACGAATGCGGCAGATGCACTGTCCGCACTGCTGCCGGCCGCCGGAAGCGGGGACTATTACCGCATCACCCTGACCGGGGAGGCGGAGACACCGGATTTGGATGCGCTGCGGGCGCAGTTTGCCCATTTTCCCAATTTGCAGCTGCGTGATCGCACCGTGCCGGTGACGGAGCTTTGGGCCTGCGCCGGGGAGGACAGTCTGGAGGGCACCTATTTTGCTATCCTCCGGGATGCGCTGGAGGGGGCGGACGAGAAGCAGAAGGAGCTTATTACACTGGCGGCACGCATTTCCCGCCGCATTCTCGACGGAAGAGAGGTGGAGCTGCCGTGATCATCCATTCCATGACAGCGACCTTTGGCAAGCTGGAAAATGAGAGCCTCAGCTTCCAACCGGGGCTGAATGTGATCCACGCGCCCAATGAGTGGGGCAAAAGCACATGGTGCGCCTTCCTTGTCAATATGCTCTACGGGCTGGAGACCCGGGTCAAAACCACAAAGACCGCTCTGGCGGATAAGGAACGCTACGCTCCATGGTCCGGAAGCCCCATGGCGGGGCGAATGGAGCTGAACTGGAACGGCCGGGATATCACCATCGAGCGCTGGACACGGGGCCGCACCCCCATGGGCGAATTCAAGGCATACGAAACGGGCACCGGCCTGCCCGTCCCGGAGCTGACTGGCGCCAACTGCGGCGAGCAGCTGCTGGGGGTGGAGCGCAGCGTATTTTTGCGGGCGGGCTTCATCCGCCTGACGGATCTGCCGGTGTCGCAGGACGAGTCTCTGCGCCGCCGCCTCAATGCGCTGGTGACCACCGGTGATGAAAGCGGTACGGGAGATGTGCTTGCCCGGAAGCTGAAGGATCTGAAAAATCGCTGCCGCTACAACCGCTCCGGCCTGCTGCCACAGGCACAGCTGCGCCGGCAGGAGCTGGAGCAGCGGCTGACGGAGCTGCAATCGCTGCAGCAGCAGGCCCGGCGTGGCCAGACCCGCATGGCCGAGCTGCAGGAGCAGATCGCCGCGCTGGAAAATCACGAGGCGGCGCTGGCCTATGCGGCGGCGGAGGAAAATCTGTTGCGGGTGGACGCGGCGAAGCGCTCAGCGCAGCAGCTTGCCCAACGGGTGGAGGAACTGGAGCGGGACTGCGCTGCCCTGCCCGATGGGGAAACGGCACACAGAAAACTGTCCCGGCTGCGCGCCCTGCAACAGAAGCAGCTGGCCATTCAGATGGACGGGCAGATGCTGCCACCCTGCCCGCAGGAGCCGGCGGCACCGGACTTCTTTGCCGGGCTGGACGGGGCGCAGGCCAGAAAGCAGGCGCAGGAGGATTTTGACCGGTATCAGGCCCTGCTTGCACCGCTTCCCCGGCGCTTCCCTATGTGGTTTTTCGGTGTGGCAGCGGCCGCCGGCGCGGCAGTGCTGCTGGTGCTGCGGCTGTGGCTGCCCGGCGTTGCGCTGGCACTGGCCGCCGGGGCACTGGTGATCGCCCATCTGCTGTGCCGCGGCAGTGACCGGAAGAAGCGTGCAGCCCGGCAGGCGCAGGCGCAGGCCATTGCATCGCGCTACGGCGACGCGCCGGAAAACGCGCCGGCGGCGGCGGAAGACTATTGCGCCCGGCGGGAGCGGTACCGGCAGGAGCTGGAAAACTACGCCGCCATGCAGCGCCAGTCCGGGGAGCGGCTGGCCCAGGTGAACCGGGAAATTCAGGAGGCCACCGGCGGAACGCCACTGCCCCAGGCACTGGAACAGTGGCACCAGACGGAGCAAAAGCAGACGGAGCTGCTCGAGGCCCGCCGGGAACTCGTGCAGGCGCAGCGCCATGCCCGGGAGCTGGAGGCGGCTACGGTGGCGGTGCAAAGGCCCGAGCAGCCGGACACCCTCACCTGCACGGCGGAGGAGACCCGCAGTCGGCTCTACAATGCCCGCTTTGAGCTGAAGCAGCGCCAGACCCAGTACGCCCAGAGTCAGGGCCGCATGGAAGCGCTGGGCACGGAACAGGTACTGATGCAGGAGCTGACGGCTGTGCAGCGCCGGATCGAGGCGCTGGAGGATACCTATGCCGCGCTGGAACTGGCTCAGAACAGTCTGGAGCAGGCTACGCAGCAGTTGCAGAGCAGATTTGCTCCCCGCATTGTGAAGGCGGCGCAGGAAAACTTTGCTCGGCTCACCGGTGGGCGGTATGACCGGCTGACATTGTCGCAGGATCTGTCCGTACAGGCCGGGGCCGGGGAGGAGCCGGTGCTGCGCAGTACCCAGTGGCGCAGCGAGGGCACGGTGGATCAGCTGTATCTGGCACTGCGGCTGGCGGTATCGAAGGAGCTGACCGCTGACGCACCGCTGGTGCTGGATGATGCGCTGGTGCGCTTTGACGATACACGCCACGGCTATGCCATGGAGCTGCTGCGGCAGCAGGCACAGCAGCGGCAGATACTGCTCTTCTCCTGCCAGAAGCGGGAACTGGAAGCACAATAAGTAAGGTATGGAGGCAGATGCGGGCGCATCTGCCTCCTTTTTGCTGCCCCGGGTGTGTCAAAAGTGGTGCAAAACAGTTAAAAATTTTCATGTTTTTTTCCGGCCTTTTGTTGATTATAATGTAACCATTCAGAAATCTGTCTTCGAAAGGCAAGGTGTTTTCATGGACAATAGACTTTCCGAAGGGCGAGACAGACTGCAGATCCCCTATATCATCAGCCGTGTCCTGCTGGTGGCGTTCGCGTTACTGCTGTTCCTGCCTGCCCTGTCCCCTGCATATATGGTGCAGAAAGCCGGACAGGCTTCCATTAAGAACACGGCCTCGCTGTTCACCAGCGGTGTGTCCTATGCGGAGCTGACCAGCGGTCTGGGTCGCGCCTTTGACCGGGGCTGGCTGGTGGAGTGGCACTTCTATCTGCTGTTTGCCACCTGTATGCTGACCCTGATCGGTGTGGCCCTGGCGGCGGTTGGCGGCTGCATGTCCCTCGGCAATCAGCGTATGAGATATCTGGGCAACCGCTTTCTGCTGGGCGGCGGCTGCGGAATGCTGGCGGGTCTGGCCGGAATGCTGGGCTGCTACTATCTGATCGCCGGAAGTGCCGATCTGAACAAGATCACCCTGAGCCTGCCCAATGGCTACTGGATTTTTGCCGGCATCGCCATTGTGTTCTTCCTGTCGGCGCTGTGGATCTTTATCAAAACGCCCAAGGCGGATCCGGCGGAAAGAATGCAGATGCACCCGAAATATCAGCTGTTTCTGATGCTGATGCCCTTCCTGGCGCTGGTGTTTGCCTTCTCCTATCTGCCGCTGCTGTCCTGGCGTTACGCCTTCTATGACTACACCGCAGGCGGCACCCTAAGCAAGGAAAATTTCGTTGGGATGAAATGGTTTATCACACTGGTGCAGAGCCCGGCCTATGTCCGGCGGCTGATCCGGGTGCTGACCAACACCCTCGCCATGAGCGGACTGGGCATTCTCACCAGCTGGGTTCCCATGGCCTTCGCCATTTTCCTGACCGAGGCCCGCTCCGCCAAATTCAAGCGCTTTGTGCAGACCTTCTCCACCATTCCCAACTTCATCAGCTGGGTTCTGGTGTACGCCATCGCCTTTGCCATCTTCAATACCGATGGCTTTATCAACACACTGCTGACCAACCTGACCGGCACCAGCTACACGGAAAACTACCTCAACGACAACAGCCACATGTGGCTGAAAATGCTGCTGTGGGGCATGTGGAAGGGCACCGGCTGGAGCGCGATCATCTACATATCCGGCATCGCCGGTATCGACCAGCAGCTGTATGAGGCGGCCACGGTGGACGGCGCCGGGCGCTTCCAGCGCATGTGGCACATTACGGTTCCCGGCCTGCTGCCGACGTATGTTGTGATGCTGGTGATGTCCATCGCCGGTATCCTCAGCAACGGCATGGATCAGTATCTGGTGTTCACCAATGCCCAGAACAAGGACATGCTGGAGGTGCTGGATCTGTATGTGTATAATCTCGGCATCGGAGACGGTTCCATTCCTCTGTCCACCGTGGTGGGCATGACAAAATCCATCATTTCCGTGGCGCTGCTGTTCGTGGCCAATACGGCTTCCAAGTGGATCCGCGGCAGCGGCGTGGTGTAAGGAGGCGGTAACATGGCAAAAGCAAAAAGAACCTCCGCAGGTGACCTGATCTACGAACGCAAATGGACGGATGTGCTGTTTGACAGCGCCAACTATCTGGTGTTCTTCCTGTTCACAATCAGCTGCATTTTTCCCTTCTATTACATTTTCATCAATACCATTTCCAACAGTGAAGAGGTTGTCCGGGGCACCGTGACCCTCTGGCCCAAGGGCATCAACTTCCAGAACTATGTGAATATGATGAAGGTCAACGATATCGGGCGGGCTTTCATCGTCACCTTTGCACGCACCCTGCTGGGCACTGTGCTGATGGTGGCCGCCTCCGGGTTTATCGGCTATCTGGTCACCAAGAAGGAAATGTGGCACCGCAAGCTGTGGTACCGGTTTATTGTGGTGACCATGTACTTCAACGCCGGCCTGATCCCCTGGTTCATGAACATGAACATGCTGGGCCTGACCAACACATTCATGGCCTACATCATCCCGGGCATTGTGGCACCGTACAACATCATTCTGGTCAAGACCTATATCGAATCGATCCCGGCCGAGCTGGAGGAAAGCGCGTCCATTGACGGCGCAGGATATTTCTACATCTTCCGCAAGATCATCTGGCCGCTGAGCATTCCGATTCTGGCCACCATTGCCATTTTCGGCGCTGTGGGACACTGGAACTCCTTCACCGATTCGCTGATGCTGATGCAGGAGCGCGCGGATCTTTATACATTGCAGCACCTGCTGTATAACTACCTCAATCAGGCATCCAATCTGCAGGGACAGATCGGCATCGGTGACTCCAGCGGCTTCCTGGAATCCATGAAGAGCATGAAGGTTATGAAATACACCATTTCCATGATCTCCGTGGTGCCCATTCTGCTGGTCTACCCCTTCATGCAGCGCTATTTTGAAAAAGGAATCATGCTCGGCGCCGTTAAGGGCTGATGCTGAATTAAATCAGGAGGAAGATACAATGAAAAGAACGATCATCACCCGTACCATTGCACTGGTGCTGACACTGGTCATGGTCTGTGGCCTGTTTGTCGGCTGCGCGAAGAAAGACGAAGGCCCCATCACGCTGACGGTTTTCAGCCAGCTGGCCAACTGGAGCGGTGAGCAGACCGGTTGGATGAAGCAGATGCTGAAAGAGAAGTTCAATGTGATTTTGAACATCGTACCCTCCACCGATGGCGTGTACGAGACCCGCATGGAGTCCGGCTTCCTGGGCGATATCGTGGTTTTCGGCGGTGACGGGGAGGACTATACCCGTGCCGTGAAGGCCGGTATGCTCTACGACTGGAATGAGGACGATCTGCTAGCCGAATACGGCCCCTACATCAAGGAAAACATGCAGGCTGCGCTGGAAAAGAACGCCAAGCTCAACGAGTCCGTCAACGGCGAGCATGTGGTTTATGGCTTCGGCCACGATGTGGCAGGCTCCAGCTCTGACCATGCTTCCTTCTTCTACACCTGGGATATCCGCTGGGATCTTTACAAGCAGCTGGGCTATCCCGAGGTCAAGAATATGGACGATCTGCTGCAGGTGCTGATCAACATGAAAGAGATCTGCCCGCTGGATGATAACGGCAACGAAACCTATGCCGTGTCCCTCTGGCCGGACTGGGACGGCGATATGGTCATGTATGTCAAGTCGTTCGCCACGGCCTACTGGGGCTATGACGAGAGCGCTGGCCTCGGACTGTACGATCCCGAAACCGGCACGCTCCACCCTACGCTGGAGGAAAACGGCCCCTACCTGACCGCCCTGAAGTTCTTCAACAAGCTCTATCAGAACGATCTGGTGGATCCCAACTCCATGTCCCAGACCTTTGACAACATGGCCGAGAAGCTGTCCGCCGGCGGCGTGTTCTTCTCCATCTTCAACTATTCCGGTTCTCTGACCTATAACAGCGATGACCATCTTGCGGAGGGTAAGATGATGTGCTCTCTGGTTCCCACCGAGGCCAGCCCCATCGTGTACGGTATGTCCACCTACGGCAGTAACCGGATCTGGAGCATCGGCGCCGGTACGGAGTATCCGGAAAAGTGCATGGAGATCATCAACTGGCTGTGTACCCCCGAGGGTGTCATGACCTACCACTACGGCCCCAAGGATCTGTGCTGGTACTATGACGAGGACGGCAACACCCACTGGACCGAGTTCGGCCAGAAGGCGTATTTCGACAAGCGCAACACCATGATGATCGGTGATTACGAGGGAACCGGCGACTTCAACTCCGGCTGCCTGCAGATCAACAACACCACCTGGAGCTTTGACGCGTTCAACCCCGATTCAAACGGCGAGCGCTTCAACTACAAGTATTGGAGAAGCTATCTGGCCACCTCCGCCGGCCCCGTTGAGGACGACTGGAGAGAGCATGTCGGATTCAGCACCATCGAAGACTACATGAAGAGCGGCAACTATGTGGTTGCGCCCGCTACCACCTTCACCCTGGCTTCCAGAGAGGGCGAGTTCAAAACCACATGGGCTGCCGTGACCGATGTGATCGTCAAGTACAGCTGGCGGGCCCTCTATGCCAAGGACGATGCCCAGTTCGACCAGCTGGTCAGTGAAATGATCGCGGAAGCCAAGTCCTACGGCTATGACCAGTGCGTCGACTGGTCTCTGGAGCAGGCCAACCTGCGCCATCAGCTGGAGGAGGAAGTCCGCAATCTGGACTGAGCGGTAACGCATCAAAAGGGCTGTCTCCCTGCGGGGACAGCCCTTTGCCTGAAAAAGTGAAGGAGCGGCAACAATGCGAATTTTCAGCGTAGATGGCCCGATTTACCGGTTTATCAACTGGCTGTGGGCTGCAATCAAAATCAATTTTATGTGGATGGTATTCTCCCTTCCCATCGTGACACTGGGGGGCGCGACTATTGCGGCCTTTGATGTTTTCATGCGGATGTGCAGGGGAGAGGAGGGGTATCCCGTGCGGGATTTTATCGCGTCCTTCCGCAGAAATTTCAAAACCGGCATTCCCTATGGCCTGCTGCTCCTGTTCAGTGTATACGCCGTCTGGCTGGATTTTTCCCTGTTCGAGCAGATCGAGAGCAACCCGATCATCTTGCTGATTGCGGGGATGGTGGGGGCATTTCTGGTGATACTGGTGTTTCTGTTTGCCTTTGCTTTGCAGGCGCGCTATGAAAACACCTTCCTGCGCACCCTGAAAAACTCCGTGGATATTAGCACGCGCTTTTTTGTGCGGACGCTGACGCTGCTGGTCGCGCTGGCAGTGGAGGTGTTCTTCTTCGGCTGGAATCTGACCACCATGCTGCTGGGGGTTCTGATCGGCCCGGCGTGTATCATGTATACCATTGCGGCCTACGCCACCATCTTCTTTTCCCAGCTGGAACGGGAGCCCGGCGCGGTCATTACCCCCGACGAAGGGGAAAAGTCTGAATAATTTGCCCGGAAGGAGCAATCCTATGAAGAAAATGAAAAAGATTTCGGCCCTGCTGCTGGCAGCCGCGCTGCTGCTGAGCCTGTGCGCCTGCGGCCCGGCCGAGCAGGGCAGCGAGCCGACCACCCCGCCCGCTACCACCACCCGGCCTGCTCCTGTCACCGATACGGTGATCGTGACACAGGCGGAGCAGTACACCGTGGAGCAGGGCAAGACCCTTGACATGGGCGTCAAGCTGCAAACATCCGCCGTGGGCCTGACCATGAGCCTGTGAAGCGAGGATGAATCGATCGCCACCGTGACCAAGTACGGAAAAGTCACCGGCGTGGCCCCGGGCAGAACCGATATTGTGATCACCTCCTCCGACGGTGTGGAGAAAACCGTTCATGTAACCGTGGAGGGCTATGAAAAGGTGCTGAAGCTTGCCCTGAATGTGATGTTCAACGACATCGCGCTGGGCTGCTACAACAATGAGACGGGGCCTGTTCTCTCCGTCACCGGTGACGGTACCTACACCCTGCAATTTGACTGCGCGACGCTGTCGGAGCAGACCCGGGCGCTGGGCGTTACGGGACTGAACAATCTGACCTCCGTCTACATTAAGGACTACGGCGTGACCACCGGTGACCTGCGCAAATCCCATGTGACCGACTGCCGGATCCGCTGGGACAGCGTGACGGTGGACGGCGTGGAGCTGACAATCACCAACGATGAGTTCAAATCCGCTCTGAAGGATACCGGTATTTTTGATACCAATGATCCCGTCAACGCATGGGACGGCAGCGCCGTTTCCGAAGTGACGGTGGACACGGAGAACCATGTTCTGAATTTCCTGACGGAAAATCCACAGGTCATTACCGTGACCTTTACCCTGTCCGGACTGACCTTTGAATAAGCGAGGAGAGAAAATATGAAAAAACTGATCAGCCTGCTTCTGCTTGGGGTGCTGTGCTGCGGCCTGTTTGCCGGATGCACCCCGGCAAGCCCCACACAGCCCTCCACCATCGCCCCTGCCCCCACGGAAAGCCGGCCCGGCGAGGATCCCATGCGTCCGGAGCTGACGGCACTGGAGCTGGTACATATGATGGGCAACGGCACAAATCTTGGCAACACCATGGAAGCCTGCGATACCGCAGTGGGCAGCACCTTCAAGGACGATCCGACCCATTATGAGATCTCCTGGGGCCAGCCGGAGACAACCGAGGAAATGATCCGCGGCATGAAGGAAGCCGGCTTTGACACCCTGCGCATTCCCGTGGCATGGATGACCAACGCCACGGATCTGGCCACCACCGGCGATTACACCATTGCGCCGGAATATCTTGACCGGGTGCAGCAGATCGTGAACTGGGCCATTGGGGCGGATATGTTCGTCATTATCAACGACCACTGGGACGGCGGCTGGTACGGTATGTTCGGCTCCGAGACCGAGGCGACCCGCGATCTTGCCATGGAAGCCTATAAGGGCATGTGGAGCCAGCTGGCCCAGCGCTTCGGTGGCTATGACTACCACCTGATCTTCGAGGGGGCCAACGAGGAAATCGGTGCCCGCTTCGATGAAAATTCCAGCCTGTACTGCGATGACTCCATTGTAACCTACCTGACGGACGAGGAAAAGTACGATCTTGCCAACAGGGTCAATCAGGCTTTTGTGGATACGGTGCGGGCCAGCGGCGGCAACAATGCCAGCCGGTTCCTGCTGATCCCGGGCTTCGGCACAAACATTGCCAATACCTGCGATGACCGCTTCGTTATGCCGACGGACACGGTGGAAAACCGGCTTCTGATCTCCGTCCACTATTACGATCCCTGGTCTTACTGCGGAGATGGCCAGTCCAGCGTCAAGTGGGGCACCAAGGCCGACCTGCAATACATGGTGGACACCCTTGGACAGATGCAGAAATTCACGCAGAAGGGCTATGGCGTCGTCATCGGAGAATACGGCGTTCTCTATGCCACCAAGGTGCAGGATAACACGGAGCTGTATCACCGCATCTTCCTGTCGCTGTGCGATCAGTACAACTATACCTCCTGCCTGTGGGATTGCAGCGCCTTCTATGACCGCAGATCCCTGACCATGGTGGAGGAACTGGCTACCTATTACAAGCAGCACAATGTCAAAGCCCATGAGCTGATGACCCAGGAGGAAGAGGGCATTATGGCCCAGCGGCGGATCAATTCCGCCATTGCCGATGCCCCCGAAAGCTTCCGGGAGAATGCGGTGGAAGTCACCGACAATACCACCATGGCGTGGATCATGTGGAACAGCGGCGATTACGGCTGCACCTACAGCGTGGGCGATACCTACAATCCCGACTCCATGACCGAGGGTCTGAAAGACACCGTGGTGGTGATGGAAGGCGAGGGAACCTACACCGTGGGTCTGGACTTCACCGGCACGGCCAACGGCTATTCTGCCGGCATCGCCTTTGGCGCGCTGGCGGTGACCAACGGCGAAGTGGTGCATCCGGGCTGGATCCTGGACATCCGGGAAATCCGGATCAACGGCGAGGCTTACACCCTGGCGGCCCGGCCCTATACCACGGCGGACAACGGTATCACCACCCGGGTCAACCTGTTCAACGAGTGGGTCACCAAGCTGCCGGACGGCGCGCGCACCATGGATGGTGACCTAACCGGCTGCGCTGCCTGCATCCTTGACCGCAACGATGGCATTATTCCCCATATCGATACCATCGAGATCGATTTTTACTACGGCCCCGCCCAATAAGCGGCCGAAACAGCGAAACATGAAAAGGAAGGGCCACCCGGCCCTTCCTTATGCTTCATGTCATTGCGCACCGGTGCGCACACTGGTGTGACGATCCCCCGGTTCTTCCAACAATCCGGAAGAACCGGGGGATTGCAATAATACAGGATTGAGAGGCCGTGAGCGGCCTGTTGGCGAAAAGTCCGTCGCCCCAAAGACGCTCAGCGGGCAAGGGAACCCTTGCCCGGGTTCTCCGCATCCGGAGAACCCGATGGGTCTTTGAACTTTTTGCGGTATTCCGATGGGCTCATGCCCACATATTTGCGGAATTTGATGTGGAAATAGTCCACATTTTTATAGCCGACCTGCTCGGCAATGTTATAGACCTTGGCGCTGTCCTGCAACAGCAACTCCTTGGCCCGGTCAATGCGCACCTGATCGACATAGGAATTGAAATTCTGTCCCACCTTTTTGGTAAAAATCTTGCCGAGGTAGGAGCGGTTGTAGCCAAACAGGGGCGCAATGCTCTCCAGCGTCACATTGGAGGCGTAGTTATGGTGGATGTAGTGGAGAATATCGTCCAGCACGCTGTCACGGTTGGATGCGCCGGTGGCATCGATGTAATGATCAAAGCGCTGGGAGAAGAACAGGATGATCTCATGCAGATACTGCGCCTGCTCAATGGTGCGGATGATCTCGGCGTTGGAAAGATAGCGGATATCACTGCCGGGGTAGAGATGGCTGACCTGCATTTTGATGCGCAGATACAGATCTGACAGAAACAGGCGGATGGAGGCGATGGAATCCGGCGCGCTGCGAAGCTGCTGCTGTAGCTGCTGCAGGGTCTGGGCGATCAGGCGGCGGCTGAAGGTGTGAATGCCGTCAAGCAGGGTAGAGGTATATTGTTGCAGCAGGTCTTCGCACAGCAGAGCCCGGCCGGACAGGTCGGGAAGATCCTCCACCGTCAGCACATTCTGCTCCTGCTCGCAGAAGAACCGCCGCTCCGACAGCTGCAGCGCCTGCGTATAGGAATCGGGTATTTCCACAAACCGGCTGACGGCCTGCCCGCAGGCGAAGAAGGGCCGCTCCTCCGGCTGCACATGGGCAGTGCGCTGGCAGAAAGCCAGCAGCTCCCGAAAACGCAGAACGGCGGTGCTGCCTTTCAGCAGCAGAACCTCCCGCCCCTGCAACTGTAGCCGGGCGTACAGCGACTGGCTCAGGGTGCGAAGCGACTGCTCCCAATTGGACGGCGTCTGCTGCACGATCACGACCTGATATGCATCCGCCGTCAGTTGCAGCTGCTCAAGCTGGGTGGCATCCGGAAACTGGCGGCCCAGCAGCAGATCGGTGATCACGCTGGTCTGGGCTTTCTCCCGGTAAAAATCGGCGGCGCTGCGGCTGTGGGCATCCTGATCCAGCTCCTGCCGGAAGGTGATAAGAATTTCCTGCAAAGCGTCCTCTTCGATGGGCTTTGTCAGATAGTGCTGCACCCCGTAGCGCATGGCCTGCTGGGCATAGGAAAAATCGGAATAGCTGCTGACGATGATCACTTTGCCCTGAAAGCCCTGCTCCCGGGCCCGGTGGATGGCCTCAAGTCCCGTCAGCCCCGGCATGCGGATATCCAGCAGCACCACATCCGGCGCCAGCGCCACCATAGCCTGACAGGCCTGCAGCCCGTCCGATGCCTCCGCGCAGATGGTAAAGCCCAGGGAATCATAATCCAGAAGAAATTTCAGCCCCTCCCGAATGGGAGCCTCGTCATCAGCGATCAGGATCCGATACATCCGCGCACCTCCTGCAAAAAATCAAGAGTATTATACCTGCAAATGGGGATTTTGTCAAATTTATATTGTGTTATTTCTATCATTTTCCCGGTTGCAAAAATAGGGTGTATCGTGTAAACTAAACAAAAAACCATGATGGAGGGATATTCCATGAAATTCAGCAATGGCTGCTGGCTCATGCAGGAGGGCTGCGCCGGTTTCTCCCCGGCGGAGGTCTATTTCTCCCGGATCGAGCCGGAAGCTGTCACCATCTGCGCGCCTACATCCAAGATCCGCCAGCGGGGTGATACGCTGGGGGGCATCAATCTGACCATCCGCATTTCCGCGCCCTATCCGCAGGTACTGCGGGTGCAGACGTGGCACCACATGGGACTGCAGCGGCGGGAGCCGGACTCCTTTGACATTGCCCCGGCGCAGCAGGGACTGCTGCAGGCGCAGGAGCTGGAGGATCGGCTGGTGGTCAGCAGCGGCCAACTGCGGCTGGAAATACTGAAGCAGAATGCCGCCATGACCTTCTACCACGGCAGCCGGAAACTGACTTCCTCCACCGGGAAGGATCTGGCCTACCTGAAAACGGACTGGAAGGGTTTTGCCTATGACCGTGGGCCGGAAAATGCCTATATGCGCCAGCAGCTGTCGCTGGGGGTCGGAGAGCTGATCTACGGTCTGGGCGAGCGGTTCGGTGCCTTTGTCAAAAACGGTCAGAGCGTGGACGTCTGGAACGAGGACGGCGGCACTTCCACGGAGCAGTCGTATAAAAATGTGCCCTTCTATCTGTCCAACCGGGGCTACGGCGTGTTCGTCAACCACCCGGAGCGGGTCAGCTTCGAGGTGGCCAGCGAGGCGGTCAACCGGGTCGGCTTCACCGTGGCGGGGGAATATCTGGATTATTTCCTCATTGACGGGCCGAGCATGAAGGATGTACTTTCCCGCTACACCGATATCACCGGCAAGCCCGGCCTGCCGGCCCCGTGGACCTTCGGTCTGTGGCTGTCCACCTCCTTCACCACCAATTATGACGAGGCTACGGTCAACAGCTTTGTCGATGGTATGCTGCAGCGGGGAATCCCCATGAAGGTGTTCCACTTCGACTGCTTCTGGATGAAGGAATTTTCCTGGTGCGATTTCCTGTGGGACAGCCGGGTGTTCCCGGATCCCGTGGGAATGTTGCAGCGGTTGAAGCAGAAGGGACTGAAAATCTGCGTCTGGATCAATCCCTATGTGGGGCAGGAGTCTGCCATTTTCCGGGAGGGCATGGAGAAGGGGTATTTCCTGAAACGGCCCAACGGTGATGTATGGCAGTGGGATATGTGGCAGCCGGGTCTGGCGCTGGTTGATTTTACCAATCCGGATGCCTGCGCATGGTACGCTTCCAAGCTTGAGCATCTGCTGGATATGGGCGTTGACTGCTTCAAGACGGATTTCGGTGAGAGAATTCCCACAGATTGCGTCTACCATGACGGTTCGGATCCCCGGAAAATGCACAACTACTATTCCTATCTCTATAATCAGACGGTTTACAACGTCATTTGCCGGAAGAAGGGAAAGAACGAAGCCATTCTCTTTGCCCGCAGCGCCACGGCAGGCGGCCAGAAGTTCCCCGTCCACTGGGGCGGTGACTGCTGGTCGGACTATGAGTCCATGGAGCAGAGTCTGCGGGGCGGCCTGAGCCTGTGTTCCTCCGGATTCGGCTTCTGGAGCCATGATATCGGCGGATTTGAGTCGGCCTCCACCCCGGATGTGTACAAGCGCTGGGCAGCTTTCGGCCTGCTGTCCACCCATTCCCGGCTCCATGGCTCCGGCTCCTACCGGGTGCCGTGGGTCTATGATGAGCAGAGCGTGGATGTGGTGCGCTTCTTCACCCGGCTGAAAGCGCGGCTGATGCCCTATCTGTACAGCAGTGCCGTGCAGACCAATCGCACCGGTGTGCCCATGATGCGTGCCATGGTGCTGGAATTCCCGGAGGATCGCAACTGCGACTATCTGGCCAGTGAGTATATGCTCGGTGACAGCCTGCTGGTGGCCCCTGTTTTCAACGAGGAGGGCATCGCACGCTACTATCTGCCCGAGGGCCGGTGGACCAGTCTGCTGACCGGAGAAGAAAAGACCGGCGGCCGCTGGTATGAGGAAAAGCAGGATTATCTGAGTATTCCCCTGTATGTCCGCCCCGGCAGCATCGTGGCCCTGGGCAGCCGGGATGACGATGCGGTATATGACTACGACGATGGCGCGATGCTACGGCTCTACGCCCTTTCCGATGGCGAAGAAGCAAAGGCTACCATCTATTCGCCGGACAACCGGCCGGTGATACAGACCCGGGTCAGCCGCTGCGGCAGGGAATACCGGATCCGGGTGGAGAGCGAAAAACCCTGTTCGCTGGCACTGATGGGTACAGGTGAACCGACCAATGTCTGCGGCTGCCCCTTCCACATGCAGGAAACCAATGCGGTGCTGGAGCTGTCCGGCAACGCACAGATCACCGTAACATTCTAAGGAGGACAATATGCGCTACGGCTATTTTGATGACGCGCGGCGGGAATATGTGATCACCACCCCCGCCACACCGCTTCCGTGGATCAACTATCTGGGCAATGAGGATTTTCTTGGCATGGTGTCCAACACCGGTGCCGGCTACTGCTTCTACCGGGATGCCAAGCTGCAGCGCCTGCTGCGCTATCGCTATAATGCGGTTCCGGCAGACCATGGCGCACGCTTCTATTACATCAAAGAGGCCGGGAAACCTGCGTGGAACCCCGGATATCTGCCCACCAAAACACCCCTTGACCGGTATGAATGCCGCCATGGCATGGGCTATACCGTTCTGGACAGCACGAAAGATGCCCTGCGGGCCAGCCTGACCATGTTTGTGCCCCAGGGGGAAAATTGCGAAATTCACGATCTTTTTCTGGTCAACGAGGGCAAGCAACCCAAAACCATCCACGTCTACGGCTGCATGGAGTGGTGCCTGTGGAACGCGGTGGACGATGCCAACAACTATCAGCGCAACCTGAACATCGCGGAGAGCGAAGTGGAGGAGCGGGTGATCTACCACAAGACGGAGTACCGGGAGCGGCGGGATCATTACGCCTTCTACGGTGTGAACCGGGATACCGTGGGCTGGGATACGGATCGCAATACCTTCCTTGGCCACATGGGCGACTGGGGTGATCCGCAGCTGGTGCGCGAGGAGCGCAGCGCATCCAGCCGCATTACCGGCTGGTATCCCATCGGATGCCATCACCTGTGTGTGACATTGAACCCGGGGCAGAGCTGGCGGGCCTGCTTCGTGCTGGGCTACGGCAAAAATCCCCGTGACCGGAAATTCCTGTCCCCCGGGGTGATCCGCAAGGACGATGCCCACCGCCTGATGGAGAAATTCAGCGCCCCTGAGGCCGTGGATGACGCTTTCACCCGGCTTCGTACCTACTGGGATGAGCTGCTGGGTAAATTTATGCTGGAGCATGAGGATCCCGCCCTGCGGCGCATGGTCAATATCTGGCACCAGTATCAGTGCATGGTCACCTTCAATATGAGCCGCTCCGCCTCCTATTATGAGACGGGCACCGGCCGGGGTATGGGCTTCCGGGATTCCTGCCAGGATCTGTACGGCTTTATGCACATCGTTCCTGACCGGGCCAGAGAGCGGATCATTGATATTGCCTCCATCCAGTTTGCCGACGGCTCTACCTATCACCAGTATCAGCCTCTGACAAAGCGGGGCAACAATGACATCGGCGGCGGCTTCAATGATGATCCGCTGTGGCTGGTGGGTGCCGTTTGCAGCTATGTCAAGGAAACCGGCGATTTCGCCATTCTGGAGCATCCTACACCCTTTGATAACGAACCCGGCAGCGAAGTGCCGCTGCTGGAGCATGTGCGCCGAAGCGTGAATTTCACCCTGCGAAACCGTGGCCCCCATGGCCTGCCCCTGATCGGCCGTGCGGACTGGAATGACTGTCTGAACCTCAACTGCTTCTCCGAGGAACCGGGAGAAAGCTTCCAGACCTATGGCCCCAGCGAAGGCCCCGTGGCGGAGAGCGTGTTTATTGCCGGTATGTTTGTCAAGTACGGCGGCGAATATGCCGATCTCTGCCACCGGATCGGCCTGACCCAGGAGGAAGCGCAGATCCGCACCGCCGTTGCTGAAATGGAGCAGGCCGTCCTGACCCACGGTTGGGACGGGGCGTGGTTCCTGCGGGCGTATGACGCGGCGGGCAACAAGGTCGGCTCCCGGGAATGCGAAGAGGGGCAGATTTTCATCGAGCCCCAGGGCTTCTGCACCATGGCCGGAATCGGCCGGGAGTCGGGACAAGCCCTGCAGGCCATGCAGTCCACCCGGCAGTATCTGTTGGGGGAGTACGGCGTGGAGCTTCTGTATCCGTGCTACACCACCTATCATCCGGAGCTGGGAGAAATTTCCTCCTATCCTCCCGGATTTAAGGAAAATGGTGCCGTTTTCTGCCACAATAACCCGTGGATTGTCTGCGCCGAAGCGGTGCTGGGCCGGGGCGATGAAGCCTTTGATATATACCGGCGCATTTGCCCGGCCTATCTGGAGGATCGCTCCGAAATTCACGAGACGGAGCCCTACTGCTATTCCCAGATGGTCACGGGCCGGGCCTCCGGCAATCCGGGTCACGCCAAGAACAGCTGGCTGACCGGCACGGCCAGCTGGACGTTCCTGTCCATCAGCCAGTATATTCTGGGCATCCGTCCGGATTATGACGGGCTGATCGTGGAGCCCTGTGTGCCGGCACAGTGGAAGGATTTCACCATCCGCCGCAAATTCCGGGGCGCAATGTATGTTATCCATGTCCGCCGCACCGGGGAAAAGAGCCTGTGCGTCCACGGTAGATCTCTGCCCGGCAACCTGATTCCTTTGCAGGCGCAGGGAAGCATGGTGCAGGTGGAGCTGACCATTTAAGGGGGATAGCTATGCGTTATGAAAATCCGGTTCTGCGGGGCTTTTACCCGGATCCCAGCGTCTGCTGTGCCAATGGGGTCTACTATATGGTGTGCAGCAGCTTCCAATATTTTCCGGGTATTCCCCTGTTTGAAAGCCGGGATCTGGTCAATTGGGAGCAGATCGGCCATGTGCTGACCCGGAAAAGCCAGGTTATGCTCGATGGGATTGCCAGCTCCGGCGGTGTGTTTGCCGCCACCATCCGCTTTCATGACGGCAGGTTTTATGTGACCACCACCAACAATACCACCCAGCAGAATTTCTATGTCTGGACGGAGGATATCCACGGCGAATGGTCGGAGCCGATTTATGTGCAGCAGGATGGCATTGACCCCTCCTTCTATTTTGAGGACGGCGAAACCTATTTTATGAGTACCGGGGTGGATGATTTCGGTGTCAGCGGTATTCTTCAGTCCCGGATCGATCTGGAGACGGGGCGCAAGCTGACTCCCAGCCGCAGCATCTGGAAGGGTACCGGCGGCCGCTATGTGGAGGGGCCGCACCTGTATAAAATCGGGCCGTGGTACTATCTTCTGGCTTCCGAAGGAGGCACGGAGTATGGCCACATGCTCACCCTCTGCCGCAGCCGCTCCCCGTGGGGGCCCTTTGAAAACTGCCCCCACAACCCCATTCTGACCAACCGGGACAAGGCTCCCTATCCCATACAGGCCATCGGCCACGGGGAGCTGGTCACGGGGCCGGACGGCAACTGGTATATTCCGACCCTCGGCTTTCGGCAGATCGATGTGTGGATGCCCTATCACCATCTGGGGCGAGAGGTGTTTCTGACCCCGGCCCGGCAGACGGAGGATGGCTGGTTCGCCTGCGGAGACGGCACGACCGCCGAAAGCTATGAGGTGAGCCTGCCGGGGCAGCAGCAGCGCAAGCAGTGCTGGACCTTTGAAAACACCTGCTGGGATGTGGACTGGTGCTTCCTGCGACATCCGGACAGGAGCCGCTATCAGCTTTTACCGGATTCCGCCGTGCTTTGCGGTACGGATGTGACACTGGAGCAGGTGGGTTCGCCCACATGGATCGGCCTGCGGCAGCGTGATTTTGGCGGCAGTGTGATGGTGACGCTGACTTCGGACGGCGGCGAGGCGGGTCTGTGCGTGTATATGACGGAGCAGGAACACTACGCCATCGGCATCTGCCGGACGGAGGAAGGCTGGCAGGCCTTTGTCCGGCTGCGCATCGGAGATATCAGCCATGTGCAGGCGACCTGCCCCCTGCCGGCTGGGAAGGCAACCCTTCGCATCCGCATGGATGCGCTGCGCTACCATTTTGAACTGGTTCAGGCCGCACAGGTGCTGCCCCTTGCCGATGCCCAGACCAAATACCTCTCCAGCGAAGTGGCCAGCGGCTTTACAGGGGTGCTGTTCGGCCTGTATGCAATCGGAGACAACCGGGCGCAGTTCCGGGATTTTGTCTGCCGGTACGAATAAAAAACGGGACACGCGGCCGGACGGCAGCGTGTCCCTTCGTTTTTTCACTTTTGCCTCAGGCAAGGCCCATTTCCCGGCGCACCTGACAGAAGCAGTCAACGGCAAAATCCAGATCCTCTTTTGTGTGGGCGGCGGAAACCTGTGTGCGGATGCGGGCTTTGCCCATGGGCACCACGGGGTAGCAGAAGCCCACCACATACACGCCCTTTTCCAGCATTCTGGCGGCAAATTCCTGGGCGGTGCGGGCATCATAGAGCATGACGGGCACGATGGGGTGAACACCCGGGGCAATGTCGAAGCCCTCCTGGGTCAGGCGGCTGCGGAAATAGGCGGTATTGGCATTGAGCCGATCCAGCTGCTCGGAGGATTCGGTCAGCAGATCGAAAGTGCGGATGGCAGCGGCGCAGATGCTGGGGGCCAGCGTGTTGGAGAACAGATAGGGACGGCTGCGCTGGCGCAGCAGATCCACGATTTCCTGCCGGGCGCAGGTGTAGCCGCCGGAGGCACCACCCAGCGCCTTGCCCAGTGTGCCGGTGATGATATCCACCCGGCCCTGTACACCGCAGTATTCGGCGGTGCCCCGGCCGGTTTTGCCCACGAAGCCAACGGCATGGCTGTCATCGACCATGACCAGCGCGTCAAACTCGTCTGCCAGATCGCAGATGCCGGTCAGGTTGGCAATGTAGCCGTCCATGGAGAATACGCCGTCCGTGGCGATCAGCAGGGTGCGGCAGCCGGCGGCCCGGGCCTGCTCCAGCTGGGCGCGCAGATCGGCCATGTCGTTGTTTTTATAGCGGAAGCGCCTGGCCTTGCACAGCCGAACGCCATCGATGATGGAGGCATGGTTCAGCTCGTCCGAAATCACGGCGTCCTCCGCGCCCAGCAGTGTCTCAAACAGGCCGCCGTTGGCATCGAAGCAGGAGCTGTAGAGAATGCTGTCGTCCATCCCAAGGAAAGCGGCAATTTTCTGCTCCAGCACACGGTGCTGCTGCTGCGTGCCGCAGATGAAGCGCACGGAGGAAAGACCGTAGCCCCACTGATCGTAACTGGCCCGGGCGGCCTCAATCAGCCGGGGATCGTCCGCCAGACCCAGATAGTTGTTGGCACACAGGTTCAGTACATCCCGAACCTCGGTGGTGTCGATGCGGGCGGACTGAGCCGTGGTGATCAGCCGCTCATTTTTGTAGGTGCCGGCGTCCCGGATGGCATCCAGCTCCCGGCGGTAGCGTTCAATGGCAGTTTTCATTGGATCCTCCTTATTTCGTCCAGTCCAGAATGACTTTTCCGGCCTTGCCGGAGTTCATGGCATCGAAGCCGGACTGGAAATCGGTGTAGTGGAAACGGTGGGTGATGATCGGGTGCAGATCCAGCCCGCCCTGTACCATGTAGCTCATCTGGTGCCAGTTGTCCAGCTTGCGGCCGTAAATGCCCTGCAGAGCCAGTCCCTTGGTGATAAGGGTATTCATATCCAGCTCCACCGGGCGGTTGCTGATGCCGAGGACGGAGATCTTGCCGCCATTGCGCATGGCGCCGATCATCTGCTGCAGCGCGGCACCGCTGCCGGACATTTCCAGACCTACATCGAAGCCTTCTACCAGTCCCTGCTCCTTCATGACCTTGGGCAGATCCTCTTTTGCGGTGTTGACGGCGGCATCCACTCCCATCCGGCGGGCCAGCTCCAGCCGGTAATCGTTGATATCGGTGATGATCACCCGGCGGGCTCCGGCGAATTTGCAGATTCCGGCCGCAATGATGCCGATGGGGCCGGCCCCGGTGATCAGCACATCCTCGCCCACCAGATTCCACATCAGGGCGGTGTGGGCAGCGTTGCCAAAGGCATCGAAGAAGGCCACCACATCCTCATCCAGCTTTTCATCGATGGCGATGACATTGCTGGCCGGGATCACCAGATATTCGGCAAAGGCACCATCCCGGTCTACGCCGACACCGATGGTATCCTTGCACCACTGGATGTTGCCGTTGTGGCAGTTGCGGCAGTGGCCGCAGGTGATGTGACCTTCGCCGCTGACCCGCTGCCCCACATGGAAAGCTGTCACGCCCTCGCCCAGTGCGGCGACCTCGCCCACATATTCGTGGCCGATGATCATGGGGGGCTTGATGTGCAGCCGTGCCCACGGATCCCAGTTGTAGATATGGACATCGGTGCCGCAGATGGCGGTTTTATGAATTCTAATCAGTACTTCGCCGGGCCCGGCTGTAGGAATCGGCATTTTCATCAGGGTCAGGCCGGGGCCTGCCTCGGTCTTGACCAGTGCATCCATCATATTTTGCATGGGAGTCAACTCCTTCGGTTGTTATCCACCTTATTATAGCACGTCATTTTCACTTGGCAAGAGGGAAAATCGCCGGAGCAGCCATACTGCCCCGGCGATTGCACTGTAGTTGGGGAACATCTGATTAAATCGGCAAGAGACAATGGCAAAGGGTTTTTGCACAGACGCAAGTTTTGAAAACGGAGGAATACCGTATGTATTTCCCGCTTTCAAAACTGCACGGATGGACGAAAAGACTCACTACTCGGCCGCATTTATTCAGAGGTTTCTTAGATATCCAGTTCCAGTGTGGCCACGACGGCGGCGCAGCGGGGGCACAGGCCCTCGGCGTTTGCATGGATGGAGTGCATCCAGCAGCGGGGGCATTTGCTGCCCAGAGCTTCGCTGACACCGATGGTCAGTGCGGGATAGTTGACACCGGTTCCAATCTCGGCTCCGGCCTCGGGTTCGGCCCAGTCCACGGCGGAGACAATGCAGATTTCGGCCAGATTGACCTGCTCACAGGCACGCTTCAGGCTTTCATCCCCGGTTTGCAGGGTCACACGGGCCTCCAGCGCCTTGCCGATCCGCTTGTCCGCCCGGGCCTTTTCCAGAATGCCGTTGACATCCTGCCGCAGCTTCATGATCACGTTCCACTTTTCCATTTCGGCGGCATCCAGCGTGCAGCCGGTCAGTTCGCCGGGCATCTGGTTGAGCAGAATGTTGCGCTTGTCGTCGCTTTGCAGATGGGGCATGGCCTGCCAGATCTCATCACAGGTGAAGGCCAGAATGGGGGCAAAGATTTTTGCCATGGCGTCCACGATCCGGTACAGGGCGGCCTGGGCGCTGCGGCGGCGCAGACCGTCACGCTGCTCGCAGTAGAGCCGATCCTTCAGAATGTCCAGGTAGAAGGAGCTGAGATCCACCACGCAGAAATCGTTGATGGCGTGGGTGACCAGATGGAACTCGTAGCCATTGTAGGCTTTTTTGCAGAAGCGGATCAGGCTGTCCAGACGGGTCAGCGCCCAGCGATCCAGTTCCTCCAGCTGCTCGGGGGCGACCATGTCCGTGTTGGGGTCAAAGTCCGCCAGATTGCCCAGACAGTAGCGGGCCGTGTTGCGGAATTTCAGATAATTCTGGGCGATCTGCCGGAAAATCTCCTTGGAGCAGCGCACATCGGCGTGATAATCCGAAGAGGCCGCCCAGAGCCGGACAATGTCCGCACCGAATTCTTTAATCAGATCCGCCGGATCCACGCCGTTGCCCAGACTCTTATGCATGGCACGGCCCTGACCGTCTACCGTCCAGCCGTGGGTCAGCACCTGCCGGAAGGGCGCGCCCTGATCCAGTGCGCCCACGGAGGTCAGCAGGCTGGACTGGAACCAGCCACGGTACTGATCCGCGCCCTCCAGATACACATCGGCGGGCCACAGCTCGGGGGTGCGGTGCATCAGGCAGGCGTAATGGGTGGAGCCGGAGTCGAACCAGCAGTCCAGCGTATCGGTTTCTTTGTCAAATTCGTGGCCGCCGCAGTGGGGGCAGGTAAAGCCCTCGGGCACCAGCTCCATGGCTTCCTTTTCAAACCAGATGCCGGAGCCGTGTTCATCGAACAGGCGGCTGATGCGTTCAATGCTCTCCGGGGTGGAGACGGGCTTGCCGCAGTCACGGCAGTAGAACACGGGGATCGGCAGACCCCAGCGGCGCTGACGGGAAATGCACCAGTCGGC
>CAZMBL010000008.1:0-43156 GCA_964564605.1 uncultured Oscillospiraceae bacterium
CCTGCCATGTGTACGCTTGTACCAGATGCCTCCGTTCCAATAAGGTCGAGCGTGCTGTCTGATAACCCGCGATCGAATCACGGTGCTGCCTCCGCAGCACCGTTTTTTCGTACACTTTAACGCATATTGGGGTCAGGTGTTAAACCTGACCCCAATTTTTATCATGGAATATCCTTCTCAAGCCGACGCATCAGCGGGCCTGTACGATCACGAGTTCGCTGTCGAGAATATGCTCCGGCCGCAGAAGCAGTCCCTCCTGCTTCAGGCGCCAGCCCGGCATCACGAATGTCTCACCGCACCGATCAAGGCTCACGCTGTAATCCAGGTCAGCCCGGATGCCCTTCAGCCGCAGACGGAATTCGCCGTTTTCCCCGGCCGTCAGCTGATGCAGCACCGCAAAGGCCGCTGTTCCGTCCGGCAGAGCGTACTCGTTGACCGAATAGGTCTGTGGATCCATAACGCCATTTTGCCCGTCATGCCGATATACCAGACATCCGCCGGTCAAAATCGGTCTGAGCTTCTGACAATACAGCCGGACACGGGATGATATAATTTGCAGCAGCGGCCGCGCAAGCTCCTCCTGCGATGGCGCAATTCCCCGGAAAATCATTCGGCCCTGCATGATGCTGTGCATCTGCGAGAGCATATCCGAGTCCTGCACATGCTCGCTGACCTCCGTTCCACTGATGCGGAGCTGGATCTCCGGCGGCAGCTGCGCCAGCATGCCGTTGAAAATCCGCATTTCTCGAGGCGGGCGTGCCCAGTCGGAAATTTCCGTGTGGTGGAAATAGCGTAGAATGCCAAAATCCAGCCGTCCACCGCCTGCCGCGCAGTTCTGGAAGGACACATCGGGGAATCGTCTGGTCAGGCGATCGAACATGGCATACATGTTTTCAAAATAGCGCCAGAGCACATTTTCCGTATAGATGCCCACCTGTCTGGTGCCGCCTTCGTTCAGGTAATGGTTATGATCGATCCGGAACATATCCAGCCGGTAGCGGCTGATCACGTCCGCGATCTGCTCTTCCACCCAGCTGACCACCCGCTCCTGCGACAGATCCAGCGCTCTTCCATCGGAAACCGCCTTTCCATAGCGGGTCATGAAGAAGTCCGGATGCTCGGTTCGCACCGAGCTGTTGGAACCGGCCGCTTCAAACTCCATCCACAGTCCGAATTTCATGCCCAGAGAATGGGCGTGATCTATGATCGGGTACAGATCGTTAGGAAGCCAGCTGCCGGCGAACCAGTCTCCCACATTGTTGAACCAGACATTGGGCTCCTTGCCGTACCATCCGGCATCGATTACATACAGCTCCACGCCGGCCCGGGCGGCGACCTCCATGTCCAGCTTGATATCCGCCTCATTTTCTCTGTCGCACAGATATCCACGGTGGTTGGCCTCTACCAGGCACCTGCCGATGGGGTCGTTCGCTGGCATGATCTGTTCCCGAACATATCGATGACGGGAATGGATCAACGCCGCATGGCCCTGGGCGCAAAGGGTGAAATGCACAGCGGGAACGTGAACCTTCTCCCGGGGAGAAAGCACCCGCACCGATTCACCGGGAGGCGCAATGATGCCGATCTCGTGCCGCAAAACCGCCGCCTGCGGCGTGCATTGGGGACGCAGGGTCATCTGCCAGTTGCCGCTGTAAGCCAATTCGCAACACAGCAACTGCCCGTTGAGCTGGTTTTTCAGCACATAGGCCGGTCTAGTCCAGCCGCTTCTTCCATGCATCCCACCGTCAAAGCGGAGTTCTTCCCGCAGCGGGTGAAAGCCATAGTCTCCCTCCTGCAGCAAATTATGCTTCGGCGAATAACCAATTTCATAAATCGCCTACGGCTCTACACCACATTCGGCCGGAGAATAGCTCTGGATTCCATTGTCAAAGCGATGGCGCCACAGCTTGCCGCCAAATGGCGCAACATAATCCACACTCATGTATGCATCGCTGAGGTTTTCGATGGTTAGCTCCCGGGTCAGCCAGTTTTTCCCGTCTGCCGTGGTAATGACCTCCACTCGCACCGGACAGGTCTCATGCCGCAGCACAATCACGGCCCGGTCAGGCCCGGCCAGGATTCGCTCCTGCTGCCAGCCGCTGCACAGATCGGCACCGCCAATTTTCAGGGAAAAGACATTTCCGTCCTCCCCTTCAAACAGGCTGTCCGGCAGGTGCATTTCCGGCAGAATCTGCCCGCAGGCGTTCATATACCGCGCGACAAGTCGGCCGCCGATCAGTTTTTCATCATATGCAACCTGCCCGCTGATCACGCGCAGGCTACCCACATCGGTCTGTGTAAATCCATTAGTCCCGGCCGGTGCAGCGCCAGATAGCTGGCCTTCTGCGCCGCATACGCCTCGGGGTTCCGGGGTGTAAAGCGCCTGCGCTCACAGCCGATTTTTTCAATCGCTTCGCCCTGTGTCCGGAACACACCCGCCCCCAGCCCGGCCAGGATCGCCGCGCCGAGGCAGGAAGCGTCCGCGCCGTTGCGCGCTGCATCTACCGGTTTGCCTGTAATATCCGCCCGCAGCTGCATCCACATACCGGAACGTGTTCCGCCTCCAGACATAACCAACCCGTCAATTTTCCCGGAAAGCCGCTCCAGCACCCACACGTTCAGATCCAGCTCACAGCAGGTTCCTTCCAGCACGGCCTTATACAGATCCTCCCGTGTGGAATTGGCAGACAGACCGCTGATTTTCGCCGTCGCATGCTCCGACCATTCCGGATTCATGCTGCCGAAAATGTGGGGTGTAAAGCAGATGCCCGTTGGCTCTTTGGGAAGCTGCCGCTCCAGCCAGTCATAGACCCCGCCGCTCAGCTGCTGCGCCTGTTCCCGATAAAAATTATCGAGATACCACTGCACCATCATGCCGGAAACGAAAAAGGCAAGGGTAGCGTATTTGCCCGGCAGCACATGGCAATAGGAATTCAGGCCATAGCGTAGCCCCTGCGCCGTATTCAGCGGCTCATCCGTAGAAAGCACGGCGCATTCATAGGACCCGGCGGAAACCGGGAGTTCGTTTTCTTCCGCACCGATTGCCAGCGCGGCGCAGGGCTGGTCGTGTCCACCTGCCACCAGTAAAACCGTCTCCGTCAATCCCAGCGACCGTGCAACGTCCCCGGGCATCTGCCCGATGACGCTTCCGGCGCACACTGGTGTCGAGAACAGGGCTGCATCAAGCCCGGCAGCCTCCATGATCTCATCCGACCATGTCCTGGAACGAATATCAAATCCGCCGAATCGGGAAGCGATCGAATAATCCATAAGCCCGGGGCAGCCCAAAATTCGATAGATATAATCGTTTGCCGTGTCATAGTGGCAGGTACTGCGCAGCATATCCCCACATTCCTGTTTCAGATACATCAACTTGGGCACCGGGAACTGGGGATGCATCCGAGCCCCTGTGATGTGGTAAATATTCTCCTGTCCCAGCTGCCGGATCAACTGATCGGACGCATTCTGGCCGCGCCGATCCATGCTGAGCATTGCATAAGCCAGTGGCTTTCCGTCCGCTCCGATCGGAATCAGCGTCTCACCGTGGGAGCTGACCGCAATTGCCCGGATGGGATCTGTCCGGGTTCGGTCTGCCAGCGCCCGGATCACCGCCCGGGCACCGTTTTCAAAGCAAGCCGGATCCAACTCAGCCGCAGACCCGTGCAGTCGCACCGCTCCGGCGTACGATTGCTGTTCCTGCGCCAGAATGGCTCCATTTTCTCCCAGCACCACCCCCTTGCAGGTGGAAGTGCCAACATCCAGCCCAAGAACGCTCATCTCAGGCGCCCCGAACCGCTTCGATTCCCATGAACTTGCAGAACATGGCCAGTGCGTCCGCAACCTTCTCGTCATGGATCAGCGCGCCATGGTGGATTACGCCACAGTCGATCATTTTGGTCTCCCAGTCACGGATATCCTTAACCTTGACCCAGCCATACGCGCCACGCACCATGGGGCCGATGTCCACAATTTCACCGTTGCCGAAGAACATGGTGTACTTTCCGTCATACTCCACCATACGCGCGCAGGTGACGGGGCCGTTTTTCAGCCGGAACTCCATGGAACCGTAACAGGTCGGGCTCCAAAGGCCCAGACGCTCATTCATGGTCAGATGTTTCTGGCAGTCAGAAGCACACAGCTCACAAGCAGCGTTGCCGCAGTGCCAGGCCAGCCAGACATTATCCTCTGTCGGATGCAGATCCGTCCAGTCAATAAAGTCGGCAGGTGTCTGCCCCAGCGCACAGCTGTTCATCACATACATCGTCAGCGCGCCGATCACATCCACTTCACATCCCACAGCATACCCCTGCGAATTCAGGCGGGAGAAGGTGGAGCAGGCAGCGATATGATACCGGTGCTGCAGGCTTTCCCAGCAGCTGGAGGCGATGACCTGGCAATGGTGCTGCTTAGCCAGCGTAATCAGTGTTTTCTCCAGTCTGGCCTGATTGAGAATGGAATTGGGAGTTTCTTCCGTGATCAGATCCGCACCGGCCCGGATTTCCTGAGCGATTCGAAGCACATCGGGATCGTCCATGGGTATGGCGTCCATCACCTCGTAGGCTGTCGCAAGATCCACCGGCACCAGCACCTGTCCAAAGCAGCGCATCAGATCCTCTTCGCTGAAGAACTGAGACTCAAAGCCGGTCGGCCGTGTGCCGATCTGCAACAGGCGGGCGCCCTTAAATCTGGAAATCGCATTGCACGCGCGGGTAAAGGTCTCAACCTTCTGCGCGAACTGAGGTTCCTCCGGATCGCAGGTCAGAATATGTTCAAACTTGAACCCACGGCGCTTGAGGGAAGAGCATGTCATGAACTGGCCGCACCATGTATCGGTCGCGCGATTGCCCTGCGGAGAATACGGGCCACTCCGGGTAGCGAAATGCAGCACTGGCATATCCTTGCGAATTTTGGACAAGAGTGCCCCAATGGCCGTTTCAAAGCCGAAGTTCATATTGCCGATGATGATACCCTGCACGTTCTCTTTCAGGAACAGATCCGCTGTTTTCATCCCTTCTTCTACTGTGCTGACACAGCCGTCCTCCGTCAACACCTCCGAGGGGACAACGATTTCCAGTCCGGGGATTTTTGAAAAAACCGTCAGACAGCGCGCGCGCATCTTTCCCGCCAGCTTACCGGTGTAAGCACTGCCGTTCCAGGAATCCCAGGACGAGGGGACAAAGCCAATTTTTACTGTTTGCATGATGAAATTCTCCTTTTCCGAATTATGAAGCGCTTCATTTTTATGGATTAAATGAATGACCCTTGGGGTCATCCATTTAATTTTCTGAATGGTTTACGATTGCCGAGTACAGCATCAGGCTCGGCGCAACCTTTTCTTCCCGTGGACAGACAGTGCCTTCCGCCAAATGGCAGTACAGCGCATACACAGCCCGGGCACCGATATCCTTCAAATGCTGATCCAGCACACCGATTACGATATGGTTCTTAACATACGGGATCAGTCCTTCCGGCAGATCCGTCGCAATTACATGGACGCTTTTTTCCCTTCCGCAATCGCAGACCGCTCTGCAAACGGCCACCGAGTTACCAGTCGCAACGTACAGTAACGCCAAATCCGGTTCTGTGCAGAGCAATTGAGCCGTCAGCCGATAGGCCCGCTCCGGATCATCCCGTGTTTCCAGGATGTGAGGCTTTTGGTATCCAGCCTCTTCCATCCGCCTGCAAAAACTGTCCGCTTTCAGGTAATGCTCCTCCAGCTTCCGATCTCCGATGAGTATTGCGCAGGCTCGATCCGGTTTCAGGCACAGTTCTGCCAGTTCGGCCGCCGTGTTTCCGGATAACGCCGCGTCTACGCTGACACAACACAGCCGGTGAAAATCCCGGATATCCGACAGCAGCAGCACGACCGGCACACCGCTCGCCTGTAGCAGCGACAGTTCCGCACTGTTTTCCCGGCCATACTGCATCGGGCCGAGAAGAATGCCGTCTACCTTCTCCTGTGCAAAAAACCGGAGGCATTGCTCCACGCTCTGCTTCGTATCGGGATTGGACTCATTGTAGCGTCGATAGACCGCACTCACCCGATAATCGGCAAGGGACGCGATCTGATCCCGGATTCCCTGCTCCATCGAGTCAAAATACGCATCGAACACACCGGGCAGCATGATGCCAAGGCGAATGGGCTTGTGCGCCAGCCGTCTGGCCGCCTGATTTACATTGTAATCCAGCATTTTGACCGCGTGCTCCACAGCGGTGCGGTTTTTCTCTTTAACGGAAAGGTCTCCATTGAGTACCTTACTGACCGTCCCAATGGACACGCCAGCGGTTCTGGCAATGTCTTCCATGGTAACCTTTTGCACAAACTACCTCACTGTTTCCTGTTGTCTTCCGAAGATGTACGGTTTGCCGGCTGCGCCTGCTGCATGGCCAGAATGCTGTTGCGCAGAAGCACCGATGGTGTTATCAGGCATTGACCGACCATCTCATGCTTTGTGATATGCTCATAACAGCGCAGCACCGCCTGCTCCCCCTGCGCCTCCGGATTTTGGAACACAACCGCGTGGATCTGACGGCGGCAAACATAGGGAACAAGCTCCGGAAACAGGTCTGTCGCAATAATCCTGACCTGCGCGGTTTCCACCTGTCGGGAAAGGATCTCGCATACTGGGACAGAATTGCCCGTTGCTACATACACCCCCCGAATCTGTGGAAAATCACACACCGCTTTTTGAATCATTTCCGCTGCAATTACGGGATTATCCTGCGTCTCAAAGCACCCGGCCAGATAGCGGCCGCCCTGTAGCTCCGTGCGAAATCCCTGTAGCTTCTCGGCATGTTCCGTCAGATTTCCATCACCGATAAACGCCAGAAGCTGCGCATTCTCCGGTGTCAGATAGTTCATCATCTCCCCGGCCAGCTTTCCGGCCAGCACGGCATCCACCCGGATGCACGCTGTGCGCAAGGATGGGTCAAAATCATTGCCCACAAGAAAACAGGGAATTTCTGCTTCTCGCAGTTGCTGAAGCAGCGTATCACAATCGGTGATAGCACCCGGGCACAGAATCACCGCATCGATCTTCTCTCGTATAAAAACCTCTACAATAGCCGACAGTTCCTGTGTTTCGTACAAACCGGAAAAGGTGTGAAACAGGCCAATGACATTATAATCCCGCAGCGAGTCCAGCGCCCGGTTCATACCCCGAATCAGCTGGTCATAATACTGTGCCCACACCGCAGGATAGGCAATTCCGATGCGAATGGTTTTCCTTGCCAGACTCTGGGCTGTTCGATTTACATGGTAACCCATTTCCGCTGCCGTATCACAGATTCGGCAGCGCATGGACGCACTGATTCCTTTCTTCCCGGACAGCGCCTTGCTGACCGTACCCGGGGAGATCTGCAACCGGCTTGCGATATCCTTAACTGTTACGCGTTCCTTCTGCTCCATGCACAACTCCATCGTGCGAAGATCAACATCCGATCTGACCGTGCGTCTATGTTCGACTTTTCCAAACCAATGGCAGGATTGGAAAACGTATTCCATTTGCATTATAGAATTGTGTCCAGTCTTTGTCAAGACAAATCCTGCACTTTTTTCCGTTTCTTCATTCCCCACAAAAAGCGCCCTTCAAAATTGGTCATTTCGCAATTCTCATTTCAACCGTCCGCCCGCATCAATTTCTCGTTGGAAACAGTATAAGTTGCAGAATCGGCTTATATATGCGCTGCTGAAGCGAAAAAACACCTCCGCCGATCTTGTCAGCGAAGGTGTTTACAGCTTCTATCCAATTACAGCCAGCCGGCATCTTCCTGTTCGTCGCGGCCGGGGCGGGTCAGCAGTTGCTGCACGGCGGTTGTGGCGGGCACGTTCTCGTAAAGCACCTGATAGGCCGCTTCCACGATGGGCATATCCACGCCCATGCTCCGACTCAGCTCCCATGCCGAGTATGTGGCATAGTATCCCTCCACCACGGCACCGATCTGCTCCATTGCCTGCTGTACCGGCACACCCTGTCCGATCAGGATCCCGGCGCAGCGGTTTCTCGAATGCATGGAGGTACAGGTCACGATCAGATCCCCCACGCCCGCCAGCCCTGCAAAGGTCTCCTTGCTGGCCCCCAGCGACACGCCCAGCCGGGCCGTTTCCGTCAGGCCGCGGGTCATCAGCATGGCCTTGGCATTGTCGCCGCAGCCCATTCCATCGGCAATTCCGGCGCACAGGGCGATAACGTTTTTCAGTGCGCCTCCCAGCTCCGCGCCCACGGGATCCGGGCTGGTGTAGACCCGCAGCTTGGGCGAAAAGAAGGCATTCTGGACGAATTCCGTCTGTTTCCGGTTCCGGCCCGCCGCAAGAAGCCCCGTAGGCATCTGCCGGGAGACCTCCTCGGCATGGCTCGGGCCGGTCAGCACGACTACCTCCCGCCCCGTCTCCTGTTCCACGATCTGGCTCATGCGCAGATGGGTTCCGGGCTCCAATCCCTTGGTGACGGACACCGGCACCACCTGCGGCCCGATGCAACCGGCGAAATCCCGACTGACCTGCCGCAATGTAGCCGATGGCACCGCAAATACCACCAGATCGCATTCCTGCGCACACCGTCTGTCCGCGCTGATGCGCATCTGCTCGGGCAGACGCACCCCCGGCAGCCGGGGATTGACGCCCTCCGCCCGCAGCTGGGCGGCGCGGGCCTCGCTTCTGACCCAGAGGGTGACATCATGGCCGTTCTGCTGTAAATGGATGGCCAGCGCCGTTCCCCATGCGCCGCTTCCAATGACCGCTGCCTTCATGCTTTCGATCCTTTCTTCTTAAACAGATCGGTTTTCTGCTCCTGCCCTTTGCACAGTCGGATCAAATTGCTCCGGTGCATAAAAATGGTCAGCAGGCTCATGAATAGCCCTGCCGCCATGACCGGCACATTGTCCCCATGCAGCACCACGAAGCAGATCCCGAACACCACTGCCGCCACCACCGAGGCCAGCGACACATACCGGGTACCAAAATACACCACCGCGAACACCGCGAGGATCACCGCGCCGATCCGCCAGTCCGCCACGAAGGCGATGATACAGCCGCACAGGATGCCCTTGCCGCCCCGGAAGCCCAGCAGTGCCGGGAAAATATGGCCCAGCATCACGCAGATGCCTCCCAGCATCAGCCCCTCGAAGCCATAGCCCAGAGGCCGGAGCATGAGGCTTCCCGCCCAGCAGGCCACGGCCGCCTTGCCGCCATCGATGGCGATGACCAGTGCGGCGCTGGCGGTGCCGTAATTGCGGATGAAATTGGTCAGGCCGGCATTTCCGCTTCCATGGCTGCGGACGTCATCGTGGGCAACCAGCGCCGAGACGCAGACTGCCCCGTTAAGATTTCCCAGCAGATAAGCCGTCAGTGCCGCGATCAAAACAGGAATGAACACGCTTTACTCCTCCTTATCGCCCTTCTGTCGGATGGTGATGCGCACCGGTGTGCCCTTCAGGCCAAACACCTCCCGGATCTGGTTCTCCAGATACCGCTGATAGGAGAAGTGGAACAGCCGCGCGTCATTGCAGAAAATGACGAAATGAGGCGGCTTTGTGCCCACCTGGGTCATATAATAGATTTTCAGACGGCGACCCTTGTCCGTGGGCGGCTGAACACGGGCCGTGGCATCGGCCAGCACGCTGTTGAGGGAGCCGGTGGTGATGCGACTGGCATTCTGACCGCAAACCTCCTGAATCAGGGGGAACAGCCGGTCTACCCGCTGCCCCGTCAGTGCCGACAGGAACACGATGGGGGCATAGCTCATGTAGCTCAGCGCTTCCCGGGTGTCCCGCTCCAGATCCCGCATGGTATTGGTCTGCTTGTCCGCCACCGCGTCCCACTTGTTCACCACGATGATGGCGGCCTTGCCCGCCTCGTGCACCAGCCCGGCGATCTTGGTATCCTGCTCCGTCACGCCATCGTTGGCATCGATCAGAATCAGGCACACGTCTGCCCGCTCAATAGCATGGATGGAGCGCATGTTGGAATAACGCTCAATGGCATCGTCCACCTTGCTTTTGCGGCGCATACCGGCGGTATCGATCAGGCAGTATTTGCCCGTTTCATTTTCAAATTCGCTGTCAATGGCATCCCGGGTCGTACCGGCCACGTCGGACACGATCACCCGCTCCTCCCCCAGAATGCGGTTGAGCAGACTGCTTTTACCCACATTGGGCTTACCCACGATGGCGACCTTGATCACATCATCCTGCTGCTCCTGCTGCTCGGCTTCCGGGATGTTGGCCAGCACCCAATCGAGCATATCGCCGGTGCCGTGGCCGTGGATGGCGGAGGTTTCAAACAGGTCTCCGATTCCGAGACTGTAAAACTCGTACACATCCGGGTTGACATTGCCGATGGAGTCGCACTTGTTCACCGCAAGGCACACGGGTTTGCGGGACTTGCGCAGCATGGTGGCCACATCCTGATCCGCCGCCGTTACGCCGGAGCGGACATCCACCACCATGATCACCGCGTCCGCCAGCTCGATGCCGATCTCCGCCTGACGGCGCATGAATTTGAGCATATCGTTTTCCGTGCCCGGCTCGATACCGCCGGTGTCCACCAGAGAGAAGGTGCGCCCGCACCATTCACACTCCCCGTAGATCCGATCCCGGGTCACGCCGGGCGTATCCTCCACAATGGAGGTGCGCTGACCGGTCAGCTTATTAAACAGCATGGACTTGCCCACATTGGGGCGGCCAACGATGGCCACTAAGGGCTTTGCCATAAAACCACTTCCTTTCAACCGCGTACATATCCTGATTATTATGCCACAGACCGGTACCAAAAGCAACCGAAACCTGCTTTTCTTTCCGAAAAATTCACAGATGGCGGGCATTCCCCCGCCTGTATCCTGCCCAGAGGACAGAAAAAAGAGGAGGGCTGGTGCCTTCCTCTTGCTTTTTCTGCCTTAGTCAGCCTTGGCGGCCAGGACCTGACGGCCGTTGTAGGTACCGCAAGCCTTGCATGCCGTGTGGGGAGCGACGGGCTCGCCGCACTTGGGGCAAACCGTAACGCTGGGCGCGGACAGCTTCCAGTTGGAGCCACGGCGCTTATCGCGGCGGGCAGAGGACACTTTACACTTAGGGACAGCCATGGATGACACCTCCTTGGTCGAACTGCTTTAATAAACAGCTTTCATAATGATGCTACGTTTCAAGAAGCTGCTTCAAAGCAGCAAATCGGGGATCGAGTTCCTTCTGACAGCCGCAGGGGCCATCATTCAGGTTTTTGCCGCAGCGGTGGCACAGGCCCTTGCAGTCCTGATCGCACAGCAGTCTGGAGCCAAAATTCAGCACGAACACCGTCCGCACGATGTCTTCCAGATCGGCACAGTCTCCCTCCAGCGGGAATACCCACTCATCTTCGTTCTCCTCGCTGGCCAGTTCTGTCACCAGCACCACCTCCATAGGGATTTGCACATCCCGGGTGAAGGTGCCCGCGCAGCGGTCACACACGCCGTGAATCAGGGTGCTGACCGTGCCGGTCATCATCAGAACGCCGGCGGTATTGCGCACCGTGCCCTCGGCTCTGACCGGTTCCGTGACGGGGTAACAGTTCCCATAGCGAAGATCACGCAGATCGATCGCATCGGAAAAAGAGACGCTCTGCCCCGGGCAGTCTATGATCTTTGACAGCCCTAACAGCATAGTATCCCCCTCTTCGCAATCATGCTTAGATATTATATAGGCTTTCTTCCCATTTGTCAAACATTATTTTTCAAATTTTTCGCACAATTTCCGCGGCCGCATATCCGCCCAAGCCCATGCATAAATTGGTGGACAGGGAGGGATGCCTATGGCACGGCGCAGGCCGATTATTTACAATGCCCTGATGCTGACCGCCGTCAATTTGCTGCTGCGTTTTGTAGGAACAGGATTTCAGGTCTACATTTCCGCAACGCTGGGGGCCGCCGGTGTAGGGCTGATGCAGCTGGTGATGAGCGTAGGCAGCATGGCCATGGTGGCCGGCACCGCAGGCGTGCGCACCGGCACCATGTACCTGACAGCGGAGGAGCTGGGCCACGGTCGGACGCAGCAGATCACCGGCGTGCTGGGTGGGTGTCTGCGCTACAGTGTCGTGTGCAGCGGTGCGGTGGCCGCCGCGCTGTATCTGCTGTCGCCGGTGCTGGCCCGGCATTGGATCCGGGATTTTCGCACGGTGGACAGCCTGCGGCTTTTTGCCGTGTTTTTGCCGGTCAGCTGCCTGTGCGGGGTGATGACGGGGTATTTCACCGGTGCGGGGCGAATCGGCACACTGGCGGCGGTGGAGGTTGCCGAACAGCTCTGTTCCATGGCCATTACCGTAACTCTGCTGCGCTTCTGGGCCGTTGGTGACCCGGGTCGCAGCTGCATGAGCATGATTCTGGGCAGCAGTCTGGGGGCGGTACTCACGCTGTGGGTGCTGGCGCTGCTGCGGCTGCGGGAAAGCTCCGGCCCCGGTACGGCGCTGCGCCTGCGCGGCCGACTGCTGCGAACGGCGGTGCCGCTGGCGCTGGCGGACGATCTGAAAACGGGAATCAACACAGCAGAGAATCTTATGGTTCCCCGGCGGCTTTCCGCGTGCGATGCCGTCTCCGACCCGCTGGCTGCCTTTGGCCTGCTCAGAGGGATGGTATTTCCGGTACTGATGTTCCCGGCCTGCATTCTGTATTCTCTGGCGGAGCTGCTGATTCCGGAGATGGCCCGCTGCGCCGCCTGCGGACAGCGGGGCCGCATTCAAAGTCTCAGCCGCCGGAGTCTTCGCATCGCGCTGCTGTACGGTCTGCTGTTCGGCGGGCTGGAATATCTGCTGGCGCAGCCCCTGTGCGATGCCCTCTACCGCACGCCGGATGCCGGGCAGGCCCTGCGGCATTATGCGATCCTCATTCCCATGCTCTACTGCGACTGCATCACCGACGCCATCAACAAAGGTCTCGGTGAGCAGCACCGCTGCGTTCGGATCAATATCATAACCTCGGCGCTGGATGTAGCGCTGCTGTATCTGCTGCTGCCGCGGCTTGGTATGGGGGGATATTTTATCAGCTTCGCCGTCACCCACGCTTTGAATTTTCTTCTGAGCCTGCGCCTGCTGCTGCGATCCACCGGGCAGCGCCTGCCCCTCGGTGCCGCCCTGCCGGCGCTGGCCGCCGGGCCGGTTTCCGTACTGGCCGCCATGCAGCTGCCCGGAAATGCCGCCCGGGTGGCAGGGTTCTGCGGTGTGTTTTTCAGCCTGCTGTTTCTTCTGGGTGTGACAAAGAAAACGGATCTTCGCTGGCTGCGTGCGCTGGTGCGGCGATGAAGAGCGTGGCATAGGCAACGCTTCCCGCTTTTTTACATTTTGTGTGCGGTTATGATTGACTTTTTTCGTCGATTGTGGGATAATGTAAGGGTTAATGGCAAACCCAAACCACCAGAAGAGAGGTTTTATCATGATGCAATCGAGAACGCACACCTGCGGCGAGCTGCGGCTGGCCGATGCAGGCAAACAGGTAACGATCGTTGGCTGGCTGGAGAATGTCCGTGTTGTCGGCTCCAACTTTGCCTTCTGCGTTGTCCGGGATTTTTACGGCACCACACAGGTGGTGATCGAGCAGGAGGACATGATGCGCCTGATCCGGCCCATCAACAAGGAGTCCACCATTTCCGTCACCGGTATCGTGCGGGAGCGGGAAAGCAAAAACTCCCGTCAGCCCACCGGCGAAATTGAGATCGTGCCCACGGATATTCAGGTGCTTGGCAAATGCATTCACAATCAGCTGCCCTTTGAGATTAACAAATCCAAAGCGGCGGACGAGAATGTCCGCCTGAAATACCGCTATCTGGATCTGCGCAATCCCGAGGTCAAGAAGAATATCATCCTGCGCTGTCAGGTGGTGGCGGAGCTGCGCCGCCTGATGACCGAGCAGGGTTTTCTGGAGATCACCACGCCCATTCTGACCGCCTCCTCTCCCGAAGGCGCGCGGGACTATCTGGTGCCCGCCCGGAACCACCCCGGCAAGTTCTACGCTCTGCCGCAGGCCCCCCAGCAGTTCAAGCAGCTGTTGATGACCTCCGGCTTCGACCGCTATTTCCAGATCGCCCCCTGCTTCCGGGACGAGGATGCCCGTGCCGACCGCACACCGGGTGAGTTCTATCAGCTGGATATGGAAATGGCCTTCGCCTCACAGGAGGATGTGCTGCACACGCTGGAGCAGGTGATCGTGCCTGTGTTTGAAAAATTCGGCAAGTACAGCCGGATCAGTCCGGCTCCCTTCCGCCCCCTGCTTCCGGGACGAGGATGCCCGTGCCGACCGCACACCGGGTGAGTTCTATCAGCTGGATATGGAAATGGCCTTCGCCTCACAGGAGGATGTGCTGCACACGCTGGAGCAGGTGATCGTGCCTGTGTTTGAAAAATTCGGCAAGTACAGCCGGATCAGTCCGGCTCCCTTCCGCCACATTCCCTACCGGGATGCCATGGAGCGCTACGGCTCCGACAAGCCGGATCTTCGCATCGATCTGGAAATTCAGGACGTGTCCGACACCGTCCAGGGCTGCGGCTTCGCCCCCTTCGAGGGTGCCACCGTCAAGGCCGTGGTGGTGCATGATTTCAATCAGCCCCGCAAATGGATCGACAAGCTTCTGGCCGATGTGGAAGTGCAGACCGGCAACAAAGCCTGCTGGGTCAAGGTGGACGAAAACGGTGTCCTGACCGGCGGTATCTCCAAGTTCCTGCTGGAGCGGCAGGATGCCTTCAAGGCAGCCCTCGGCCTGAAGCCCGGCAGTTTCGTGTGCATGGCCGCCGGCAAAAAGCCCGCCGCCCAGAAGACCGCCGGTGTGATCCGCACCATGCTGGGCAGACGGGTGCCCGGCCACTTCGACGAAGAGCAGTATGCCATGTGCTGGATCGTGGACTTCCCCATGTACGAGCTGGGCGAGGAATCCGGCCAGCTGGAGTTCTGCCACAACCCCTTCTCCATGCCCCAGGGCGGTATGCAGGCTCTGACCGATGCCGAAGGCGATGTGGACAAGCTGCTGGCCATCCACGCCGACCAGTACGATCTGGTTATCAACGGCTATGAGTCCGCCTCCGGTGCCGTGCGCAACCACGATCCGGAGATCATGGTCAAGGCTTTTGAAATGGTGGGTCTGGGTGAAGCAGACGTAAAGGCCAAATTCCCCGCCATGTACAACGCCTTCACCTACGGTGCGCCGCCCCACGCCGGTGCCGCCCCCGGTGTAGACCGGCTTGTGATGCTGCTGACCGGCGAGGAAAGTATCCGGGAGGTCATCACCTTCCCCATGAACAAGAACGCACAGGATCTGATGATGGATGCGCCCACCACCGTCTCCCAGAAACAGCTGGACGATGTGCATATCCTCATCAACGAAAGCCACCTGTCCTGAAAAAGACCACCCCGCCGCGGAGCCATCCGCGGCGGGGTTTTTATAATGTATAGAACAACTGTCATTGCAGCGCCTTTATTGCACCGTTTCCATGCCGCCGTCATAAAATAGCCCGGTGGAGAGGTAGCGGTTGCCGGCATCGGGGAAGATGGTCACCACCCGTTTCTCCGGTTCCGCACGGGCGATGGCCGCCGCCGCAAAATACGCCGCGCCGGAGGAAACGCCCGCCAGGATCCCCTGCCGGGCCAGCCCTCTGGCCGCAGCGAAGGCATCGGCATCCAAAACGGCAACGACCGTATCCGGCAGTGTCCTGTCCAGCAGAGCAGGAATAAAATTCGCACCGATGCCTTCAATTCCATGGCGGCCGGAGATGCCTTTGCTGAGCATCGGGCTCTCGGCCGGCTCCACTGCCACGATGCGAAGTGTCGGGTTTTTCTCCCGGAGAAACCGTCCCGCCCCCGTCAGGGTTCCCCCGGTGCCGACACCGGCCACAAGCACATCCACCCTGCCCTGTGTCTGCCGCCAGATTTCCGGCCCCGTGGTACGGTAATGGGCCACAGCGTTGGCCGGATTGTCAAACTGGCCGGGAAGAAACGCCTCCGGGGTCTGATCTGCCAGCGTCCGGGCCCGCTCCACCGCCCCAGCCATGCCCTGCGCCCCGGATGTCAGCACCAGTGCCGCGCCATAAGCGCGCACCAGCGCCTGCCGCTCCCGGCTCATGCTCTCCGGCATGACAATGATACACCCGTATCCCCGCCGGGCCGCAATGGCCGCCAGAGAAATGCCCATATTGCCGGAGGTCGGCTCGACGATGGTGCCGCCCGGGCGCAGCAGCCCCCGGCGCTCCCCGTCCAGCACCATCTGCCACGCGGCACGGTCTTTGGCTGAGCCGGTCAGGTTGGTAAACTCCAGCTTGACAAAGAGATTTTCCGTCAGATGCAGCATGGGGGTATTGCCGATCAGATCTTCAAATGTCATAAAAATCCTCCTGATCATGGGAAATGAGGGAAAACAATGCCACAATTTGACCGGATCACCCGGTTGCTTCTGCATGACTATGATCCGCGAAGTGCCATGGACGCACCATCACCACCGGGTACTGCCACCATGGCCGATGCCGCCGTGCTGCTGGAAAAACTGCGTCTGCTGCTGTTTCCCGGCCTTTCCGGAGCAGAAAGCCCCGGCCCGGGCCGGATTTCCGCGCTCGCTGGCGAAATCTGCGCCCGACTCGACGGGTTGTCAGCGCGGGGCACCGGCATGGCTCTGCTGGAGCAGCTGCCCCGCATCCGCGCGCTGCTGCGGCAGGATCTGGACGCATTTCTCGCCGGAGATCCGGCCGCCACCGGGACGGAAGAAATTCTCGTAGCCTACCCCGGTTTCTACGCCATCACGGCCCAGCGGTTGGCCCACAGTCTTTACCGCATGGGCCTACCGCTGCTGCCCCGGCTTTTGACGGAGCTGGCCCACAGCCGTACCGGCATTGATATCCATCCCGGTGCCGCCATCGGCCCCGGTTTCTTCATCGACCACGGCACCGGTGTCGTGATCGGGCAGACCACCGTCATCGGCTCCATGGTGAAAATTTATCAGGGCGTCACGCTGGGGGCGCTGTCCACCCGCGGTGGGCAGGGTCTGCGAGGCAAAAAACGTCACCCCACCATTGAAGATGAGGTGACGATCTATGCCAACGCTTCCGTGCTGGGAGGTGATACCGTGATCGGGCGGGGCGCCACCATCGGCGGCAGTGCCTTCGTGACACGCTCCGTGCCGGCCGGGGCCACGGTCATGGGCGGCCCGCAAGATCCCGGATGACCTCTCCGGCCAGCAGCAGCCCCGCAATACCGGGAATGAAGGAGGTGCTGCCGGGAATCTGCCGTTTGCCGAGTGCGGCTGCTTCCTCCTCCGCGCCCACGGGTGTCAGGGCTTCCTCCAGTGAATAGACCACTTTCATATGGGAAATGCCCCGCTTTTTCAGCTCTCGGCGCATAACACGGGCCAGCGGGCAGACGCTGGTCTTGGAAATATCCGCCACCCGGAAGGCCGTTCCGTCCAGCCGGTTCCCGGCTCCCATGCAGCTGATGATGGGCGTGCCCGCAGCGAAGGCATGCTCCGCCAGACACAGCTTGCCGGTTACGGTGTCGATGGCGTCGACAATATAGTCATACCTGGAAAAATCGAACTGTTCCGCCGTCTCCGGTGTGTAAAAAACCGGCCAGCAGCGAAGATGCAGTTCCGGATTGATATCCAGCAGCCGATCGCGCGCCGCCTCCACCTTGGGCTGCCCCAGTGTGGAATGGGTCGCCAGCAGCTGGCGATTGAGATTGGTCAGGCTGATGGTGTCGCTGTCGATCAGATCCAGCGCGCCGATGCCACCCCTGGCCAGCGCCTCCGCCGTATGACCGCCCACGCCCCCGAGCCCGAACACCGCCACCCGGCAGTGCCCCAGCCGCTCCATGGCCGTCTGCCCCAGCAGTAGCCGGGTGCGGGAAAACTGTGTATCCATATTGCCCTCCTGTCCAAATATATGCAAAAAGAGCTGCTGTAGAACATCGCCGCAGCAGCCCTTTTCAAGAAACCTCCGTCGCCGTGCGTGGCGCAGGAGGCTTCTTCCTTTCAGTCCGCGAAGGTCAGCTGATCCCGGTAGCGCTCCTTGAACAGCCCGTAAACCGCGTCCAGAATGGATTCATCCTCCACCGCGAGGTAGTTTTCCGTTTCTTCGTCCACCGGTTCGATCTCCAGAATGACGATTCCGGCATCCGGCTCTTCCACCGGCAGCAGGAACAGGTACTCTTTTCCCTGATATTCGATCACGTCCAGATACTCAAAATCGCAGTCCACGCCGTTTTCATCCGTCAGTGTCAGGATGCTTTCTTCTTCGAGAATTTCATTTTCTTCCATAGGTAACTCCTTCCGGTTAAAGCCGCTTTTGCGGCGTATTTACAAATTCTGGCAAAGGCGGCGGATGCATTGCAGCACCTGATCCCGGTTGCGGATCAGGGGAAACAGAAGGTTTTTCTTCCCCACCCGCAGCCGGAGTCCGCCCAGCGCTGGGACGGCAGACACCACCGTCTCCATCCGAATGCGGCAGGTTCGGCGCAGCAGCGGTCTGCCCGTCAGCTCCGTTTCCGACACCGTCAGCCGGAGGCGGCATTGCAGCAGTGCCAGCAGGATCGCCATCACCAGCATGGCGCAGCAGAGCGCCAGCGGAATGCCCACATGCAGCTTGATCGCATACCCCGGCAGGCTCTGAAAATCCCCATCCTTCCCATAGGCCAGCAGGTAGGCCAGCGCCGTGGGATAGCGGGTATAAAAAGCGGGGTGCTTATAGCGGCCGTCAAAATAATTGGCCAGTGCCATCACAAAATAAAAGCCGCCGTACACCGCAGCCGCTGCCGCCACCCCCAGCAGGGCGCAACAGAGCGCCAGCTTCCATGGACTGCGGAAGCGGGCTGTCAGCGGAAGTTGTTCCATCGGGGGCACCCTCTTTCGGGTTTGGGCGGCAGAGCCATACTGCCCGTATCAGTTGGATTATAAGAAATTTCCCGTCCTTTGTCAACGGGGACATTACGCCGGGGTAAAGTGAAATTTCTGAAACATCCCGTCGGCCACGGCAAAAACCGTCACCGAGCCGTCTTCGCTGCGTTCCACCGTCAGCTCTAGCTGCGACGCATTCAGCACCTGCCGGACATATTCCACGGGGTCCTCTGTCTGCACCTCTTCGAAAAATACGTCCCGCATCTGGTTGTTGCGGCACAGGTTCGGGATCTCCCGCACCAGCTCATAGTCAGCCATGGCGGATACCCTTACTGCTGCTGGCTCTGGGGCACCGGTGCAAGGCCCGCCACATCCGTCACCGGCATGGAAAAGGCGATGCCTCTGGCCTTCTTGGCCATATCCAGCTTGCGGTAGATGGCATTGAGGACGGTATCGCGGATGGCGCTTTCCACCACCATCATCAGAATTTCCTTGTCGGCGTGCAATGTAATGCCGAAGAAGGCGGCCGCCTCCTCCTTGACCACGCCCCGGCCATGCACGATGGTGCCGCCGCGCACCCCCAGCTCCCGGGCCACTTCCATCACTTCATCGGCAAAGCCGGTGTCCACGATGGCAAAAATCACTTCATGCTGATTGGTTTTCATCAGATTTCCCTCCTGTCGCTCAAGAAACGGTACATATTCACACCAATGACGCTGCTCAGCGGCACGGCGAAGGCAATGCCCTTGCCATTGCGGATGGTGGCAAATTTTTCTTCCAGTGTCTGCATGATCTCGTCGAGCCGGTCTTCCCGCACCACGCTGAGCAGCACGGTTTTTTGGGGTTCCAGACCCAGCAGCTCCACAAGATCGGAGGTCGCCGTGCCCAGACCACCGGTGGCCATCTGGCAGTTGACACCAAACTGGCTGATCACGTCCAGATAAAACTCGCCCTTTGGACGCTCCACCACGGTAAAGAGCAGCTTGAGCTTGCGGATGGCGGATTCGTTGATGGTATTATCCATGCCGTTGCCCTCCTTACATAAAATTGATGATCTGCTGATCGTCCACATCCAGAATGCGCTTCATGGCCCGGCGCTCTGCCCGGCGCTCCGCCAGAATACCCTGGAAGCCCAGCAGCTGGATGGTGATCAGGGGGATCATGGCCACCATGGCCACCACGCCGAAGGCATCCCGCAGCACCGCCGCCTCCCCCTGCAAACCCACGCAGGCCCCGATGGCGAAGGGCAGAATGAAGCCGGAGGTCATGGGGCCGCTGGCCACACCGCCGGAGTCGAAGGCGATGGCCGTATAGACCGGCGGGACAAACAGCGACAGCGCCAGCGACAGGAAATAGCCGGGGATGATGTAATAAGCCAGTGAAAAGTCAAACACAATGCGGATCATGGACAGGCCGATGGCCGCGCCCACGCCCACACACAGGCCGATCATCATGGACTTCTTCTTGACCAGTCCGCCGGTGACTTCTTCCACCTGACTGTTGAGCACATGAATGGCAGGCTCCGCCAGCACCACCAGCACGCCCATCACCAGACCGAAGCCGATCAAAAACGGCTCGCTGACCTGCGCCAGACTGTGGCCCAGCTTATAGCCGATGGGCATAAAGCCCACATTGACACCCGTCAGGAAAATCACCAGTCCGACATAGGTAAAGGCCACACCCACACCGATGCGCAGCAGCTGCCGCCGCCCCAGCTTGAGGAACAGCACCTGACACACCAGGAAGAACAGCACAATCAGTCCCAGCGCCAGCGCCACCTCGCCGCAGGTGTGGGCCGCCGTCCGGGCAAAGGTACCCAGCACATCGGAACTGACGGTGTAATCCGGCACGGCATAGCTCAGATCCTTGCCGGAGAACACACCCAGCAGCAGCACCGCCAGAATCGGCCCCACGCTGCACAGCGCCACAAGGCCGAAGGAGTTTTCCTTATTGCGATGATCACCCAGAACACCGGAAATACCGATGCCCAGCGCCATGATGAAGGGCACCGTGATTGGGCCCGTGGTCACGCCGCCGGAGTCAAAGGCCATGGGCAGCAGTGCCTCGCCCCCACTGACCACCAGCAACAGCGCCAGTGCAAACAGCAGCATGTAAAACAGCATCAGCAGCTGCGACAGAGGTCTGCGGAAGACGATTTTCATCACCGCCACCACAAGAAACGCCCCCACGCCGATGCCGACCGCGTAAATCAGCACGGTTCCGTTCATGACCGCGCTGACCTGATTGGCCAGCACCTGCAAATCAGGCTCCGCAATGGTGATGAGCATACCCAGCACAAAGCAGACACCCAGCAGCAGCCCCAGCTTTTTCTGGCGGGACAGTCCCGCGCCCACATGGGTTCCCATGGGGGTCATGGCCAGATCCGCTCCCAGATTAAACAGACCGATGCCCAGAATCAGCAGCACCGCCCCCACCGTAAAGGTGGCCAGCTCCGCACCGGAGAAATCGAACAGCGGTGTCAGCGCCATGCCGTACACGATCAGGGTAACCGGCAGCGCCGACAGGAGTGCTTCCTTAATTTTTAACCATAATTCTTTCAACCATTATCACCTGCACCATTGTTTCAGTTTCATATTAGAGTATATCAAAAAAACCCCTTTTTTCCAAGGGGGAAATGTGTGAATATTTATTGAATTTTCGCCGTTCCGGCATAGGCCGTCCGATTTTCTGCGCGCACAAAAACCCGAGCACGCCGTTGGACGTGCCCGGGTCTGATTTGGTTTAGCCTTCAAAATTGAGGGTATTGATCACCTTGCTGCCGTCTTCGGCCACAACGGCCAGCGCACAGCCGGTGTAGTAGTTCTTGCTGTTCCAGTTGCACGGGGCGATCTCCACCGTGACCTCCTGGCCGTCATACGCCTCCAGCCACTGATACTGGTTGGCGCTGGAGCAGTACAGACGCACCTTGGTGGTACCGTCGGTCAGGTAGATGTTCTTGGAGTAGCTGGTGCCCTCCACCAGCACGGTGGCGCGCATGGTGTAGACATGGGTGGTGAAATCCTTCTCAATGTCCAGATTGTAGAAATCCTCCACGGAGATGCTGCCCCGGAAGGCGGCATCGGAATAGCTGTGAGAACCGTAGAGATTGGCCACCACGGTGGCATCACGCAGGCAGGTCTGGCCGTAGGTGCTGCCATCCTTGCACTTGAAGTAGCGCTCCGCTTCCAGAACCACCATGTTGCCCGGCTGCAGGGTCTGCAGTACGTCCGCCGTGGTCAGAACGGCGATCACGCCGCTTTCATCGATGAGATAGAAGCCGGTCTGGTTGACCAGAGACGGGCCGACAATGCCCTGCACCGTGACCTTCTCCCCCACTGCGGTGGAAATGGCATCGGAAACGCTGGCATAGGAGCCGGAGGCATCCGCGATCTTCACGGACACACTGACGCTGGCCCTGGCGCTCTTGCCGCCGTAGCTGGCTTCCACGGTGATGTTCGCCGTGCCGTTCGCGAGGCAGTGCATCACATTGCCGTCGATCCGGATCACATCCGTGTTGTCGCTGGTGTAGCGCAGCTTCACGCCGCTGATGTTCAGCAGGGGCAGATCCGCCTTGGCCAGCAGCTCCAGCGCGGGGTCGCCGGTGTATTCGCTCTGGAACTGGGTCAGTGCCAGGCAACGCAGGGTCAGCGCGTTCACATCCACCTTGGACGGGTCAAAACCATCGTCCTGCACCGCCACGGGCAGCAGCCGCCAGTAGCAGTCGGAAGCGGTGGATTTGGCGTTGAGGGCCATCAGATACACGGTGACGATCTTGCCGTCATAGGCCCGTAGCCACTCGAAATCGTTGCCGTTGCACTGGGTGTAGGCGTAGGAGCCGGTTTTGCCGTCCAGATCGTAGAAATAGTAGTTGGTGAAGCCGTTGCCGGGCTCTTCCCGCACCAGTGCCGTCACCCGGAACAGGTGGGTGGTGATATCCTGTGTCACAGGGGTGTCCAGCAGCTCCTTGACGGAGATTTCCTGAATCCAGCCGCGGTCAAAATCATGGGTTTCGCCGTCATTTTCCAGCAGCCATGCATTTTCCAACTGGTTGCAGCCCTGATAGCCGAACTTGGAGGCGTTGCCGGTCTCGCTGTCGAGAACCCACATGGTCTTGGAAGCGGCCACCTGCACCCGGTTGCCCACGGCCACACGGCCGGCCAGGTCGGCGTCGTAAATGTAAATGGAATCGGTGGCATCCACCAGAATGATGCCGCTGGGCTTCATGCCGTTGGCATAGGTGATGCAGGCCACGGTGCCCTCCACCATGATCTGCTTGCCCTTTTCCTGTGTGCGGGCTTCTGCGATGGTCATGGAGGTGTAAGCGGACTCGTCAAATTCCACGGCGGTGAATTCCCGGATCCACGCGCTGTTGAGTTCCAGCTTGCCGCCGAAGTTCTTCACGTTGGTGTACAGCAGCACCGTGTCGCCCTTGACGGGCTTGCTCTCCATCTGGGCATAGCCCACGGAGCCATCGGCGCTGTAGGAGCCGTAGACCGTGATGGTATCGGTGCCATCGGTGATGACCATGGCGCCATACTGGGCGTTGGTCACGGAGTCCACGGTGCCACGGACAAGGTAACGGCCTTCCGTGACCTGTCCATCCGTCAGGGGCAGGGCCAGAATCTGCGCGATGGTCAGCTCGGTGTCAAATTCCGGCAGCTCAGGGTCGGGCTGATTGCCGGCATTGCTGATAAAGTCGATGATGCGGCCGTTCTGGATCTCCTTGGTGGTGCCATTGTAGTTTTGCAGGGTGCCGTGCAGCAGCACAACATCTCCCACCGCAGGCTTTTTGTCCATCTGGTCATAGCGCTGGGAGCCATCGGCATTGTAGGAACCGTAAACCATAATGGAGCCGGTGTCATCCTTGATTAGCAGCTGGCCGTACTGGCTGTTCTGCACCTCCACGATGGTGCCGCTGATGTAGTAGCGCTCTTCGGAGGGGGCCTCCGCGAACTGCTCGCACAGCTCCAGCGCCCTGGCGATGGTGATGATCTCATAATCCGCCCAGACGGATTCGGGCTCCGTGGTGGGTGTGGTGGGCGTGCCGGTGGTGGGCTGAGAGGTCAGCCCCGGGTCACTGGCGCAGGCTGCCAGACAGCTCAGGCACAGAGCCAGGACCAGCAGCAATGTCAAAATTCTCTTCATGTTTGTTCCTCCATCCATAATGCATATCGGGTGCGAAAAACCGCACCGGTCAAGTATAGCACAATTGCATCCGGTTCGCAAGGGAAAAAACGGCAAAATTCGACGTTTTTTCTTTCCCGCAGGAAATGCTTGCAATCGTCTGTGCCCCGCGGTATAATAGAGCATATTTCTTTGGGGGTGGAGCCATGGCGCAGATCGTGGAAATAACGGACTTTTCCGCACCGGAGCTGGATATCTATGCCAGACTGACGGAGGCACAGCTGCTCAACCGCTTCGACCCTTCCCGGGCGCTTTTCATTGCCGAAAGTCCCAAGGTCATCCACCGGGCGCTGGACGCGAACTATCAGCCCGTCTCTCTTCTGATGGAGCGCAAGGATATTGACGGCTCCGCCGCTTCCATTCTGGCCCGGTGCCCCGATATCCCCGTCTACACGGCGGATGAGGCCCTGCTGTGCGGTCTGACGGGGTATCACCTGACCCGTGGGGTGCTGTGCGCCATGCGCCGTCCGCCCCTTTTGCCGGTGGAGCAGATCTGCCGGGAGGCTCGGCGGGTAGTCGTGCTGGAAAATGTGCAAAATCCCACCAATGTTGGGGCGATCTTCCGCTCCGCCGCTGCGCTGGGAATGGATGCGGTACTGCTCAGCCCCGGCTGTTCGGACCCTCTGTACCGCCGGGCGGCCCGGGTGAGTATGGGCACCGTGTTCCAGATCCCCTGGACATTTTTCGGCGGCTGGCCCGCTCCGGGGCTGGCGCAGCTGAAAGAGCTGGACTTCCGGACGGTTTCCATGGCCCTTCGCAGTGACTCCTGCCGGATCGACGACCCGGTTTTGCGGCAGCAGGAGCGTCTGGCCATTTTGCTGGGTGCCGAAGGAGACGGTCTTGCCACCGAAACCATTGCCGCCAGCGATTATACGGTAAAAATCCCCATGGAGCACGGGGTAGACTCCCTGAATGTGGCCGCCGCCAGTGCCGTGGCCTTCTGGGAACTGAGAAAGAGGTAACGCTATGAACAAGGAACTGCTTCTCACCATCAAATTCACCCTGTTTTCCGCCAGCGCCGGCATCATTCAGGTGCTTTCCTTCACCCTGCTCAATGAACTGCTGCACTGGAATTACTGGGTCTCCTACCTGATCTCGCTGGTGCTGTCAGTGCTGTGGAATTTCACGCTTAACCGGCGCTATACCTTCCGCTCCGCCACCAATGTGCCCATCGCCATGGCCAAGGTCGCCCTGTACTATCTGGTATTCACCCCCCTGTCCACCGGCTGGACGGCATGGCTGACGGAGCCGAAATACGGCTGCTTCTGGAACGAATATCTGGTGCTGGTGCTGACCATGCTGGTCAATTTCGCCACGGAATATCTGTATGACCGGTTTGTGGTCTTCGGAAAGAGCATTGACAGCACCGATACCTGAAACACGCCGCGCGGGGAGCTTCTCCGCGCGGTTTTTTACGTTTCTTTGCCAAAACAGTGCCGCCGGCGATTGTTTTTTCCGACAGATGGTGCTATAATGAGTAAAAATTCCTGAAAAAGTAGGAGGCAGTATATGAACATTATCGTTGCCGGTGCCGGAAAAGTCGGCACTAGTCTGGCATGGCAGCTGTCTGCCGAGGGGCACGATCTGACATTGATCGATCTGAGCCCGGCCACGCTGGAGGAGCTGGGCAGCAGTCTGGATGTCATGTGCGTGCAGGGCAACTGCGCCGCGCTCCCTACCCTGCGGCAGGCCGGAGTCATGGATGCCGATCTGCTCATTGCCGCCACCAACAGCGATGAGCTGAATCTGCTGTGCTGCACCACGGCGCACGGAATCAATCCCGCCATCCACACCATCGGCCGCATCCGAAATCCCGAGTACACCCAGCAGATCTACGATCTGAAGGACGTGTTCGCCCTTTCCCTGTCGGTCAACCCGGAGCGGCAGGCCGCCAGCGAGATCGAGCAACTGCTGCGTCTGCCCGGCTTTCTCCATCGGGACACCTTCGCCAAGGGCCGCACCAACATTGTCGAGCTGCGGGTCAGTGCCGACAGCAAGCTGTGCGATCAGCCCCTGTACACCATGAGCGGCCTTGTCAAATGTCAGGTGCTGGTGTGCGCTGTCATCCGGGAGAAGCAGGCCATTATTCCCAGCGGTAACTTCGTCCTGCGCGATGGCGACCGGATCTTCGTCACCGCCCCCACGGCCAACCTGTCCACCCTGCTGCGCAATCTGGGTCTGCTGGCCCGCCGGGCCAGACGGGTGATCCTGTGCGGCGGTGGCCGGGTCAGCTACTATCTGTCCCAGCAGCTGTGCCGGGCCGGTGTGTCCGTCACCCTGATCGAGCGGGATGAACAGCGCTGCGCCCAGCTGGCGGGGCTTCTGCCGGAGGTCTCCATCATTGCCGGCGATGCCACCGATCAGGCCCTGCTGGAAAGCCAGGGCATCGATGACTGCGACGCGCTGGTGACCCTGACCGGTGTGGACGAGCTGAATATGATCATCTCCCTTTACGGCATCGGCAAAAAGGTGCCGCAGGTCATTACCAAGCTGGGCCGTGCCGCCAACCGCAGCATTGCCGAAACGCTGGAACTGGGCAGCGTGGTCTACCCCCGGGAGCTGTGCAGCAACCAGATCGTGCGCTATGTGCGGGCCATGCAGAACCAGAGCGGTGCCGCCGTTTCCGTCCATTTCATTGCCGACGGGCAGGTTGAGGCCATCGAGTTCCATGTGGACGGTCAGACCCGCAACTGTGGCCGGCCCCTGAAGGAGCTGAAGCTGCGGCCGGAGGTGCTGCTGGTCAGCATCAATTCCGGCGATGCCACCACCATCCCCAACGGTGACAGCCGCTTCCACAAGGGGGACACCATCGTGGTGGTCACCAGCCGGCGGGGGCAGCTGCGGCAGATCAACGACATTTTCGCCTGAGAGGTCACGCCATGAACTACAAGATCATGGGGCGGTTCATCGCCCAGATATTGGCCATTGAGGCCGTGTTTATGATCCCGGCCGGACTGATCAGCGCGTGCTACGGCGAATGGGGCTCCATGTGGAGTTTCCTGTCCACCATCGGCCTGATTGCCGTGGCCTGCGGGGTGCTGTTTCTGCTGTGCCGCAACGCACCGAAATCCATGGCCGCCCGTGAGGGTATGATCTGCGTGGGTCTGAGCTGGATCGTGCTGAGTGTTTTCGGATGCCTGCCCTTCTGGTTCTCCCGGGAAATTCCCAATTATGTGGATGCCTTTTTTGAGATCGTTTCCGGCTTCACCACCACCGGTGCCTCCATTTTGTCCGATGTGGAGGCGCTGCCTGCCGGAATGCTGTACTGGCGCAGCTTCAGTCACTGGCTGGGCGGCATGGGTGTGCTGGTGTTTCTGCTGGCCGTTGCTCCCGGCGAGGGCAACACCGGCTTTACCATGCACCTGCTGCGGGCGGAAAGCCCCGGCCCCAGTGTGGGCAAGCTGGTGCCCAAAATGCGCAAGACCGCCGCGATCCTCTACATTATTTATATTGTGCTGACGATCATCGACATTCTTTTCCTGCTGGCCGGGAAAATGCCCCTGCTGGAGGCCGTGTGTACCGCCTTCGGCACCGCGGGCACCGGCGGATTTGGAATTAAGAACGATTCCATGGGCTCCTACTCCCCTTACCTGCAAAATGTGACCACGGTGTTTATGATCCTGTTCGGCGTCAATTTCAGCTGCTACTATCTTCTGCTGCTGCGCCAGTTCAAAAGCGTCTTCCGGGACGAAGAGCTGCGGCTGTATATCGGCATCATTCTGGCCGCTATCGTGATGATCGTGCTGAACATCCGGGATCTTTACCCCACGCTGGAAGAATCCGTGCGCCACGCTGCGTTTCAGGTCGGTTCCGTCATCACCACCACCGGCTACTCCACCGTGGATTTCGACCAGTGGCCCAGTTTCTCCAAAACCATTCTGCTGTGCCTGATGGTGGTTGGGGCCTGTGCCGGCTCCACCGGCGGCGGCATGAAGGTGGCACGGCTTCTGCTTCTGATGAAGGGTCTGCGCCGCAATATCCGCAAGACCCTCAACCCCCGCAAGGTCATAGCCGTGCGCAACAATGACACCGTGGTAGACGAGCAGATTCTCGACAATACCAACGCCTACCTTGTGGCCTATGTGGTCATTCTGTTCGCGATTTTCCTGATCATCTCGCTGGACGGCTACTCCGTCGGCACCAATTTCTCCGCCGCGCTTTGCACCTTCAATAACATCGGCCCGGGTCTGGAGGCCGTCGGCCCCATGTGCAATTTCTCCATTTACAGTGACCTGAGCACCTTCGTGCTGAGCATCGGCATGCTGGCCGGACGGCTGGAAATTTTCCCCATTCTGGTGCTGTTCTCCCGCTCAACCTGGAAGCGCTGAGCCCGCGCACCCCCATATTTCCCGGCCGGAAGAAAAAATCCCATTTTTTTGTGGATTTCCTCTTGTGTTTTCGGCCGGAAGCCCGTATAATGTTTGCGGCGAAAATTCGCCCCAATCCAAAATAATCGAGGTCTTCTTTATGGAAAGAAAAACAGGTACTACCTCCCGCGGCATCCGCTGCCCCATTATCCGGCAGGGTGACCCGCTGGCAGACATTGTGGTGGACAGCGTAATCGATGCCGCGCAAAGTGAGGGCTTTGCCCTGCGGGATCGGGATGTTGTGGCCGTTACCGAGTCCGTGGTCGCCCGCTCGCAGGGAAACTACGCTTCGATCGATGCCATTGCCGCCGATGTCCGTGCCAAGCTGGGCGGAGAGACCATTGGTGTTATTTTCCCCATTCTTTCCCGAAACCGCTTTGCCATCTGCCTGCGGGGCATTGCCGCAGGCGCCCGGAAAGTGGTGCTAATGCTCAGCTACCCCTCCGACGAGGTGGGCAACGCGCTGGTTTCCCTCGATCAGCTGGATGAAGCCGGTATCAACCCCTACTCCGATGTGCTGACGCTGGAGCGCTACCGCAGTCTCTTCGGCTCCAACCCCCACCCCTTCACCGGTGTGGACTATGTCAGCTACTATTCCGATCTGATTCGGGAAGCCGGTGCGGAGGTAGAGGTTATTTTCTCCAATGATTGCCGCACCATCCTGAACTATACCGAAAATGTGCTGCACTGTGACATTCACTCCCGCAAGCGCACCCATCGCCTGCTGCTGGCCGCCGGAGCCAAGCGGGTCTGCGGGCTGGACGATATCCTCACCGCCGCCATCGATGGCAGCGGCTGCAATGAGCGGTTTGGTCTCCTGGGCTCCAACAAGTCCACGGAAACCACGGTCAAGCTCTTCCCCCGGGACTGCAGCGATCTGGTGCTGGATATCCAGAAGAAGCTTCTCGAGCGCACCGGCCGTCATATGGAGGTCATGGTCTATGGCGACGGTGCCTTCCGTGACCCCGTCGGGCAGATCTGGGAGCTGGCTGACCCCAGCGTCTCCGTGGCCAACACCCCGGGACTGGAGGGCACGCCCAACGAGCTGAAGCTGAAATATCTGGCAGACAACGATTTTGCCGATCTGTCCGGCGAAGCGCTGAAGCAGGCCATTGAAGGCGCCATCCGCGCCAAGAACGGCTCTCTGGTGGGCAACATGGCCGCCCAGGGCACCACCCCCCGCCGCCTGACGGATCTGATCGGTTCGCTGTGCGATCTGACCTCCGGCTCCGGCGACAAGGGCACCCCCGTCATTCTGGTGCAGGGCTATTTCGACAATTATACCAACTGATGCCCATCGGGCGGCTCCCTTTTTTGGGAGCCGCCCGTTCAATTTGTCCTTGACAGCAGCAGCCCGCTGTGGTAGAATGCACAGGAGCCGATCGGCATGCTGCCCATGCAGCGGCACGATCCGGCCTTTTTTCGGATAAAAGGAGGCTTCCGCCATGAAAAAGAAAGAGTTTGATCTGGTATGTCCGGACGAATTAGCCCACGCTGGCAGTGTCCTTTCTTCCGCCGCTTCGTCCCTCTTTCCCCATTTGTCCAACCATCGATATACTGTTTTTCCCGGCTTTTGTGATGTGCATGTCCACTTCCGAGAGCCGGGTTTTTCTTATAAAGAAACCATCGCCACCGGCTGCGCCGCCGCGGCCCACGGCGGGTACACGGCAGTATGCACCATGCCCAATCTCAACCCCGTGCCGGACGACCCGGCCAACCTGCGCTGGCAGACCGAGTTGACAGATCACGCCCCCATCCATATCTACCCCTATGGTGCCATCACCCGGGGTCAGCAGGGACAGGTTCCGGCCGATCTTGCCGGGATGGCCGGTTCCGTCATCGCCTTTTCCGATGACGGCCGGGGTGTGCAGTCGGAGGCCATGATGGAGCGCGTCATGGAGCAGGCTCGCGCGCTGAGAAAAATGATCGTGGCCCACTGCGAGGATAACAGTCTTTTGCGCGGCGGCTACATCCATGATGGAGCCTACGCCCGTGCCCACGGCCACCGGGGCATTTGCAGTGAAAGCGAATGGGGCCAGATCCGGCGGGATCTTCGCCTTGCGGAGAAAACCGGCTGTGCCTACCATGTCTGCCACATTTCCACGAAGGAAAGCGTGGATCTGATCCGGGATGCCAAGGCAAGGGGCGTCGATGTGACCTGCGAAACGGCTCCGCACTACCTTGTGCTGGATGAGGGCTGCCTGCAGGAGGACGGCCGGTTCAAAATGAACCCGCCCCTGCGCGGCGAAGCGGATCGGCTGGCCCTGATCGAGGGCCTGCGGGACGGCACCATCGACATGATCGCCACAGACCATGCCCCCCACAGCAGCGAGGAAAAATCCCGTGGGCTGGAACACAGCGCCTTCGGCATTGTGGGACTGGAAACGGCTTTTCCCGTGCTGTACACCCACCTGGTGCTGCCGGGCCTTCTGACGCTGCCGCAGCTGATCCGGGCCATGGCCGTCACCCCCCGCCGCAGGTTCGGCATCCCGCTGGGAACGGATTTTTCCCTGTGGGACTTACAGGCACAATATACCATTGATCCGGCCGATTTCCTGTCCATGGGAAAGGCCACACCCTTTGCGTTTTGGCCGGTTTCCGGCCGCTGCATCGCCACCGTATGCGATGGCAGGATCGTCTATCAGGCTTCAGATTTACAGGAGGAATGAACTATGGCAAAACGGACAGACATCAAAAAAATTCTCATCATCGGCTCCGGCCCCATCGTGATCGGGCAGGCCGCCGAGTTTGACTACGCCGGTACCCAGGCGTGCCTTGCGCTGAAGGAGGAAGGGTACGAGGTCGTACTGTGCAACTCCAACCCCGCCACCATCATGACCGACACCGTCATTGCGGACAAGGTTTACATGGAGCCGCTGACGCTGGAATACATCGCAAAAATCATCCGCTATGAGCGTCCCGATGCCATTGTGCCCGGCATCGGCGGACAGACCGGCCTGAATCTGGCCATGCAGCTGGAAAAGAAGGGCATTCTGAAAGAATGCCGGGTGCAGCTGCTGGGGACCTCCTCCGCCTCCATTGAGCAGGCGGAAGACCGGGAGCTGTTCAAGGAGCTGTGCCAGAGCATTGATCTGCCCGTTATTCCCTCGGAGATCACCTATTCGCTGGAGGAAGCCCGGGCCGCCGCTGCGCGCATCGGCTACCCCGTGGTACTGCGCCCGGCTTTCACACTCGGCGGCACCGGCGGCGGCTTTGCCGACAGTGAGCAGGAGCTGCTGGAAATCGGCATGAACGCCTTCCGGCTGTCTCCCGTGCATCAGGTGCTGGTGGAAAAGTCCGTCAAGGGCTACAAGGAAATCGAATTTGAGGTCATGCGGGACTCTGCCGACCATGCCATCACCATCTGTGGCATGGAGAACATCGACCCCGTCGGTGTCCACACCGGCGACAGTCTGGTAGTTGCGCCCATCATGACTCTCTCCCGGGAAGAGGAAACCATGCTCAACGATGCGGCCATTCGCCTGATTCGGGAGCTGGCCATTGAGGGCGGCTGCAATGTGCAGTTCGCGCTGGATCCCGTGTCCGGGAAATACTATCTGATCGAGGTCAACCCCCGTGTCTCCCGCTCTTCGGCACTGGCCTCCAAAGCTTCCGGCTATCCCATCGCCCGGGTGACAGCCAAAATCGCCGTGGGCATGACGCTGGAAGAAATCACCATTGCCAACACCAACGCCGCCTTCGAGCCGAAGCTGGACTATGTGATCACCAAGCTGCCCCGCTTCCCCTTCGACAAATTTGCCTCCGCCACCAATGTGCTGGGCACCCAGATGAAGGCCACCGGCGAAGTGATGGGTATCGGCTCGACGCTGGAGGAAAGTCTGCTCAAGGGTGTGCGTTCACTGGAAATCGGTGCCTGCCACATCCATCTGCCGAAATTCGACGGCTACACCCGGGAGGAGCTGCTGCAATACATTGCCCAGTTCCGGGATGACAATCTGTTTGCCATCGCCCAGCTGCTGCGGCTGGGCACCTCGGTGGAGGAACTCCACCGCGTCACCAGCATCACCTCCTACTTCCTGGAGACGCTGGAGCGGATCGTGGCCATGGAGCGGCAGCTGCTGGCCAGCCGGGACAAGTCCGTGCTGCAGCAGGCCAAAGCCATGGGCTTCAGTGACCGCTACATTGCCAAACTCTGGGGGCAGAAGGAAACGGAGGTCTGGCAGCTGCGCCGGGAGCTGGGGCTGATCCCCGCCTTCCGGATGGTGGATACCTGCCACACCGGTGCGTACATCCCCTATTTCTACTCCTCCTATCAGGGCAGCAACGCCTCCATCCGCACGGAAAAGCGGAAAATTCTGGTGCTGGGTGCCGGTCCCATCCGCATCGGGCAGGGCGTGGAGTTTGACTATTCCACCGTCCACGCCGTCATGACCATTAAAAAGGCAGGCTACGAGGCCATTATCATCAATAATAACCCCGAAACCGTCTCCACTGACTATACCACCGCCGACAAGCTGTATTTCGAGCCCCTGACGGCGGAGGATGTGATGAATATCATCGACTACGAGCAGCCGGAGGGTGTCATCGCCTCTCTGGGCGGCCAGACGGCCATCAATCTGGCCCAGCCGCTGGCCGACCGGGGCGTGAAGATCATCGGTACGGACTGCGCCGCCATCGACCGGGCGGAGGATCGCAACGCCTTTGAAAACCTGCTGGAGCAGCTGAACATTCCCCGGGCCAGAGGCCGTGCCGTCACCCGGATCGAGGACGGTATCGCCGCCGCTTCCGAGATCGGCTACCCCGTGCTGGTGCGCCCCAGCTTCGTACTGGGCGGGCGGGCCATGCAGATCGTAGCCAACGAGCAGCAGCTGCAGCGCTACCTGCGCACCGCCGTGCAGATTGACGAGGACAAGCCCGTGCTGGTGGACAAATACATCGAGGGCCGGGAGGTGGAGATCGATGCCATCTGCGATGGCCGGGATGTATTCGTGCCCGGCATTATGGAGCTGGTGGAGCGCACCGGCATCCACTCCGGTGACTCCATTTCCGTCTACCCCTCCTTCTCCATTTCCAACAAGGTCAAGGGTCTGATTTTGCAGTATGCCAAAAAGCTGGGTCTGGGCATCGGCATTGTGGGCCTGTTCAACATCCAGTTCATCGTAGACCGGCAGGATCACGTCTACATCATTGAGGTCAACCCCCGCTCCTCCCGCACCGTTCCCTTCCTGTCCAAGTCCACCGGCTATTCTCTGGCGGACATTGCCACCGAGGTCATTCTTGGCAAATCTCTGAAAGAGCAGGGCATTTTCGACATCTACCCCGAGGAAAAGAAGCGCTGGTATGTCAAGGCGCCCGTGTTCTCCTTCAACAAAATCCGCGGTCTGGACGCTTACCTCTCACCGGAAATGAAATCTACCGGCGAAGCCATCGGCTACGATAACACCATGACCCGCGCCCTTTATAAGGCCCTGCAGGCCGCCGGCACCCGGCTGCAAAACTACGGCACCGTGTTCGCCACCATTGCCGACAAGGATAAGGACGAGGCCCTGCCCCTGATCCGCCGGTTCTATCAGCTGGGCTTCAACATCGAGGCCACCGCCGGAACGGCCGCCTTCCTCAAGGCCAACGGCATCCGCACCCATGTGCTGAAAAAAATCAGCGAGGGCAGCGAGGAAATCCCCGAAGCCCTGCGACAGGGACACATCGCCTATGTCATCAACACCCGGGATCCCGGCTCCGAGTCGCAGGACGGCAGCCACATCCGCCAGATCGCCACAGAGCATAATGTGACCATTTTCACCGCGCTGGACACGGTGAAGGTGCTGCTGGACGTGCTGGAGGAAACCACCCTGACCATCTCCACCATCGATGCCTGATAAGAGGACACCATGAAACAGAGTCTATTTACCGTATTATCCAACATCGCCCTGACCGACTGCGTGTATGAAATGTGTCTTCGCGGTGACACCTCCGCCATCACCGCGCCGGGTCAGTTTGTCAACATCCGGCTGGCGGGGCGGTTCCTGCGGCGGCCCATCTCCGTCTGCGATTATGACGATACCACCCTGACCATCATCTACAAGGTCGTCGGTCATGGCACCGCAGACATGAGCCGCATGGTTCCCGGACAGACGCTGGATCTTCTGACCGGTCTCGGCAACGGCTATGACCTGTCTGTCAGCGGCAATGCGCCGGTGCTGCTGGGCGGCGGCGTGGGAGTCCCCCCCATGTACCATCTGGCGAAGCGGCTGCGCGCGCAGGGCAAGCATGTCACCGCCGTGCTGGGCTTCAATACAAAAAGCGAGATCTTTTACGAGGATGCCTTCCGGGCTCTTGGCTGCCAGACCATCGTCTGCACCGCCGATGGAAGCTACGGCCTGAAGGGTTTCGTCACCACCGCGCTGGAAACGCTGTCCTACACCTATTTCTATACCTGCGGCCCGGAGCCCATGCTGCGTGCCGTCTACCGTACCGGCACCACCTCCGGCCAGTTCAGCTTTGAAAAGCGGATGGGCTGCGGCTTTGGAGCCTGCATGGGCTGCTCCTGCAAAACCATCACCGGCAACAAGCGTATCTGCAAGGAAGGCCCCGTCCTGCGAAAGGAGGAGATCTTGTGGGAAAACTGAATGTGAACCTGTGCGGTATCGAGCTGGATAACCCCATCATCCCCGCCTCCGGCACCTTCGGCTATGGCTACGAATTTGCCGAGCTGTATGATATCAACTGCCTTGGCACCTTTTCCTTCAAGGGCACCACGGCTCAGCCCCGGTTCGGCAACCCCACACCCCGCATTGCCGAGTGCAGCAGCGGTATGCTCAATTCCGTGGGACTGCAAAATCCCGGTGTGGAAGCCGTCATTCATCAGGAGCTGCCAAAGCTTGCCAAATGCTTCCATAAGCCGGTGATGGCCAATGTCTCCGGCTTTTCGCTGGAGGAATACGCCCAGACCTGCCGGGCGCTGGATGCGCAGGAGCAGGTTGGCTGGCTGGAGGTCAATGTCTCCTGCCCCAATGTCCATGGCGGCGGCATGAGCTTCGGCACCGACCCGGCCGCAGCCGCCCAGGTGACCCGGGCCGTCAAGGCTGTCACCACCAAGCCCGTGATCATCAAGCTTTCGCCCAACGTCACGGACATCACTGCCATCGCCAAAGCCTGCGAGGAGGCGGGAGCGGACGGCATCAGTCTGATCAACACCCTGCTGGGTATGCGCATTGACCTTCGCACCGGCAAGCCCGTCCTGGCCAATACCATGGGCGGCTTCTCCGGCCCGGCCATTTTCCCGGTGGCCCTGCGGATGGTCTATCAGGTGGCCCGGACGGTCAGTATCCCCGTCATTGGCATGGGCGGTGTTTCCGGTGCGGAGGATGTGCTGGAAATGATGATGGCCGGTGCCACGGCCGTGCAGATCGGCGCGGCGAACCTCGTTGACCCATATATCTGCCGTGACATTATCCGGGATCTGCCGGAGGTCATGGAGAAATATCACATCAGCAGTCTGAAAGAGCTTACAGGAGGCGTAAAAAATGGGTAAAGATGTTATTATCGCGTGTGATTTTTCCAGTGCGGAGCAGGTGTTCCATTTTCTGGACCGGTTCACCGGACGCAAGCCCTTTGTCAAGATCGGCATGGAGCTGTATTATGCCGAAGGGCCCGAGATTGTCCGGCAGCTCAAAGCCCGGGGACACAAAATTTTTCTGGATCTGAAGCTGCACGATATTCCCAACACCGTCAAAAAAGCCATGGCCGTTCTCAGTCGTCTGGATGTGGATATCACCAATCTCCACGCCGCCGGTACCACTCCCATGATGGAGGCCGCACTGGAGGGTCTGACCCGGCCGGACGGCACCCGTCCCCTGCTGATCGCCGTCACCCAGCTGACCTCCACCGATCAGACCGCGCTGGAGCGTGATCTGCTGATCCATCAGAATATGGACGAAGTGGTCATGCACTATGCCGAAACCGCCCGGCGGGCCGGGCTCGATGGCGTTGTCTGCTCCCCCCTGGAGGCCGGCAAAGTTCATGACCGGTGCGGCGCAGGCTTTTTGACCGTCACCCCCGGTGTCCGTTTTGCCGACGGACAGGTGGGCGACCAGAAGCGGGTCATGACCCCGGCGCAGGCCCGGGCCATCGGCTCGGACTATATCGTCGTCGGGCGGCCCATCACCGCCGCGGCCGACCCTGTAGCGGCCTACGAGCGGTGTGTAGCCGAATTCTGTGACTGATTTTGAAGGAGGATATACCATGGATGCCAGTAAGAGAGCGTTTATCCGGTTTCTGGAAGAGGCCGGTGTGCTGAAATTCGGTGATTTCACCGCCAAATCCGGTCGAAAGATCCCCTATTTTATCAATGCCGGTATGATCCGCACCGGTGCGCAGATCGCGCAGCTGGGCGAATTTTATGCCGAAGCCTACCTGCGCCGCCTTGGCCGCCGGGAGGCCGTCCTGTTCGGCCCTGCCTACAAGGGCATTTCCATTGCCGTCTCCACGGCGGTGGCCCTGAGCCGGGAGGGACTGAATGTCCCCTTCTTCTTCAACCGCAAAGAGGCAAAGGATCACGGCGAGGGCGGCCTGTTCGTCGGACAGGTGCCCCAGAGCGGGCAGGAGGTTGTCATCACCGAAGATGTGATCACCGCCGGCACCGCCATCCGGGAGAGCATGCAGCTGCTGTCCACGCTGGACAATGTCCATGTGGCCGCCGCTTTTGTGATGGTTGACCGGAAGGAAAAGGGTCAGGGCGAAAAGGGTGCCATGGCCGAAATTGAGGAGCTGTTCGGCTTCCCGGTCTACTCCGTGGTGGATGTTTACGACATTCTGGAATACCTGCGGGAAAATCCGGAAAACGCCCCCCATGTCGCTCGGATCGAGGCATATCTGTCGGTTTACGGAGCGAAATAATATGAAAAGTGTCATTTCCATTCTGGATCTTTCCGTAGAAGAGCTGGACGAGCTGCTCTCCACCGCCCGCGACATCATCGCCCACCCGGAGCAGTACCGGGAACGCTGCCGCTATAAAAAGCTGGCAACGCTGTTCTTTGAGCCCTCCACCCGCACCCGGCTGAGCTTCGAGGCCGCCATGCTGGAGCTGGGCGGCAGTGTCATCGGTTTCTCTCAGGCCAGTTCCTCCTCCGCCTCCAAGGGCGAGAGCATGGCAGACACAGCAAAAATCGTCAGCAACTATGCCGATATCATGGCCATCCGCCACCCACAGGAGGGTGCGCCGCTGGTGGCCTCCATGGCCGCGACCGTGCCCGTGATCAATGCCGGGGACGGCGGCCACAATCACCCGACCCAGACACTGGCGGATCTTCTGACCATTTCCCGGGAGCTTGGCCGTCTGGACGGGCTGACCATCGGCCTGTGCGGCGATCTGAAATACGGCCGTACCGTCCATTCCCTGATCGAAGCCATGAGCCGCTATCCCGGCAACCGCTTTGTGCTGATCTGCCCGCCGGAGCTGGCGCTGCCGGATTACATCCGCCGGGACGTTCTGCAAAAACAGGGCATTCCCTTCCGGGAAGTGTCCACACTGGAGGAGGCCATACCGGAGCTGGATGTGCTGTACATGACCAGAATTCAGCAGGAGCGCTTTGACGACCCGGCCCAGTATGAGCGTCTCAAGGACAGCTACGTCCTCGACCCGTCCAAAATGGCCATGGCCCCGGCGCACATGCCGGTGCTGCATCCCCTGCCCCGGGTCAACGAGATCCGTGTCAGCGTGGACGATGATCCCCGGGCGGCCTACTTCCGTCAGGCGCTCAACGGGAAATACATGCGCATGGCACTGATCCTCAAGCTGCTGGAGCAGGCGCAGGAGCCGCAGCCAACCCGGAAACTGCCCGAAAATCTGCTCCACGACCGCATCTGCCGCAATCCGAAATGCATCAGCCGCACAGAGCAGGAACCGCCCCAGCTGTTCATCCCCTCCCAAGCCCCCGGTGCCCCCGCCCGCTGCCTCTACTGTGAACAGCCTGAATGAATCGCAAAAGCCCACGGCCGCAAGCCGTGGGCTTTTCCCATAATCTCTTTTCCTTTCGCCCGTCATCGCAAACCAACCTAAAAAAAAATGTCATTGCGTACCAGTGCTGCAGCACTGGTGTGGCAATCCCCCGGATGGTTTCGCCCGCCTCTTACAGCACCTTCTCCTGTGAGACAACGGCTCAATTTGGATGCAAACGCAAAAAAGTTGCGTATTGTGTCTTTTCGATTGCGTTCAGACCTCGGCAAATACGATTTTCAGCCACTTTCGGGCATTTTCCAGCCAGTCATGGGCATGGAAAACACTGCTGTCCATGTCGCCGTTGGTCTGATCGTCTGCCGTGGCCAGTCCATGCCAACCGGCGGGATATACATGCATGGCAAAATTCACGCCTTGCGCGTCCAGCGCCTGCGCATAGAGCAGACTGTTGGCCACCGGCACACTTTCATCGGTGGAAGTGTGCCACAGGAAGGTCGGCGGTGTCTGCTCCGTCACCTGCAAATTGCAGGAAAAGCGCCGGGTCTGTTCCGGTGTCAGGGTCTCCTGCCCCAGAAGGTTCTGGAAACTGCCCATGTGGGCCACCTTCGGATCCGCCGAAATGACCGGGTAACACAGCACCGAGGCGTTCACCTTTTTACTCTGCGGGAACAGAGCCCGAACCTCCGGCCAGTCCCAGGCGTTGGAGTAATGGGCTGCCAGATGACCGCCCGCGGAGAATCCCATGATGGCGATCCGGGCGGTATCGCAGTGCCAGTCCTCCGCGTTGCGGTAGATCAGCTCCATGGCCGCCGCCACCTCGCACAGCTGCGCAGGGAACCGGTACGGCGCAACGGAATAGTGCAACACAAACACATTGCAGCCCTCCGAAAGAAAATTCAGGGCGATCGGCTCCGCTTCCCGCTCGCTGCAAAATGCGTAAGCGCCGCCGGGGCAGACCAGCAGACACGGGCGCTTCTGCCCGCCGCGCCCCATTTCCACCATATTGTCCGGCAGATAAGTGGTCAGCGTGGGGTTGCAGCTGACCGGCTCCAGCTGGGGAAATTCCTTTTTCAGGTCAATAATCTCATAACGCATAGACATTCCTCTTTCATATGCTTTTCATTCGGGAACACAAACCGTGCCCTCTCGGCACATTGCGCCCACCCGCATTGTAATGCCCACCGGAAACGATGTCAACCGCTTTTTGCCCGGCCGGAAGAATTTACCGAAAACAGTAACGCCCGCCAGCTTTCAAAATAGCATTTAAATGCGGTTTTCGCACAGATCTCCTTCCATCACTTTCCACATTTCCCGCAAAGAACCATGCATAGCCACTGCTGTGCGGGTCAAACTAGCCATGCGGAAAGAAAAGGCGTTTTCCAACGGGAAAGCGGCTTGCTTTCCCGGAAATCGGAAAAGGAGAAAGACGTTATGAAGAGCAACAACCAGATCAACATTCCCCAGGCTCGTGATGCCATGGACAAGTTCAAGATGCAGGCCGCACAGGAAGTCGGCGTGGATCTGAAGAATGGCTATAACGGTCACCTGACCAGCCGCGAAGCCGGCTCCGTCGGCGGCCAGATGGTCAAGAACAGTTGTCCCGTACGAACTGCGAACTATACCCGTGCAGATCGTACTGCAATCGGGCATGAGTTCAAGGTTCGGTACATAGCGACCATCACTATTTAGGAGGTCATTGATATGAAAAGGCTGTTTTCTTGCAGGTTTAACATGGATACCGCTTGCGTGGAGCTGAAATTCACCGATGGCAGTATGATTGCGATTGATACCCTCGCCGTGGAGAACGAGATTGCCGACAATATGTATCAGCGGTCGGAGTTGGACTGGCTAATCTACAACAAGCCGCTGGAATACGCCCAGCTCGTTCTCTCTGGCGACTTGGATGGATACCTAAAAGGTACGCCGGAACACCGGCTGAGGGATTAAGGGAATAGGACACATGCCCACTGGCCAATCACGGCTGGTGGGCAATGCTATTTAGGCTATTTTTGGTACAGAATGACCCCGTATTCATGGATCAAGCGTTCCTGTTCGGTTTCGCTTGCGTTTATGTCAGATTTTTTGAGCAAAGGTTGACCGATTGCTTGGCAAAATGCGGCAATGTCTCCGCCCTCCATTTTGAAACACCTAATGATAATACCATTTACCGGGCAAGGGAACAGCACCACTCTATCAAGCCCGTGCTTCTGTGCCGCAATTTTTATTGCGTTGACAGCATTTAGTGGCAGTCCCATTACTGTGAAATCCTGTTGCTGAACCAACTGCTTTTTTGCACTTGTTGCTTCCTGCTCAATTAACGCCTTTAACCCCTCTTTGCCCCAAGGGTTCATCGAAGTGGACTCTATACCGAGTTTTGCACTTAAAGCAATAAGATTAATGGTGGCGAAATCCATATTGTCTCCTCCTCGTTAGAATGGTAATTGTGCATCATCGTCTTCCAGCATAGAAAATGATGCGGGGGGTGCCACATAGTTCTTGTTTAGAATACCGGCAACCGTATCATAGAATTGTGCAGTATACTGGGAATAGTTTTTTAGAATCGATTGGTAAACCTTGAGGGCACGCTCCAGATTTTGTATGGGGATATTTTCTTCTCCGTCTGTTATTCTGCTGTCTGAACAAATTACCTTTGATGCGGGTATGGTTTTTTCAAAAATATGTCCACGAATATTTTTGCTTAGCATATTAAACATAGCTTCAACATCATTTCTATCTAAAAAACCAGATATTGTAAATGTTTGTGTCCATTGAGGATCACCAAAATAGTTTTCCCATTCGATCTCACGCATTCCCTCGATTGCTTCTGCTATTTCTTCGCGAATAGTATCTACCTTGGGTAACTCAATATCCGAAGTTTCTGGCTGTGCTTCATGTACTGCTTTCTTGATATCCAGATCTTTATAGTATGCGTTTGGCTGTATTTCGATTGTTTTCCCCGTTTTATCATGGAATTCTTCCTGTAAGTATGCAAAGTTATTTCTGAAAGCATTTTTATCGTCCGTAACGAAAACAACATGATCTTCACCGTGCTCCTTGAAATATGCAAGTAAAGATAACCACAATAAGCAATCTTTGAATCCTTTATCACTAGCATTCTTTTCTGCAGAAAATGGAGGCAGTCGTTGATTTGCACGGTTTACAATCTCAGTAAGCATTTCGCCATTGTTTACGAACGGGATAATGCAATTACCGAATTGGGTTTCATATTTTGTCTGTATCCTTTTCCGATATAATTCACGTTGCTGTTCATATGTCTTTTGAAATGATATAGTTACAAAATCCTTAAATCTTTCTTTGCATTGTTCTGCTTCATCAAATTTATTCTTTAGATCCCGGCACTGCTGGGCAATTCGTTCATCGATCGATACTTGTGTAACATAGACCGTGTAATCTTCCTTGAGTTTATCGCACACCTCGCGCAAATCTTGATTTTGGATAATAAAATTAGTATCAAAAACAAAAGCTTTCTTTTCGTCCATGTATATCCTCCGTCATGCGCTTTATTTACCGCAATGGGCAATCCGATAGATGTACATTGTCAGCCAAGTGATAAAATTCGTTTGCACAAAGGAATTCCTTGATCGTCCCTATGTGCTGGATGGATTTAGGGCCAATTAAAACAGCGTCAAAGATACTGTCTAATGAAATGCCTTCAGCATCGCACAGCTTGGCTATATTAACCTTCAGAACTTTCTTTATTTGGTTATTCAAACACTCGTACTCCACACGGAATATGTTATCTTCTCTATGCAAATCGACAAGCTCGGATAACACAATCATGCGAGTTTCCTGCTCTGGGGAAAATGATTTGTGCTTGTGGCAGCAAGCTGTTGTGATCAGATTACTGATCCACCCATCCTCATTATCAAAATACTTCCATTTACTACTTAAAAGATATTCAGAAACAATCTTTAGGTGGTCATGTTGTCGGATGTCACCGTCATAAAACACAGTGTTTAAGAAACCGGAGTGGTTATGAAACAGCTGGGCAAGGACTTTTATATTTATATCAATGCAGATGCCTGTAGCCTCGCTCGCATACCGGTCCCATTGGGCAGCATCATCAAAACGGGTAGACAGGCTCATTGCAAATGGGTATCCTTTTTGCACAGCTGTATCAATCTTTGACCAAAGCCGGTTGATTTCGTGGTACTTTTCTGGATAATCCGCCAGTACCGCATTTTTCAGCTCCTGAGTGAAATGCAGCAATTCTGTTTTGTCATTCATCGTTGCAGTATTTCCAAGCCAAAGTTCCTTGTTTTTAATAATGCCGAAAAAAGATTGAATGGATGTGTAATGATATAAATGTTCGCCGTCCTGCTGTGCATCTTTTAATGCACGGTTATCACGCACAGAGAATGCAGATTTCACTACTTACGCCTCCTCACTCCATCGGTTTAATGGTTGCCTCGATAAAGTTGATTTCTTCCTCTGTCAGTCCGTATTTTGCATACAATTCAGCATCTGTCCAGGGCTTGGAGAAATCCTGCAAGGGGACAAAGCGGTAGGTCTTACTTGGCGCATCCTGAGAAATCTTAGATGACAGCACTAATGCTCTGAAAAATTTCGTCTTCAGGTAGGTAATAAAATTGCGGGCAAACGCCTCATTTTCAAATTGTGCATAGAGATAGGTCTGCGAGCAAACAGAACTACCACCGCCATATTCCGGGACTCCCAAAATCTGATGGGGAAAAGTTTCACCTGCTCCATATGCCTTTGGAATAAACACTTTTACAGCACCTATTGCATCGGCGTTTTTGGAGATCACAGTTCCGTCGATATAGCCGATTTTTCGCTTGGTGCTTTCGATATAGAACAGCTTCGTTTCATGTCCCACCCCGGCATT
>CAZMBL010000009.1:0-37041 GCA_964564605.1 uncultured Oscillospiraceae bacterium
CGATGGTACCCCCTGTCGTAGTAATGGGCGGTCAGCTCCGCCAGCTCGTTCATCTGGGTCAAAATCGGTGTCAGCTCGGCAATACGCCTGCGCAGATGCCAGGCCTTCTCGGTGTCCTGCTCCACCGCCAGCATGGCTCGCAGCTGGGCCAGCCGCTGCCGCAGCGGGACGGCGGCCCGCTCATAGTCCCGGCTCAGTTCCTGCAATGTCATGGCCTGTCCCTCTCGCAGCGGATACAGCGCAGCCCCGGCAGATACAGGCAGCCGCCGCAGCGGCGGCAAAAACCGGCGTGCTTTTGCGCCTGGGGGTCGATATACAGAACCGAACAGATTTCCTTCATATTTGCGTTCCTTTCGGGAAACATGTCGAATTTGGCGCTCTACCCGGGTAAAACTGCCAATTGTTTCCAGAATGGGAGTATACTACACACTTCGCGTAGAAACCATCGAAACGTGTAGAGTCCATGTTTCTCCCCTTTTTGCGCAGAAAAGATGCTACCATGGAGCCGAAAGGAGGGAGCGGACATGCTGGGAGAACGGATCGCCGCCCTGCGGCGGCAGGCGGGTATGAGTCAGGCGGAGCTGGCGAAATGCCTGAGCGTCAGCCCGAGCGCGGTGGGAATGTATGAACAGGGACGGCGGGAGCCGTCTCTTTCGGCCCTGCTGGCGCTGGCACGGCAGTTTGATGTGACGGCGGATTTTCTGCTGTCCGGGCAGCCGGTGACGGATAAGGACGCGCAGATGCTTTCCGCCACATTTTTTACCGAGGAGCAGCGCCGCCGCACCCGGCTTTTGTGCGGCAGCGGCCGGCTTTCGCCTCAGGAGCTGGCACTGCTGGTCACGGCCATGCTGACTCAGCCTTGACAAAGGGCGGCCCGATAGACTATTATAGAGAAAAAAGGGGGGTGCCGAATGGAAGAGGAATATTATATGGAGCAGGCGCTTGCACTCGCCCGGGAGGCCGCGGCGGAGGGAGAGGTTCCGGTGGGCTGTGTGATCGTGCAGGATGGTCAGATCGTCGGCCGGGGGCGCAACCGCCGGGAGCGCAGCCGCAACGCTCTGGCCCACGCGGAGATGGAGGCCATCGCGCAGGCGTGCCGGGCGCTGGGTGGCTGGCGGCTGTGGCAGTGCAGCATGTATGTCACGCTGGAGCCGTGTCCCATGTGTGCCGGTGCCATCATCAACGCCCGCATTCCCCGGGTGATCTGCGGGGCGCGGGATCCCAAGGCCGGCGCCTGCGGATCGGTATGTGACCTGACGGCCATGGCCTTCAACCACCATCCGCAGGTATCCTATGGTCTGCTGGAGGAGCAGTGCAGTGCCCTTCTGACCGATTTTTTCGCCCGGCTGCGCCTGACCCTCCGCTCCCGGCCCAAATGGAACGGAACACAACAAAACAGGGGATGATCTTGTGACGACAGAAAGACGCAGCACCAGAGCCGGTGCTGCGCTTTTGATTATGGCATTTGTTCTGCGGCTGCTGTCCAGTGCCCCGCCACGGCTGTGGGCCGTGCAGAAGCAGCCGCCCGGCTCCCTTCTGCGCCTGCCGCTGTACACACCGGTGGCCCGGCCGGAGCCGACCGAGCCGCCGCCCACGCAAACGGCACCGCCCGACCCGCTCCCCGTCTTTTCGGAAGCGGATCTGGCCCTGACACCTCTGCGCTACAGCTGTGACTATCGGCCATCGCTGCAGGCGCTGCTGACCCAACCCCTTGACTGGCATCTGGCGGACGGAGAACCGGCGGTGCTGATCGTCCACACCCACGGCTCGGAGTGCTATACCCGCCAGCCGGGCCAGACTTTTCAGGAAACGGCCCCCTACCGAACGCTGGACACCGACTGCAACATGGTGGCGGTGGGGGACTATCTGGCGCTTCTGCTGGAGCAGGCGGGGATCGTAGTCATCCACGACCGGCAGCTCCACGATTATCCCTCCTACCCCAGCTCCTACACCAATTCCCGCAAATCGGTGAAGGCGTATCTGGCCCGGTATCCCGGTATCCGCCTTGTGCTGGATCTGCACCGGGATGCGGGGGAAAATTCCGATGGCAGTCAGTTCGCCACCGCCGCCACGGTGGATGGCCGGCGCTCCGCCCAGCTGATGTTTCTTGTGGGCACCGATGCCTCCGGCAACCATCATCCAAACTGGCAGGACAATCTGGCCCTGGCCGCCAAGCTCAATGTGCTGCTGGAACGGGACAGCCCCGGCGTCACCCGCAAAGCCACCCTGCGGGCCCAGCGGTTCAATCAGGATCTGGCACCGCTGGCCCTGCTGGTGGAGGTCGGCTCCGCCGGGAACACCCTACAGGAGGCGCTGACCGCCACAACCGTGCTGGCCCGGGCTATCATCGCCCTGTCCGACGGGAGCGCGTCATAACTCCGGCCGGCAAAAATGCCCGTTTTTTTCAAAAAACGGGCATTTTCTTTGCATTTTCCGCAAGCGGGTGCTATAATGGTCTTACCAATCAACAAAGGAGTGTTCTCTATGGACGAAATTGTCAAATGGTTCAATTCCCTCGGTGCTACGGTGCTGAGCAGACTGCTGCCCTTTGCGCTGATCATGGCGGTGGGGCTGATCGTGATCCGCGTGGTCATGACCATCGTAGAGCGGGCGCTGGGCCGCTCCCGGCTGGAAAAGGCCGCCCACAGTCTAATCAAAAGCGTGCTGCGGGTGCTGCTGTATGCCATTCTGGTGCTGATCGCCGCCTCCAGTCTGGGCATCGATGTGACCGGCGTGGTGGCACTGGCCAGTGTGGCCTCGCTGGCTCTGTCGCTGGCGCTGCAAAACAGTCTGACCAATCTCATCGGCGGCTTCACCCTGCTCTACACCAAGCCCTTCCACTCCGGTGACTATGTGGAGATTGCCGGACAGTCCGGCACCGTCAAGGAGATTGGCATGGCCTACACCAAGCTGCTGACCCCGGATAACAAGCTGGTGCAGATCCCCAACGCCTCCGTGGTGGCCACGGAGATCACCAACTATTCCTGCACCGGCACCCGGCGGGTGGACGTGACCGTCTCCGCCGCCTACAGTGCCCCGGTGGATCAGGTGGTAAACTCCCTCTACGAGGCCGCCCGAGTCGATGGCGTACTGGAAGATCCGGCCCCTTTCGCCGCCGTCACCGGCTATGGCGAGTCCTCCATCGGCTATGTGGTGCGTGTCTGGACGACCACCGATCGCTACTGGGATGTGTACAATGCCATCACCTATAATGTCAAGTCCACCTTCGACCGCAACGGCATCGCCATGACCTACCCCCACCTGAACGTCCACCTCGACCGCTAACCCGCAGCCCTCTGCGATGGGTGCGACAGAAGTGGTGATAAAAGGGCGTCACGGATGCCACCCCCTGCGGTTCAACATCGAACATTGTGGGGAGGGCCGATGTGCCTCAATCGGCCCATACGAATGGCGCAGTGAAAGACATATGTCATTGTGAATCAGTCCGCGCAACTGGTGTGGCAATCCCCCGGTTCTTCCGAGTTGTTGGAAGAACCGGGGGATTTGTATTCTATCATGTGGATCACGCCTGCTGTTTCACCACTTCAAACGAGCAGCTTCGAAAGAGGCTGCTATTGAATATATGGCTCGATCGCCTGCTGCATCTGCTCAAACTGCGCCTCCATATCCCGTACCAGCTTGAACTGCGTCCGGCAGCGATCCAAATTCTGCCCCGGATAGCTGGTATGGAAATAGACATCTCCATCCAGATAATCGGTCAGAAAGCGAATGCCGCACTCCAATGTCATCACTCTTGCGCCCCAGCGCAGATATTGCAGTTCCTGCCGGGTCAGGCTGCCACCGGCACCTTCCAGAAAGCCCCGGGCATAGACCCGGTACAGTTCCAAATCAAAATTGACACGGCTTAGATTCTTCTCATCCTCAGCGCTGTGGTTGGCTCCAAATCGGATGGAATCACCGAAATCATTGACTGCAAACCCCGGCATAGTGGTATCCAGATCAATCACACAAATTGCTTCGCCGGTTTTTGCGTCCATAAGTACATTGTTCAGCTTGGTGTCGTTGTGCGTCACCCGCAGGGGCAGGAGGCCATCCCGGTGCGCCTGCATCAGAACGTTGCAGTCTTCCTGCCGTGCCATAGCAAACTCGATCTCGGCCCGGCATTGCTCCGCCCGCCCCAAGCCATCAGCAAGCACCGCTTTTTTCAACTTCTCCAGCCGGGCGGGAGTATCGTGAAAATGCGGAATGGTTTCCGCCAACGTCTCGGCGGGAAAATCGCTGAGCATACGCTGGAATTTTCCGAAGGCTCTGGCAGACTGCTCAAAAAGCTCTGCCGTCACCGCCTGCTGATAGCAGCGGGTATCCCGCACAAAGGGAAACACGCGCCACGCACCGCCCTCACTGTCGGTGTAGTAGCTGTCACCGTCCCGGGTGCGCAGCACCTGCAAAGCTTCCCGGCTTCGGTCGCCGCCGGCCTGCTCCACCTTCCGTCCCAGATGCTCCGTGACAGCAATAATATTGTCCATCAGCTGCCGCGGGTTTTCAAAGGCCACCGCACTCATACGCTGCAAAATAAAACAGCTACAGCAGCTGTGTTCTGACTGGGTATGCACACAGAAAGTGTCATTGATGTGGCCCTGACCATAGCGCATAGCTCCAACGACAGGTGCACCGAAGTCAAAGGCATCCATTGCCTCCTGTAAAATCTGATCCGATACAAGCATGTTGTGCTTCCTTCCCGGTGGTACTGCCACCAAATTACCCCATCTCAGTCGTTGCGGTCCGAAATCGTCAGGAGTTTTCCCTGCGCAATGGCCTGTTGGGCAATCATTGCCGCGTTAAACGCCTGCATCACTTCGTTCATATCCGGGTTTGCCGGTCTGTCCGTCTCGATCATGTCCACAAGGCAGCGCATCTGGCGGTACATGTCCTTGTACTTTGCCGGAACATTGATGGTAGTATACACCCCGGTATCATTTCGGTAAAGGGTGATCAGATCACCCTCCTCCCGGTCTGTTGTGCGGTTGGCCTGCAATGTCAGGGTAATGTGGCCCAGATCGCCCACAAATTCCTTGACATTCTGCGCAGACAGGCTCCGGCTCCAGCCGGCTTCATAATAGCCCACGCAGCCGTTTTCCATACGCACATGGAGGATGGCATGGTTGTCACAGGGAGAATCATCATCCAGTTTTGTGCTGATACCTCCCACCTGACTGATCCGTGACCCGGAAAACCACTGCATCACGTCCAGATAATGCACGCCGCAGTCTACGATCGGTGGGCAATCCATCATCAGCCGCCGGTAGCGGGGCCAGTCCAGCGCATGGTGGTTCTGCACCATGCGCATCAGCCGCAGCTGTCCAATCTGTCCCTGTGCGATCATGTCTGCAATTTTGCAGTAAGAGGCATTATGCCGCAGCACATGGGCCACCAGCACCTTTGTTTTTGCCTGCTCCACCAGCCGGAAGAACCGCTGTCCCTCCTCCGGTGTGCAGCCAATGGGCTTTTCACACAGCACATGCTTGCCCGTAGCCAGACACTGCTCCAGTATAGACAGGTGGGTATCCACATAGCTGGCAATAATGGCAATGTCTACCGCCGGGTCCTGCAGGAAGGGGCGGTAATCCGTACCGCCCTTGGACGCATGATAGCGCCTCTGAAATTCCGCCACGCGCTGTGGATCGTGATCCACCACGGCAACAACAGAAAATTCCTCCCTGAAATATAGATCCTCCATATGCTCCCGGCCGATATGTCCGCAGCCGATGAGCATGATACCGTATTGCTTCATGAAACCAAGTCCTTTTTCTTTATCCGATTCGCTTGCGCAGGAAGTCCACCGCCAGCCGGATGTCCGCCGTGGGATCGTGGCCGACCTCCCGCTCAATGGTCAAAAAGCCCTGATAGCCAATATCCCGCAACGCGGCCAGCCACGCGTCAAAGTCTACGCCGCCCTGCCCCAGCGGGGTTTCCAGAAAATAATCGCCAAGGCGCAGATCTCCGATGCCTCCTTCGGCAAAGAAATCATAAATGACCTTCGGATCCGTCTTTTTCAGCAGAATACCATCTTTTGCGTGGGTGTGGACGATATAATCTTTCAGCGTATACACCGCCTGTACCGGATCATCATCTGTCACCATAACCAGATTGGCCGGATCCAGATTGACCGCCACGCCCGGGCAGTCCAGACTGTCCAGGAAGCGCCGCAACCGATTGGCCGGCTCCGGGCCGGTTTCAATGGCGAACCGGGCGCCGCAGCTCCACGCATACTCCGCCAGTGCGTTGCACGCCTCCTGCATAACATGGTAGGTCTGGCTGGTCTGATCCTGCGGAATCACGCCGATGTGCGTAGTGATCACGTTGCTGCCCAGATCCAGCGCCAGATCCACAATCCGCCGGGAGCGTTCAATCTTTTTGGCATTCTGTTCCCGGATCTCAAAACCGTGGCCACCCAGATCACCGCACAGAGCGCTGACCTTCAGACCAAGATCCGAGATGATCTGTCTTTTTTCCGCGCGAGCAGCTGCCGTCAGGTTTTCCGGAGCCATTTCTCCGTCTACAGCATACAGCTGCACGCCGTCCGCGCCCATTCTGGCGCAGGCTTCAAGGCTCTGCACAAAAGGCAGGCGCAACCAGTCCGAGATAATGCCGATTTGAAAATTACTCATTGCTCGATCCTCTCTTTCATAAAGCCACCGGGCATGGCATGCCGGCCAGTACACCATGCCCGGCAGTTCCTCAGTTCAAATAGATGTACTTTTTCGCCTGTTTCCACAGTTCCATCTGATTTTCCATGCGCTCGCGCTGCAGATCCGTCACCTGATCCAGCAGAGTCTTCGCCGTTGCGATGGCATCATCGATCTTGCGGATCTGCGCAGAGGTATAGACACTGGAGGGTTTGGGTGCCGCCCACGCATAGCTGTCAGTCTGGCAGGCTTCGCTGGCATTGGCTAGTGCCTTATAATAGGCAAACATGGCATTGGCCGCCTTACCATAAAGTTTCTGGCATGCATCGAGCAGAATTTCATCACCGGTCAGGTCTGCATCCCATGCGCCCTTGGCTGCCACATACCACAGTGGCCAGCGCAGCGGCATGGACGACTCGTACTCCCGATATGCCTGATGGGGGCCCTGATCGTAGAACACATAGGATGCACCCTGGCTTTTCCAGTAATTCTGATCTTCAATGGCAACATTGCCCTGCACCCATGGAATATTGGCCCACGCATCGCTTTCTGCGGCAATACACAGCCATTTCCAGACGGATATGTTGTTGACCTGCGTCTTTTTCACATATTCCTTGAAGTTATCCGTCCATGCAACTTCCGTTCTGGAGCCGGACATGCCGATATAACCGGCCTGCGTGATAGGCTTCGTCATGGTAGTCTCCGCGCAGAACATCACTTCCACATTCGGCTCCAGCGCAACGGACTGATCCGGTGCCACCAGTGTGGAGTGATAGGACAGGAAAGACACCCGGCGATCGGGATAGCGCTGGGCCACCTTTCTGGCAACCCGGTTGGCAAACCGGACGATCAGATCCGCATCATTTGCAATTTTCTCGCACTCGCTGCAATCGCAGGTACCTGCCACCCAGCCATCATTTGGCGTGATAGAATAGATATAGCAGTTTGGATTGGCATCAAAGAAGGCAATAATCCGAGAACCGATCTCATTGGCCAGTTCCTCATTGGAATAGCAGTATTGCCAATAGGTGCCGGCCTCCATGTACATTTCGCCGTTGCGTCTGGCAAACCACTCCGGATGGTCCGCAAATTCATCCCGGGTCACCAGTGTTGTCAGGAAATGCTCACCCACCTGCGCCTCTACGCCGCCCATGTACCAGCGGCGGGCCAGATCGGGATAGCGCTCCAGCAGACGATTTTCGCGGCTGATGAATTTGGGTGTTTTGGTGATATTCAACTCATCGACGCAGATGCTGTCCAGTTCCGGAACTACCTGCCACAAGCTGCGGGTACCGAACCAGCCGCACCCCAGTGTCTCCAGAAACATGGTCACAGCGAACTGGGTACCGGTGAAAGCACCATCATCATTGCCAAGCAGTACCAGATAATTGTCCACACGCTTGACAATCACCTTTTCGTTGTCGGGATAGCCGGCGGGCTGGCGAATGCCCAGCTTCTCGGTGTAGCGGGTGGGGCCGACCAGAATGTAATTCCCGCTGGTGCGATCTACATTGTCCAGACCGATCTTCACGGTTACACCGGTCATTTTCAGCAGATAGCTCTGCAGATCCGCCGCTGCTTCATATGCCTTCTGGGTGTATTTTTCCGCAATGACAATCGTTGCACAGGCTTTTCCGTCTTCCACAATTGGCAGATCCGTGCGCACCGGTTCCGTAGGCTTCGGCTCCGTAGGCTTCGGCTCCGTAGGTTTCGGCTCCGTAGGTTTCGGTTCCGTGGGCTTCGGTTCTGTAGGCTTGGGATCCGGCTCGGTGGGTTCAGGTTCCGTCGGCTTTGTTTCGGTCGGCTGCGGATCCGTTGGCTTCGACGGCTGTGTAGGCTCCGTGCCCGTGGGCTGTGTATCAGGCTTGGAATCCTCCGTCCAGACCACGCTGCCGGAGGGCTCCGTGCCCGTCTGACTGGGTGTCTGAGATGTGGAAGGATCCGTCGGATTCGTATTTCCGACGCAGCCCACAATGGGAAGCAGCAGCGCCGCTGCCAGCGCCAGACACATCAGTCTGCGTAAGCGGATGCGGGTCTGTTTTTTCATACCGTTTCCTCCTGTTGCGTTGCAGCCTCCTGGGACAGGGCGCTGCTTTCAATGACCGCTTTTGCTTTTTCCCACAGCTCAAGCTGCACAGCCAGACGCCGGGCGACCACCGGCTCTTCCTGAGCCGCCTGTACCCGTACCGCCTCCATCAGGCGATCGAGCCGGGCGACCCGCTCCGGTGTATACAGCTGGCAGGGTTTGGGCGGGTGCCAGGCAATGGTGAAGGCCGTATTGTGGGCCGCCACATCCGCCAGCGCATGGTAATAGGCAAACATCAAGTCTGCTGCACCGCCATAGAGCTTGGCACAATCCTCCATGAGGATGTCCGAACCTGTCAGATCGCCATCCCACCAGCTGCGGGCCGCTACATGCCACAACGGGAATCGCAGGGGGTAGCTGCTGTCATCCTCAAAGAACGAGCCAAGCGGGCCCTGATCGTTATAAACATATCCGATTCCGTGATCATGCCAGTAGCGGTTGTTGCGGGTGGCCACATCTCCCTGTACCCATGGCACGTCCTTCCACTCCGGAGCTGCCGCTGCGATGCAATACCAGTCCCAGATGGCCTTGTGTCGGAAAGGAACCATGCTGTTCCATTTTTCAAAATTCTCCCGCCACGGGACGGGGTAGGTATTCTTGCTCTGCTTAAAATAATAACGCTGGTGATAACCGTTGTCCGGCCCCTTGTCTACCGGCATGAACATATCCGCCTCCTTGCAGAACATAACCTCCACATTTGGCTCTACCTCCATGGGATGGGTAGGCGGGAAATAGGTGGGGAAATAGGCAAGGAAGGTCAGCTTGTGGTTTGGGAATCGTTTGCCGATCTGCCGGGCCAGCCGGTTGGCGAACAGAACCGCCGTTTCACTGGGCGTTCCCATGCTGCGGCACTGGTCACATTCACACCAGCCGTGGTACCAGCCGTCATTCAGCGCGATGCTGTACTGGATCAGCTCCGGCTCAGCCTCAAACTTTTCACAGATCTTTTTCGCCAGTTCATCGGCCAGTTCTTCATTGGAATAGCAATACTGCCACCATTCCACGAAAGGGTTACGCTCACCATCGATCATACAGAACCACTCCGGATGGGTGGGGAAATACTCCTCCCGGGGCACCATAAACGGGAAGCCATGACCGGAGATCCTCCGGTCACCGCCCAGATACCAGCGTCTGCCGATATCCGGATTGGCCCGCAGCACATTGCTGTAGCGGCTGATGAAGGTCGGGCGATGGTCAATGTCCAGATACCCCACGCGGATGGTCTCCTGCCGGGGAATCACCTGCCACAGCTCATCCGGCCCATACCAGCCGCAGCCCAGCTTTTCAAACAACATCGTCACAGCAAACTGCGTGCCGGTGTAGGCACCGTCGTCATTACCCAGCAGGGCCAGTCTGTTTCCCTGCCGCCGCAGGATCACCCGCTCCCGATCAGGATAGCCGGCAGGCGTATCCAGCCCCATCTGACGTGTCAGGTCAGACGGGCCGATCAGTACCAGATTGCCGCTTTTCTCTTTGACTGCACGCTCCGTGACAATCGGGCACCTGGCCCCGGACATTTTTTCCAGAAGCTGACAGAAATCCCGGGCCGCCAGATGAACCTTTTCGCAGGCATCCTCCGCGATGACCACGGTGCAGCAGCACCGCCCCTGCTCTGTCAGCAGCATTTCCGTGTAATCCGGCCGCATTGGCTCTTGCATGGATTGCTCCCCCTTTCGTAAAGTCCCCGTAATTACTCGATGATGATATCGCTGGAATTGGCCTCTTCCACACGGCGCTTGTATTCGGGCTTGTATTGCTCGATCACCTGCGCAATGCTCTTGCCCTCGGCAACCTCGGCGCAGATTTCATACGCACCGCCAACGGCAGAGTCTCTTGTGTTGGTGCAGAAGGGTTTTTCCGCCAGCTTGGCATACAGCTGCTGATTTTCGGCGGGCAGTTTTTCCGCCATTTCAGCCAGATACTTGGCCTGACCGTCCACCAGCATGTCAATCAGTTTGCCCACATGGGCCGGGCAGTCAGAACCGCTGCCGATGGCCCAGCCCGCCGCCGTAATGCCGGAAACGCCCTCGGTATTGTTGGGGCCGAAGGGCATGGGCACCACGCCGTACTCAAAATCCGCCAGCCCGAATTCCCGGGCCGCCAGAATATTGCGCTCACAGAACTGCCAGTCGCCCAGCATGGCAGCGGAACCCATGTAGAAGGTATTGTAGGGGCTTCCATCATAGCCGCTCCAGCCGGAGGTGAACTTGCCGTCCTGAATGATTTCCAGGCTCTGGGCCAGCGCAGGATCATCGATGTTGAGCTGATACTTGGCATCTTCCGTCAGTGTCAGCACGGAGGTTGCGTTGGAGCCGAAGAACAGATAGGGATAGTCGGAAGCATAGCCATAGCGGTTGATGCTCTTGTCCGTCAGCTGCTTGGCGATCTTGACGAAATTCTCCCAATTCCACTCGCCGTTGGCATAAAGCGTACCGGGATCCGTCACGCCTTCGCTCTCGAAAATATTTTTGTTGTAATACAGCACTGCCACATTGGTTTCGCTAACGGCCACATAGTGCTTGCCACTGTAGGTGAACACTTCATCCATGATGTTCTTGTGCAGATTGGGGTTTTCCATGTTCACATAGTCATCAATGGGCTGGGTAATGCCCTTCAGAGCGAATTTGGGGTTATTATTGGCACCGTCATTGATCAGGTCGATGGGGTCGCCGCTCTTGTAGGCGGAGAGCACCTTGGTCTGCCAGTTTTCCCAGCTGGCGGTGACAAATTCCACCGTCACATCGGGGTAGAGCTTCTTATACTCTGCCACCACCTGATTCTGCCACGCATTTTCATCTGAAGCATCGTGGCCGGGAATCATAATGGTCAGCTTCGCGCCGGCCTCTCCCTCCAGTGTGCCGGGTTCAACATCCGGAGCCGCGGGGCCGCAGGCAGTCAGCGCCAGCAAAAGCAATGTGGCAAGCGCCAAAGCGGTGATTTTTCTCCATGTTTTCATAGCGTTACACTCCTTGCAAATGTGTGAACTGTCAGCCAACGATACCGCTGCGTTCCAGTCCCTCTGTGAAAAACTTCTGTGCGAAAATATATAAAATCAGCGGCGGAAGAATAACCAGCAGGCAACCGCACGCCAAAATTCCTTCCTTCATAAACAGCAGCTCCTGGTTGGCAATGCCCGACACCTGATTGCTGTAGGTCAGCAGGCTGTTCAGCTCTGTCAGCTTTACCGACAGGGGGAACGTGGTGTTAAAGAACATGGACGACAGATAATAGTCGTTCCAGTACCAGACCAGGGAGAAAACCATGATTGTTACCATCATGGGGACGGCATTGGGCAGCATAATCCGGGCGAACACCTGCAGTGGGCCGCAGCCATCGATACTGGCCGCCTCCTCCAGCTCCTTGGGCATCCCCACAAAAAACTGACGCAGCATGAAAATATACAGCCCAGAGCGAATTCCGGCGCCCAGCATGGCCATCAGATAGAAGGGAACATTGCTGTCCACCAGAGAGGTAGTCATTGGCTTTCCGGTCAGCAGACCGATCAACGAGCCAACCCCGAAATAGTCAAAATTCTTAAACCCCACATACAGTGGGATCATATACGTCTGCACCGGCACGATGATGGTGAAGATCAGCAGCGCAAACAGAACCTTCCGGCCGGGAAACTTGAATCTTGCGAAGCCATAGCCGGCCAGCAGACTGCTGACCATTTGCAGCAGTACACTCGGCACGGTCATGGCCAGTGTTCTGGACACGGACTTGGTAAAATCCAACACGTCCAGCGCCAGGGTCATGCTCTGCCAGCTGAAATTCTTCGGCAGCCAGACCACTGTCGGATCATACACATCCTGCAGACTTTTGAAGCCCGCAGACAGAATATACAGCACCGGATAGAGCATCACAAAGCTCATACCGATCAGAAAAACAAGCCGCAGTGCGGATACCACACGGCGTGTGACCCTGTTTTTGATGGTCAGTTTGTTGTTGTCAAATTGCGTCAGCACATTGTGTTTGAACGTGGCCAGTGCTTTCATGGTTCATCCGCCCTTTCCGGATCATGGTGGGTGGGGAGCAGAGCAGGCTCTGCTCCCCGAATGGAACTTACGGTTTGCGCATCAGGCGCGGTTTTTTCTGCGGTTTGTAACGGCAGCACCCATCAACGCGGTGGAAACGGCCAGCAGCACGGCTGCCACGGCGATGGAGTCACCGGTGGGATCCGGATCGGTGGGATCCGGATCGGTGGGCTCCGGATCCACAGGCTGGCTGGGAACCGGCGCGATCTCATCAAAGTGGGGGATGAGATAATCCGCATCGGTATGATCAACCGGGTTCCCGTTGACATCCACCCAACCTTCGCCCTTGGCATTGGCGTAGAAGAACCACTTGATCAGCTCACCCTTCTGGACGAAGCCATTCGTGACTTTATCCTTGAAGGAGATCAATTCGGCGTCCCGGGACATATCCCAGACCACTTCACCCTTGCTGTCACGGATGACGATATCCGCCAGAGACAGGGTGCCGTGGGCACGGTAGAAGTTAAACTTGATGTAGACGGCCTTGGCCTCCTCCGTAGCGGTGAAGGTAACGGGGGAACCATCGGTATTGAGCAGGCTGACCCAGCCGCCGGTGCTGTGGAACTTCAGATCATTATCCGTGCCGGTCAGAACCATGGCGGGCGTGACATTATTCTTGATACCGGCGCGCACATCCACCCGGATCATGCCGGAAATGGTGTACTTCTCACCGGCCTTGAACAGGCTGTTGCTGCTGAGCCATGCGATGAAAGCTTCATCCTCAAAGGGCTTGCACTCGGTCAGATCATCGATCCGCAGCGAGGCGGACACATTGGGCACATAGTTGCATCTGGTACGGATGGGGAAGGCCGAAGTGGGAGTCTCGGGGGTAGCATCCCATGCGTCCCAGTGGGCCTTATCGGTATAGCGCATATCTCCCACGGCATTGAGGCTGCCGTCATTGGCCAGTGAGTAGAGAATATCACCCTTCTCGTTGGCAATCATCAGATCGGCCACGGCGAAATTGGCAGCGGCCCCCTGGGTATGGAAGGACAGCTTGAGAATATCCGTCCGCTTGGCAAAGGCACCAAAGCTGATCAGATTGCCATCGTCATCGGTTAGATCGACCCAGCCATCGGTGTTGCCTGTCCATGTGGCAAGAACCGTCTCACCCATCAGCATGGAGCAGGAGGAAACCGCCGCATCGGCATGGGCCACAAAATCGGTAATGCGGATCTTGGCGAAGATGTAATACTTGCCTTCCTCCAGATAGCCTTCCCGGGCGAACTGCGCAAAGCTGACGCTGGGATGGGCATCGGAGGTGCTGACAATGGCGAAGGCCCGGTTGGGCTTGTAGCCATTATCGTCCGGAGCCAGCAGATCGGGGATCTCGGGAACTGGTGTCACCGTGACCACAGGCTTGACCGGCTCGACAGGCTCTTCACTGCCTTCATAAACGGGATCGATATGAACAGAGACGTTGTCGGAGCTGTTGTAATAACCAAGATACCACATGCCCTGCTGCTGTGGAAAGTTGCCCGGGGCAATGTCTCCGGCAACCAGATTGCTGTCGGTAGCCATGTCATAGATCACATTGCCGTCCCCGTCGGTCATGGTCAGATCGGCAATGGACAGAGTGCCGGTGGTATACCAGAAGCCGTATTTCAGCCAGTTGGAATCGCCGGTGGTGTAGGTCTGCTCAAACGCAACCCAGCCATCGGTATTGGCCGTGACGCTGATGGCGCCGCTGGTCGCCTCCGGGCCGATTTGGACACAGGCGCCGGAACCGACTACAGCGTAGTTTTCCACCTTGTAGTAGCCTCTAACTGTGACGGCCTTACCCTCTCCCAGATAGCTGCCGCTGGCAGTAATCAGCATCTTGCCCTCGGCCTCACTGCCGGTGGAGGTGATGCTCATGACACGCTTGGGGGTGTAGGGTGCAGAGGCCGCATCCGCGGAGAGGGGCAGCACGCCCATTGCTGCAACCACCGATACCAACAGTGCAAGCATTGTCAGGATCGCTGTTGCGCGTTTACGAAAATGCCGGGTATGTTTCATTGCAGATTCTCCTTTTTTTGATTGGATTTGGAAGCCCCGATGGCTGCGGAGCCTCCATATTTGATCTGTCCGGCCGCGCCGGGCAGAGATCAACTGGTTATCAGTCCTCTTCCGGCTTTTTGCCCACCTTGCCGGTGATCAAAAGATAGCCGATGGCCGCTGCGGCCAGCACGCCGATCGCAACGGCAATGATAGCCACCGTCTTGAGAACATTACCACCGTTCTGCCGGGTGGGCTGCGGTTCCGTAGGCTTAGGTTCCGTAGGCTTAGGCTCCGTAGGCTGCGGTTCCGTAGGCTGCGGTTCGGTGGGCTCCGGCTCCGTAGGCTGCGGTTCCGTAGGCTTAGGCTCCGTGGGCTGCGGTTCCGTAGGCTTGGGTTCCGTAGGTTTGGGTTCCGTAGGCTTGGGTTCCGTGGGCTGCGGTTCCGTAGGCTTGGGTTCCGTAGGCTTGGGTTCCGTGGGCTTGGGTTCCGTAGGCTTGGGTTCCGTGGGATTCGGCTCCGTGGGATCCTCGAACACAGGGCCCTGCGGTTCGGTGGGCTCCGGCTCCGTGCCGCTGCCGGAACGGCCGATCATGGCCTGATAATTGCCGGTACCGAACTTGGCATGTACCCATGCGCAGGTCTTATTGATCGCCTGCAGATTATCCAGCTCCGTCTCTTCCAGGCCGTCCTTGTCCATCTGCTGGAGCAGCGCGGCAATGTCGGCATCCTTGTTCATATCATAGAGCACCTTGCCCTCGGCATTGCGGATGACCAGATTGCGGATCTGCACCTCGCCATAGGCATACCACATGCCCAGACGAACCAGACCACCAGCCACCATCACACCGGCCAGCGCCTCATAATATCTGAAAGTTTCAAACGTCCAGCTGACCTGTGTCCAGTCGCAGCTTTCCCGCAGAGATATCCCCAGACCAGCTTTATACTGGTCAACATTGTTGATATCATAGCCAATGGGCACCATGAACACATTGGCTGTTTGGGTGGCAGACAGCGGCTCGATCTCAGCACGCCACTCCATGGTCAGTGTATAGGGGCCGCCCTCGGTAAAGCCGCGCTCCTTGGTGGCATGGAAATCCACAATGGGATTGATCGCCGTATCGGCCCGCAGGGTGATCACCGGTACTTTCTCTGCGGCCTGCGCCTGCAATCCAAGCGCGGGCACCATGGCCAGCGTCATGGCTGCAACCAGCAGCAGGGAAAGCACCTTTTTCAGGTTTCTCTTTTTCATGTTTGTTCACGCTCCTTATGATTGTTCAGACACGCGTCTGTGGTCGATGAGATAAGGGGGTTATTCCTCAGAGAAGGCGGTAATTCGCTTCATCAGCAGCGATACCACCCCGATCAGCAGCGCCACGATGAGGAAATACACCAAGCCAATGGTGGTGCTGTACTCATAGTTGATATCGGCCGCATACTGATCGATCATGCGCATGATCACGTTGCCGTAATCGGTGAAGGAATCGATGATGGTATAGATGATCACCACAAGAATGGTCGGTGCGATCATGGGAATGGTGATCGTCCACAGCTTCTCCCAGGCGGTGGCACCGGCGATGTCCGCAGCCTCGTAAAAGCTGGGGGAAATGTGGTTGACGGACACCAACAGCAGAATAATCTGCACGCCAGATTTCCATGTAATGTCAAAAAATCCGTTGACCACCTTGTTTGCCAGCTCCACAATGGCTTCCGGCAGTCCGAACAGGTCTGTCAGCACTGCAAAATCCGGCAGCGCAAACATATATGCCTGCTGCTGAGCGGAGGTAGCGGAGCCGGTCATCATCACCTGTGTGCGCAAAATGGTAATTACAACGCCAGAGGCAATGATCACGGGGAAAAAGAATGTCGCGCGAAACAGGGTGTGCCCCCGGTAGTTTCCCCGCAGCACCATGGCAATCAACAGGCTGAACACCACGATCACCGGCACCTCGTAGAGCATTTTCAGCAGGGATTCCGTCAAATTCGGCAGGAAATTGGCATCCACCGTGAAAAGGTAGATGAAATTGTCCAGCCCAACAAATTTGTATGTTGTTCCGCCGCCGGTCATAGTCACCTTACTGAAGGCGTATACCGCTGCCTGCACCATGGGCCTGCAGAAGAAAAACACCGTACCGATCACCCACGGAAGAATGAACAGCCAGCCCCATCGGGCATTGCGGCGCTGCGTGGCTGTTGTGCGCCTGGACAGCCGGCGCCGGCCGGAAGTTGTTTTGCGTAGCTTCATGCCGTCTCCTCCGTGACCATGAAGGACTGAGCCGGGACAGTGACACCCGAGACCTGCACAGCCTCCTGACTGTAATTTACCAGCACAACCGTGCCGTTTGACCATGTCGTTTTCACAACATCCCCCGCCGGTGTCAGCCATTCATGACCGGTAATGGTACATACAGCTACATCCCGCAGCAGCTGCTGTGCCTGCGCATACTGCGCAGCGGCGGTTTCAAGCCAGTTTTCATAGCGGCAGCTGATCAAATCGTTGTAATCCGTTTCCACCAGCTCCTGCTCGTTGCGGGCGATCCAGCGCCATTTCAAGCAGGTGCCCGTTTCCACGGCCTGCAGGAAAGCAGTCTGTATATCACTTTCATCATTGAGCGGCTGTGTGGACATGGGAATGATCCCGTGCAGTACAATCTGGTAAAACGGAACGCTCCTGCTCTCAATCAGAAATTCGCTGCTATCCAGGGAAACATCGGTCAGAAGGGTTGCGCCGGGCAGCGCATATGCATTGCCACCGTACACCAGAAGGCTGCCGTTAGCCGAAGCGAGTGTGTCCAGCGCCTGTTCCCACAGCATCTGTGTCCGCTCCCGTGTCACGGCCTCCCGGTCGAAATCGGAATAGAGCAACTCTCCCAGCGTATCCGTTGCCAACCCCACATTGCCAAGAGCCGCAGCGTCGGCTGCCAGCTTTTGCGCCACACCTGTCACAAGGGAGGGCTTCAGGCAGAATATCGGAGCGGAAACCTTCGCCTCACCGGTGTTGACGCTGTAGGGATACTGCATCACCGGATCCCGGCGGATGGAAGAGGCCGACTCACTCTTTTTGCCGTAACTCCATGTGCTTTTGACCATGTGATTGGTATTGATATTGAGAAAAGCGGACACGCCATCGCTGTTGCACTGTTCCAGCAGGGCCTTCAGTCCCTTCATACCGCCAAGGGCCGCATCCGGCGAAAGCTCCGTCTGCATGGCGGCTCCGGTGGCATCATGCTGCCACTGGGTCAGGCATACCGTCAACTGCTCTACACCGGCCTGCTGCAGCAGCGTAAGAATCTGCCGGGCATCATCAAAAGTTGTCAGAGGAACAACCTTTTCCACCGGGAATCCCAGCACCGACTGCTGCGCCATTACGCCGCCGAACAGCTCCACCACCAGTGGTGCCTGATCCTGCCGGGCCGTGATGGTAACACCGGATTCCTCCAGAAGATATGTACGGTACAGCTGGGCCATCTCCACATAGGAGCAGGCACCGGTCATCAGGGTATAGCGCACCGTCTGCCGTTCAAGTGTCGTATGAGAGGTCTCCACAATGCGCACCGTCTGATTTTTCTTTTCCACCAGCACCAGATCCTGATCCCGGTAGATCAGCTCCGCGTAGGCATTGCTGTAACTGTTACGTTTGCCAGCCACGGAAGCATTGATCTTCGCCCGGGCGGCGCTCTGTGTCACCACGGCCGTATAGCCGGTTCCATCATGGGACATGCCGAACACCGGCAGGCGAACCTGCTGCGTAACACTGCCCCGCTCCAGCTGCGTGATGGCCGTGTCCCGTCCGTAGACATACTGGCTGTAATCTGCGTTAACGCCGGGATTGTCCTTCCAGCTGATCAGGGCACCGGAACCATCCGGCACCAGCAGGAACCCCTCCTGCTGGGCCTGTGCAGCGGAGAAGTTCGGCAGCACGTCCACACTCAGGAGCTTATACCCCTCCACACTTTCGAGGATGTCCCGACAAACTACGGACACCTCAATGCCATTCTCTCTCAGTAAAATTTCCACCGGCACCGTAATGCCATATTTTTCAAAGGTAAATTCCATCCGAACGCCGCCATCGATGCTCAGCACCGCCGCCGTTCCCTTTTCCACGCTTTCCTTGCGGCTGCTGAGTACATTGACATTGCCCAGCCTGTCGGAATAATGAATCTGGATCAGAGAACCCAGCAGCTTCAGCGCATCGCCCCGGGCGATCGGATCCTGCTCGTACTGCTCCGGCACACTGCCCCACACATTTCCGTCGGCATCCTCTACCGTAAACAGGGCATTCTTTTCATCCACATACAGGGAAAGCCTGCCGTTCTTCGTATATAGCCGCTGTCCCTCCTGTGCTGATGCTACCGTATAGGGTGCCGGCTGTGCAGGGGCCGGAGTTGCAGGTGTCTCGCCGGTGGCCGCGCAGCCGCAGAGCAGCAGCACCACCAGCAGAATGGCAGGAATTCGCTTGTATCGATTGGTTTTCGTCATAAGCCTTTTGTCACATCCTTTGCCGCATTGCCCCGCAACCATCAACTGCGCATGGACAGCTCTGAGCCGATGGTGGCAATAAACCCAACAAGCTGACTGAACACACTGAATATGATCGCCGCGATGATCACAATCACCACAAGGCCGAAGAAGGTGATCAGCAGCGTCCCCAATGTCTTTTTCAGCGAATACATGTGCACTTCCCGGATGGCAACCAGCAATGCGATGGCTGTCCACGCATAGGTCAGCCCCTGCGCGGCATAGTAAAACGCCGCTTCCTCGCTGCTAAGCACATTGCTCAAAACAATCAGTCCCAGACTCAACAGTACATATGGCACCAGTGCATAGGCGCAGAAGATCCAAATCTCCCGGAAAGAACCCTTGCCGTCCATAATGGTGGTCACCGCCCAGTTGCAGGCAACGAAGGCCACAAACACACCGATGCTGGAACAAAGGCAGACCCACAAATTCAGCTGATCCGTCCGCTTGTCATTAAAGGGGAAGCCTGTCAACTGCTGTGTCAGAACGGATACCACAAAGAGCGCCACCAGAATAGCATTGGCCCGCCACAGGGAACCGGATCGCTCGCTTTTCAGGTCGCTGTAGCCATTGAAGGGATGCAGCATACAGTACATTGGATACTTTCCCCGGGGTCGTCCGCCGGCATAGACCGCCCTGCGTCTTGGCGGCCTGGACAGGAATACCATCAGTGCCACCAGTCCCGCCGCAATCAGCAGCATCAGCACGGTAAAATGCTGACGCAGCAGCTGCGCCCGGTACAGGGTAAACGCATCGCTGTAAAGCTGCCGGTCATTGCCGCGGCTGTAGTAATCCATGGCCGTTTCATACTGGCCAAGGCCCTCATAAATCTTACCCATGCCGATATTGGCCAGCTCATAGTTGTTATCCCGGGTCAGCACCTGCTGCCATGGCTCCATAGCCTCGGCATAGCGCCCATCCCGGTACAGCGTCGTTGCTTGACGCACCTGCAAAGCAAACTCCGTGGGTGCGAACACAGTCAAAAGTCCCGTATCTGTATCCAGCACCAGCAGCCGATCTCCCACGGAAGCTACCGCAGCAGGTGTCGTGAAAGTACCCAGCTGGGTTCCCTTTCCCGCGAAGGCGTACAGCAGCAGTCCGTCCGGATCGTATTGCAGCAGCCTGCCGCTGCTCCCGTCCAGCACCGTGATGAACCCCTGTGCATCCACATTCAAGTCCACCAGCTGAATATTCTTAATATGATCACCGAAGGTATGCTCCTCCAGCACATTCTCACCCTTGGCATTGAGCTTTCGCACCTGCCCGGTGGTAACCTCGTTACCCTTGCGAATGGTAAAGACGAAGTCCTTTTCATCGATGCAGAAGCTGACAAATTCCACAGGCACCGTCCGGCTTAGACCTTCCGCCGCCTGATCCGACAGCACGTTCTTCCAAAAATAGCTGATCAGCACATCCAGTGTCAGGTCAACATCCTCGCTGCCATAGAATCCCAGGAACTCTCCGCTCCGGTCAAACTGCAGCGCACCATTGTAGCTGCCGGCAGACAGGACATAGAGAATTCCTCCTGAATCCTCCTCGGCCTTGACCGGCTGAAACTGGAAATTATCCGGCACGATACCGGACACCGGTCTTTCAATCCGATCGAGCATGGCACCTGTCGCATCGAGAACATACACAGCCTGCCCCTTGCGGTCACACACCAGCAACCGTCCGTCATCGCACACCGAGATCCCGGCGGCATCGACAAATTGCAAATCCTGCCCCTGCGGATCCCGTGGGGTGATCACCCGGTTGAGGGTAACATCGCCATTTAGCACCACAATACGGCTGTTCTTCGCGTCCAGCAGAAAAATTTCTCCGCTTTCCGTGGTGTAGAGGTCACTTGGCATGGAAAAAGCGCCAATTCCAAAATCATCGCCGCTGTATACGGCCAGCGCCTCATAGGGCATGGCGGTGGGTACCGCCTGATCTTTGCTGTTATATGTATAGCCCGGATACGCCTGCGCAGCGGCGGCCTGCTGGGGTGCCAGCGCCACAAGACACAGCAATGCGCCTGCAAGAATTCGCAGCAGGGTTCTTCTTTTCTTCACTTTCACGCTCCACCCCTTCTTTCGGCGCTCACTGCTTGATACCGGAGGTACTCATGGTTTGAATGACATTCTTCTGCGCCAAAACGAAGATCAGGATCGGCGGCAGCAGCATCAGCAGCGCAGCGGCACTGCTGACACCGCTGCGGGCTACGCCGCCTGCGGTAATGGTAGCCGTGATGGAGGGAAGCAGTTTTCCTTCCTCACTATACAGGAACGATGTGCCCGTTGCATTCCACAGACTCTGGAATGCAAAAATGATCAATGTCATACACGCAGGCTTGACATTGGGCATAACCACCTTCCAGTAAATGGTAAACTCTCCTGCCCCATCCAGCCGGGCCGCCTCCAGCACAGAGTCCGGAATGCTGCACATGAAATTCATCATCAGATACAGTCCCAGAGAACCGGCCCATGCGGGCAGAATCACAGAACCAAGGGTGTCGATCAGCTTCAGCTTGGTCAGCACCACATACAGCGGAATATAGGTCACGGAAGTGGTAAACAGCAGGGACATCACGATTACCTGCTTGATCCACTTGTGGCCCGGAAAGCAATGCTTGGCCAGCGGATATGCCGCCATGCTGGCCAGCAGCAGATGACCCAGTGTTCCCACCACGCTGACCAGTACACTGTTGAACAGATACCGTGACAGGGGTACCCATGAATCCTCCAGCAACAGCGCCAGTTCGATGAAGTTATCCAGCGTAGGGTTTTTCACATACAGCCGGGGTGGGAACAGGAGAATCTCCTCCAGCGGCTTAAACGCCGTGATCACCGCATACACAATAGGAAACAGGAAAAACACACCGAACAGCAGCAGAAGCAGAAACACCATGAAGTTTCCAAAAGCTGAACGGTTGAAATTGGAATTAAACAGTCGAAAACGCATTGCTTTTCCTTTCTCAGTCGGTGCTGAATTTCCCGATGACGCGGGTAATGATCTGATTGGTCAACAGCATCATCACAAACAGGAATACCGCAAAGGCGCAGGCATAGCCCATTTCATAGCGGGTGATGCCCACATCCATGATATAAGTGACAATGGTATCGGCACTGTACTGGGTCGTTGGGAAGCCCGCCAGATTGGTGATCACCGCACTGACACCGAAGGAAGCGCCAATCTGCATCACCGCGCCGAACATCAGCTGCGGGGCCATGGAGGGAATGGTGATATAAAACAGCTCCTGCCACCGGTTTTTAATGCCATCAATCGCACCGGCCTCAAACAGGCTCCTATCCAGTGACTGAAAGCCTGCCACAAAGCTGAGGAATCCTGTACCCAGACTCATCCACAGCTGCACAACAATCAGCACGCCCATAATCAGGTTCTGATCCAGCAGCCAGCTGATCGGTTCCTGTACAATGCCCAGCTGCATCAGAGCGGCATTGATCACGCCATAGCGGTCGCTACTGAACAGGAATGACCAGATATAGTACACATTTCCCGCCAGAACCGGCATGTAGAACACCAGCGTCAAAAACGTACGCAGGTAGCGCCCCGTCTCATTGATCAGCCACGCAAACAGAAACGACAGCACATAGCTCAGCGGGCCGGTCAGAAAGGCGAAGATCACAGTGTTTTTCAGCACCTTGAAAAAAATAGGGTCATCTAGGAGCATCCGCTCATAATTCTGCAAACCCACAAATTTGGGGATCGACAGCATGTCAAACTGGGTAAAACTGATTCCAATGGCCGACAGGACCGGCACCACGGTAAAAACCAGAAACAGTATCATAAACGGCGCCATCAGCAAATAGCTGGCCCGGTATTTCTTCATCCGGTTCAGCAGGCTATGCTCCGCCGGTTTTTTCAGGTTGTTCACGGTCTTCCCTCCTGTCATCCGTCCAGTCCAAGCTCTTTACGCTTGCGCTGAATTTCCCGGTCGATGCTCTGCACCTCCTGCTCAAAAACCTCCCGGGGATTATCCCCATCGTAAAGCACGGCACGGAAGGCATTGTCCAAACAGCGGGTAACAAAATAGCTGCCCGGCACCTCCGGCAGATCCCGGACATAGCTGCGCTGCTGTGTGAGGGCTTCCAGCTCCTCCTCGCTCCACGGAAGCATGGAAAACGCCTCCAGGTTGGCAGTAGGGTTGCGTCCGGCCGGGCCCATAACATTTTCAACCTTTTCGTTGTAGGTCTGCTGGGTCTCGGCGCGTGTCCACCACTCAATGAAGTCCCAGCACGCCTGCTTGTTTTCCGCATCCCGGAACATAACCACACCGGAACCGGCGCTGCCGGTGGAGCGGTCAATGGAGCCATCGGCCTGAATCGTGCCGGGAATGGGCGCAATGCCCCACTGGCCCCGGATCTCCGGTGCGCTGGCCATCAGCACATTGTAATAGGACAAATCCGCAATAGCGATGGGCATATCCCCATCCCGGAAGCGGGTATAGAAATCGTACACCAGCTCAAAGCCGTACTGCTGGTAGTATTCACACCACTGCCGGAAGGCGGACATGGCCGCTTCGCTGGACAGGGCAGAGGCACTGCCGTCATCGGCATAGAACTGGCCGCCGTTTTGCAGCAACAGAACGGGGAACAGATCCTTGGCTCCCATACCGCTGTCCACCGCGGCCGCGGCGGAGATGGCGCTGTAGGGAAGCCCCACTTCCATATGCTTTTTCTGCAGGCGTGGTACCAGATGCAGCATATCATCCCATGTTTCGGGCAGCTGCAGATCCAGCTTGCTGAGAATGTCCTTGCGGTAGAACATCACAAAGAAAGACTGGGTATTGGGCACGGCATAGGTGCCACCGTTATATTCAAACGGAACGGTGGCCGTCTGGCCGAAACGGCTGACCACTTCGTCAAATGTATCGAACTGGCTCAGATCCTCCAACGCACCCCGGCAAGCCAGATTGACCGGCTGTCCACGGGCCACGCCGATGGCCACATCCGGCCCGGTGCCAGCCAGCGTTGCTTCTATAAAACCGCTCTGCACCAGACTGACCCGCACAGATATTCCCGTCTCCGGGGTGAATCTTTCGCTGATCATATCCATAAGGATGGATGCCTGATCCCGGCCGCTGTTGATCCAGACGGTAATGGCGGTATCCCCATCGCCGGTGGAGCCAACGGTGTCGTAGTCCAGGAAGAATGAAAGGAAGAACGTCACGATCCCATGGCGCAGCCTGGCCCAGAAACCGGCCTCCGCCCTGGGCAGCACCGCATCGGCGGAATGAACCATCAGATAGTCCAGTTCCAGCGACTGATCCATATTTTCATAAATCCAGGAGGACAGGGTACTGATGGTATCACGGTAGTTGGACAGCCGCTTCTGGATGCTCTTGGGATTTTCACACATGCTGTTAAGCTGGTTGACCGCACCACGCAATGTCTCGGACTGGGTGGTCTTGCCGCCGTTGAGCCGGTCAAATTCGTCCGCCGCGGCGGCCAGCACTTCCCGCTCCCGGGCGAAACACTCCAGCAGCCCCGGCACCTCGGTTTCCAGATTGTAATCATAATACTGATCCGGCGTGGAGCCTGTGACCATCACGATCTGAATATACATATCGTTGAGCCGGCGGTTGGATGCCTCCACAACCCGCAGCACTTCCGACCATTTGCCCACCGTCGCCTCGATTCGGATCTCGTTGTCGCCCCTTTTCAGATAAACAGGGCACAGATTTCCCTCGGAATCGGAAATGGTTTTGATCTTCCACCGGACATTGTAGGAAAAGGCCACATTCCGGAAAGACTCGCTGGGAATTTCCCCATTGATCCGAATGGTACGGAAGGTAGAGGTGCCGATCATCTGATTCTGGCAGTATTTCAGGGAAATGAAGTAAAGCCCGTCCTCCGGCACATCCTTAACGGTGTAGCTGACCCAGGTACCCGGGTCTAACCAGTTGTCCGCGCCGATGGTATTGCGGCGGGTATGATAGACATCATACGGCTCCGTGGCCGGGCTGGCCCGGTCATAGGTGGGATAAATAGACTGGGTAGATTTCATGGCAGTAGTCTCCGCCTGAATTTTCTGATAGAAGCCGCCGGTAGTTCCATAGCCTGCCGCCGTCCACGCAGCCAGTGCATCCGCATCCGTCATTTCCCGCTCCGGCGCGGTCAGCTCCAGCGAGGCGATATGCAGCTCGGCGCTGCGGTTTCGCAGGGTGATGGTGTGTTCTCCCGCCGGAAGGTAGAAAATCAGCGCCCGGTCGGAGAAAATGGTGTAATCCTGCAGGGCCGTCTCGCTCCATTGCAGTACCTGCTCCTGTTCCGGAATCCGGTCGTTGCCCAGTTCATCGCGCAGAATTTCCGTAGCATCCCGCCACAGCCGGGTCAGGGGCAGATCCTCCGCCTCCTGAAAGGGGCATTGCCCGTCCAGTTCCAGCGCAATGGCATTATCCTGCAAAAGCTCTGCGCCGGAAACATAGCGCACCCAAACGCAGAAACGTGCCTCCTGCTCCAGCCGGAACTGCCAGCTCATGCTGCCGCCCTGCTCCAGGCAGACGGTATCCGCCTCATCCAGGTGGCTCTGCTCCTGCTGGGCCTTGCCGGACAGGGTCGCCTCCCCCGCCGGAAGCCGGATGCTACCGGAAAGATCAGGCGCCTGCGTATACAGGTCATAGTATGGAAAATAGGTGCCGTCCTGATCCAGATCGGTCAGCACCGACTCCGGCAGGAAGGAGCCGGACTCCGTATCCCCTGCCGCTGCAGCCGCGCCGTTAGGCAGCACCACCAGTGCCGCCAGCAGGGCGCACAACGCTCTTTTAATCCGCCTATTCATCACAAACGCCCTCCCCCTGGTCTGCTTCCCGCTGATGCCGCTTCTGATACTCTGTGGGAGAGCAATTCATGATCTTGCGGAACGCCTTGCAAAACGACTGCACAGAGCCATAATTGAGCATCATGGCCACCTGCGTTACCGAGTATTTGCGATATTTCAGGAAATCCAGACTGGCCTCGATCTTCTTACGGCAGATGTATTCCTGAAGAGTAATGCCCATTTTTTCCTTGAATTTGTGTGAGATGTAGCTTTGGCTGTAGCCCATGGCCCGGGCAATCTCACTGATTTCTGGGAACTCGTAGTTGCTGTTGTCCACATAGCGGATAATCGCATACACCGAAAGGCCGAAGCGGTTATCTTCATGACTGGAGGGCAGTATTTTTGCCTGACCGGCCATGGCCAGCCGATACACATAGACCAGCACCTGATTGAGATAGCTTTCAACCAGCAGGCTGTTGTAGGCCGATTTGGAATACATCTCATTGATCAGCATCGTCATGGACAGACGCACATTTCCCCTGTCTCGCAGGACAAAGCTAGTTGAATCGTCAAACAGAGCTTCCATTTCCGCCAGTGACGGATCCGCGTCATCTACAAAATCAAAGCCGATATTGGCAAAGCGCAGCTTGCTCTGGGGGTCAGCCACGATTCTGTGCTGTAATCCCTTGCCGATGAAATGGATATCGCCCTGCTGCAGAGAAACATTTTCGTCTCCGCAATAGAAATCACCTCGGCCGGAAATGATGTAGGTAATCTCATGGCAGCGTTGCTCATGCCGCTGGATTTCCTTGCTGGGATCAATGCTGATTTCTCCGATCTGCCAGACTTTAATAAAGCCGAATTGCTCCAGCTTGGTGAAAAAGGAATTGTCAAAGTTGAAAATAATGCCATCGTACTGTTTTTCCTTCATGGTCATTTCCTCCCTGTGCAATGCAGCTGCTCTGCTTCCTATTCCTGAAGACAGTGGCCGTACTCGATTATGTCCACCGGTTCCGGATAGAGATCAGTGTATTCCTTTCCCAGATAACAGCCGAAGCTGGTCACACTGTCAAATCCCAGCTGTCGATAGTATCGAAGATCGGCTCGCAGAGTCTCACGACAGAGCGTGAATGGTCGCGGTGGCTTCTTCCAATCGGAGAAAAGGGAATTGTCCAGCCAATAGTCCAGCACCTGCGCACCGTCCGTTCCAAAAAAGTCCAGCAGCTGCCGCAGATGCGCGTTTTCAATCTGGTTCTTTTCACTGGCCGGATCCGCGATGCATCGGTCGAAGTCCCGCACCATAGGGGCATACTCCAAAAAAATTCCCTCGTCCGGTTTGGCCTGCTGCGGCATCGCATTGGTATCGTGATAAGCCAGATAGCACTGCCGCCCCTGCGGATCCACCCGGCGGATGCCCCGCAAAATGGCATTGTACGCTTTCATCGCCTGATCCGCCCCGCTCAGGTCTCTGCATTGGGGGCAGTGACAGCGGGAATGGGTCACATCGTCCAGCCAGAAATAATACCGGCCACTGGAGGGGCGGAACAGACGCGCCAGCTCCGACGCCGCATGGCTGACCGTTTCCAATGCTTCCTCGCTGGAGGTGCAGAGATTGCAATCCGCTGTGCGCTGCCCCTGCTCGTTCATACGGAACCACCGGGGGTGGCTGTCGAACAGATTCCGGGGCAGCAGCCACGACATGGTGTGCATTTCCCATTCCACCGTAATGCCATGCCGCTCCAGACGGTGCAGCCGGGAAAGGTTATCCCCCCGCAGGAAGTTTTCCATTACCTGCGCGGCCGGCGGGCCTTTTGGATCAGGATGAAGCCCCAGCACATTCAGCCCCGCCTCGCACAGTCGGCGCTCCCATACATCGTCCAGCTCCTCCGGTGCGATCACAACACCTCTTCGTCTGAGCATAACAGCATTCCTCCGAAACTTTTGCGCAATCTGCACGCAGCAGATAAAACTGCCGTGCTTCCTTTTATTGGAAAATGAATAATGGCACCGGGAAAATGCCCTCTTTTCTTGTCTAATTGTAACATCATACCCGGCAAAAAGCGGTTCCCAATCCGCTTTCTAGCGTGTCCGCATTCGCTTGCTCGTTGCGGCCATTTTAGCCGCCAGTCCGGAGATGAATTGCGGTTTTTTTGATAGTTTTCCTCATTTTTCCCGCGTTTCTTCTCCTTCACCTGTAAAAAAGGGCGTGCCGCAGTCCATTTTGCGGCACGCCGGAAATATCTGGTTGTACGCTGGGAAAAACGCTTTATTGCACCTGTACCCACTGGCCGGGCATCTGCTGCGCTCGCAGTACAGCGCCCCGTACTGACATAATCGCCAGCGTTTCCTCGTGGGGCACACGCACCTGTGCCGTCTGGAAGAAATGGCACAGTTCCCGGATAAAAGCCCGGAAGAAATTGGACTGCACCTGCACCAACTGATTGCCGGAAGTGGAGGCGATGTTCATCATAAACGGGGAACCACCGGCATATCCGCTCAGCGTGCCCACGCGGCCATCGCAAAAGCGCAGCAGCACCGTGTACCAGCCATCGCCCGGCAGATACATGACCTGCTCGGCGGCAGAGCCCATCAGCATCATCATCGGCTCCAGCTGATGAATGGCATAGGTCTCAAAATCATTGGGACCCCAGCTGGAAATGGCCGTAATGCCTGCCCGGTCAATAGAGGCATACTCCGACGCAAAACGCAGGGCGGAGGTGGAGTAGCAAGGTGTGCCGTACTGATGCGCAATGTCAAAAATCCGTTGCGCTGTGGGGCCGTCCGGTGCAAAGGTTTTGTCTACATAGGTAGGTTTACCCGAACGCAGCGGCAGCTGACACAGCTGCTCATGCATTTCACAGTTGTCCGGGGAAAGCACCAGCAGCAGATCGCTCTGCTCGATCACTTCCTCGATAGACATGCAGCGCCGGATGCCATAGGTCTGGCACCACTGTTCTGTAGTCATGCCGCCAATGGGGCTGTCGATGTGGCCATAGGCGCAGGTCACTTCCAACTCACCCTGCGACTCCTCCCGAATCAGCTGGGGGTAATTGTTGGCATGCCATTCATCCAGATAGTAGTCAATAAAGCCAATCTTCTTCATGGCGATACTCCTTACAGCCGGACTTCCCGATGGTGCTCGGCAGAATCATAGATTGCCTGCATCATCTGCGCCGTGATGATCACCGTGTCAATATGAGATGGCAGCTTTTCGCCGGAACGGACACAGTTCAGGAATGCGTTGATCTCGTTTTCAAACTGATTGCGCATGGTGAACTGAGGCGTGTACTGCTCCAATGCGCCGTGTTCAAAGGTATAGACCGTAAACTCCGCGCCATACTGCAGTCGGATACCGGCCTTGTCGCCCATGAAATCAATGAACATCTCCCGCTGGCCGATGTTCTGGGCCCATGCACCGTTGAAGCTGATCACCGGGCCTTCGGTGCGGATCATACCGGTCACGGAGTCATCCACATCATAGGTTCCGCTGTAATCCGGAGGGCCGGCCCACATATCCTTATAGGCGTAGTTTTTCATATCCACACCCAGCTTGCAGAAGGTCTCGCCGGTTACCGTCAGAGGCTTGGGGTCGCCGCAGCAGTACATCACAATATCCAGGAAGTGAACACCCCAGTCAATCAGCGCGCCGCCGCCGGAAATAGCTTTCGTGGTAAACGCACCACCCAGTCCGGGAATACACCGGTGATCCCGGAAGCTGACATACACATGGTGAATATCACCCAGCTTGCCATCATCGATCATTTTCTTAATGAGATTGACACTGTCATTGAACCGGTTGACCACGCCGATATTGAGAACCTTGCCGGTCTCATGCTGGGCCTGCTGCATCTGCAGTGCCTCGGCATAGGTACGGGCAGCAGGCTTCTCGCACAGAACGTGCTTGCCGGCCCGCAGGCAGTCAATGGCGATGGAAGCATGCATATTGTTGGGGGTACAGACAGAAACCGCCTCCACCTCCGGGTCACGCAGAATTTCATGATAGTCCGCAACCGCGCGGCCACAGCCGTAGTCCCGCACAGCCTTTTCCGCACGCTCCATGCGGATATCACAGAAATAGACAATCTCGGCATTTTCGTTTTTCATGTACGCGGGGATATGGGCATTGTTTGCGATGGTGCCGCAGCCGATCACTGCAACCTTGATTTTTTCCATATGATTGATCCACCTTTTCATGATTTAGGGATGTGCTTTGCAGGATTTGTTTAGAACTTTCCGCCCCGGTTTTCAGTTTCATTATACATATTTCTCCGTCTTTTTTCTGCTCCTGATCTGCACTGTTTTGTGTCCTGTTCCGCTCCGTGGAAACCCCTGAAAATTCCAAATATACCACAACTCACACCGCCCCCAATTGCCTCTGCCCACTGACGCCCGGAAAACTCGGCGGATTGCTTTATTATCTAAAGACTCATTGCAAATTTGGTTTATGCATATCAGCTACGACCGTAGGAATAAGATCAGTTCGCAGAGGCACAATTATTTATGGAACCTGGCAACCCCCTCGTCAGACGTATAAATCCCCCGGTTCTTCCGAGTTGTTGGAAGAACCGGGGGATTTGTATTCGTCAAAGGCAAAAACATGATTATTGAGGGAAGGATTTGCGGAGCAGGTGGCGAAGGAGGGCGCTGTAGAGCGCCACATACAGGCCCGGCAGGATGAGAAGCAACGGCCCCATCCAGAACAGCAGGAAAAACGCGCAGATCAGCATGGTGGCGGTCAGCACCACCATCAGAAATGTTGTGCCGAGATTGCCAAGGGTCAGCCGGATGGTGTTGAGCAGCACGGTTTTGATGCGATCCGTAAACTTGCTCTGGTAGCCAAACCACAGATGGATCCAGCACGCCTCCAGCAGACAGGCAAAGCCGACCGGCACCCGGAGGGCCGGCATCAGCTGCCCGCTGCGCAGCGCAAGAAGGTTGAACACCAGCAGTGCCAGCAGCGGGATCTGGAGCAGCCACAGCAGAGTGGCCTGCCGGAATTCCTTCCGAAAATGGCCCCAAAAAGAGGTGAACACATGCCCGCCCTCTCTATGGATGGAAAGCTCCGCCGTTTGCAGCATGGCGGTTGTTGCAGCGCCGAAGGTTATAACCGGCACGGAGGCCAGAAGCCACAGCAGCCCCAGCACAAAATAATCGTAGGCCCGCTGCAAATGCTCCATGGCGGGACTTCCCGGTTTCAGAAAATTCATATTCGCTCCTTTTGGACGCGGCTTCTTCCACGTCCGGTAAAATCAACCCACCACGGCCAGAGAGAGGGGGCGCAGGACACCGTAGGCATTGTAGCGGTTATCGGTATTATCCGCGAAGAACACCAGCCGCCCGGGCTGGAAGCCCTCCGGCAGCAGGGTCACCTGCTCGGCCACGTCCGCCGCGGCTACGTTCATCAGATACAGGCGGCTGCGGTCGGTCGGCAGGGGAAAATCCGCCCGCTCCGCCACGAAGGACACCAGAAAATTCTCCGTCGCGCAGGCGGAAACGATGGCCTGCGCCGCATCGGACACGGCCTGCTGCCGGTCTCCGGCGAAGACGATCTTCTCCGCCTCCGGAATGCGCAGGTCGCTGAACACCACCTCGTCAAAGCCCAGCGAGCGCAGTTCCCGGGCGGTCTGGATCAGGTAGGTCAGGGTATCCTCCTTGGTCGGATCCAGCCAGTAGCGCTTCTGCTCGTCAAAATACAGGGCACCGCTGCTCACCGGCAGACCGGCGGCGGGATTTTCCGCGCCGTAGACATAGTCCGCCAGCGCGGGGAGCCGGGCGATGCTGTACAGCTCACTGTTTCCCAGCCATCGCAGCAGCTCGTCCATGGCGGCCACATCCACCTTGCCGAAGGTGGCAGAGCCGACCGAGGTGCTGTAGTAAAAATAGCCCCGGTAATTTTTCACATCCAGCAGCACCGGTGTGCCCGCCGGGAGCTTTTTCAGCCGGGCCAGCAGGCCGGGAATATCCGAATAAAGCTCATCTTCCTCCACATAATAGCCGGTCAGAAGAGCGGTGACCGGATCCTGCTTCTGGTCCGCCTTCGGCTTTTCATAGAGAATTTCCGTCTTTTCCGCCGTCTGCGGCGGAACCGCGATCTGCCCCGGGGCGATGGCGGAGAGGCTGAAATCCAGACGCACCCCATCGGCAGTGTAGATCACATATCGCTGCAGCCACAGCAGCCAGCAGGCCAGCGCCAGCACCGCTATCACCAGCAGCACCAGCAGCAGCCGCAGCATTTTTCCGCAGAAGCGGCGAAAACGATAAGAAAACAGCATACTCAACCTCTTTTTGCGCAGATACAGCGCCATTCCTCCATGGCGCGGCGGCTCTCGATGCGCAGCCCGGCCCGGGTCAGCGCCTGCTCCACATCCGCCTGACGGCTGTCCAGAATGCCGGAGAGGATCACTACACTGTCATCATGCAGGAAATTCGGCAGCACCGGTGCCAGCGCCACGATCACATCGGCCACGATATTCACCAGCACCACATCATAATGCCCGGCGGAAAGCGATCGCATCTGATCTTCGTCCTCGATCACGTTGGCGGTCAGAGCGGTAAATTCCGGGGCGGCGAAGCCGTTGAGGGCGGCATTCTCCCGGGCGATCTGCTCCGCCTTGGGGTCAATGTCCACGCCGGTGGCCCGCCCGGCCCCCAGCCGCAAGGCCGCAACGGACAAAATGCCGCTGCCGCTGCCCAGATCCAGGCAGCTGTCCCCGGGATGCAGGCGGCGCTCCAGTTCCTCCAGCACCATGCGGGTGGAGGGATGCGCGCCGGTGCCGAAGGTCAGCCCGGGGTCGAGAATGACCTTCCGGCGGCCTGCAAATTCCTCCTGCGCCAGCCAGTAGGGCACCACCGCCAGAGAATTGCCGATCAGCTGGGGCGGGTAGTTGACCTTCCAGCTTTCGGCCCAGTCCTCCTCCGGCAGGGGGGCGACGGACAGGGCCAGTGTACCCAGTTTCCCGGCAGAATCCGTCTTTTTCAGCTGCTCCAGCAGGCGGCGCAGGCGGGAAAGCCCGGCCTCGTCCGCCGCCTCCAGATACAGCCGGATCCGTGAGAGCCCGGCCAGCGACTGTTGCAGCGCGTCATCGATATAATCCCAGTAAGCCCGGTTTTCCTCCAGAAAGCCCTCCAGCTCGGTCTGATCCTCCAGCACCAGATCGGAAAAGCCACCGGCCGTCAGGGCCTCGGCCACATGCTCGATGCCGCCGGGGGCGGTTTGAATTGTCAGCTCCAGCCACGCCATTGTAAATTGCTCCTTTTTGTTCATCCGCATTGTTCGGCATTTTCCTTATCATACCGCAAAAAAGCCATTCTGGCAAGGCGTATTTTTCGGATTGCTATTTCCGGCGCAATGCTGTATAATGGGTGTAATTATCAGCAAAGTCAGGAGAAAACCATGCAATACCAGACCTTTTCCATCGGGCCGGGCATCACCCTGCGGCATATGCAGGTGACACGTTTCAAACAGAGCGTGCTGACGGTGCAGCTGGTGCGCCCCATGTGCCGGGCGGAAGCTGCCAAAAACGCCCTGATCCCCACGGTTCTGCTGCGGGGCAGCCGCGGCTGCCCGGATCTGCGGTGCATTACCCAGCGGCTGGACGAGCTGTACGGCGCGTCCGTGGGCACGCTGGTGCGCCGCATCGGAGACTGGCAGACCACGGGGCTTTCCTGCTGCCTGATGGACGACCGTTTCGCCCTGCCCGGCGACCGGGTGCTGGAGCCGGCGCTGCGGTTTCTGGCCCAGCTGCTGCTGGAGCCCCTGCCGGGTGAAAGTGGCTTTGACACCGGATTTGTGGAAAGTGAAAGGAAAAATCTCATCTCCGTGATCGACTCGGAGCAGGCGGACAAGCAGGCCTATGCCGCCGAATGCCTGCTCAAGCTCATGGGCGAGGAGGACTCCTTCGGCATTCCCCGGCTGGGCGAGCGGGAGGACGTGGCCGCCATCACCCCCGAGGATCTCTGGGCTCATTACCGGCAGCTGCTGCGCTGCGCCCCGATCGAAGTGTTTTATGTGGGTTCCGCCCCGGCGCAGCCCATGTGTGAGCTGCTGGGGGAGCTGTTCTCGCCCCTGCAGCGCCGGCCGGAGCCACTACCGCCCCAGTGCGGCTTCCGGGCCTGCCCGCCACGGGATGTCTGCCGGAGCATGGATGTGGCACAGGGCAAGCTGGCCATGGGCTTTCTGACGCCCATCACCCAGCGCGATCCCCGTTTCGCCGCCATGCAGGTGGCCAATGCGGTGTTCGGCGGCGGTCAGACCAGCAAGCTGTTCATGAATGTCAGGGAAAAGCAATCGCTGTGCTACGCCATCTACTCCGGCTACTACGGCAGCAAGGGTCTTGTGACCGTCCACGCCGGGATCGATCCCGCCCGGGAGCAGCAGGTGCGGCAGGAAATTGCCGGCCAGCTGCGCGCCTGCCGGGAGGGAGATATTTCCCTGGAGGAGCTGTGCGCCGCCCGGGAAGTCCTGCTGTCCGGGCTGCGGGGGGTATACGACTCCCCGGCTGCCATGGAAAACTATTTTTCCACCACGGCCCTCAACGACCTGCCCTGGACACCCGAGTCGCAGGCGCAGGCCATCAGCGCCGTGACACGGGAGGATGTGGCCCGGGCGGCCGCCACCGTGGAGCCCCACGGCAGCTTTTTCCTGAGAGGAGGCGACGCCACATGAGCCGGCGCTATTATGAGCGGCTGGACGAGCATCTTCTGACCCGTACCCTGCCCAACGGGCTGCGGGTCATGGTGGTGCCCAAGCCTGCTTTCAGCCGCAAATGTGCCTATTTCGTCACGGATTTTGGAGCGGTGCATCGCCGCTTCCGGCTGGACGGCCGGGAATACAACACACCGGCGGGGGTGGCCCATTTTCTGGAACATAAGCTCTTTGACCTGCCCGGACGGGATGTCAGTGCCGAGTTCGCGGCGATGGGGGCCAGCGTCAACGCCTTCACCAGCTATGATCTGACCGCCTACTATTTTTCCTGCACGGAAAATTTTGAGCCGTCCCTGCGGCTTTTGCTGGAATTTGTCTCCACCCCCTATTTCACCCGGGAGAGCGTGAAAAAGGAGCAGGGCATCATCGATCAGGAGATCGCCATGAGCGCCGATGAACCGGGCAGCCGGGTCTATGAAAACCTGATGGGGGCCATGTACCGCCGCCATCCCATCCGCACCCCCATTCTGGGCACCTGCGCCAGCATCCGGCGCATCGGCCCCGGGCTGCTGCACACCTGCCACCGGGCCTTCTACGCCCCGGAAAACATGCTGCTGTGCGTGGTGGGGGATGTGGACGGCGAGCAGGTCTGCCAAATCGCCCGGCAGGTGCTGGGAGACGACCGGCGACCCGCCGCCGAGAAGCTCCCCTTCCCGGAGGAAAAGCTGACCTGCCCCCGGTCTTACACCGGTGAGGCCATGGATATTCCCATGCGCAGCTTCTGCATCGGCTTCAAATGCCCGCCCACGCAGCCCGGCGTGGCAGGTATCCGGCAGGAGATCGTGGGCGATCTGGCCTGCGAGGTGCTGTTCGGGGAGTCCTCGTCCCTGTATTTGCAGCTGTATGAGCAGGGGCTGATCGATTCCTCCTTCGGCGGCGGCTTTGAGGTCAGCGACGGCTGCGCCATGATCACCTGCGGCGGCGATGGGGACGACCCGCGCGCCGTCCGGGAGGCGCTTCTGGCGCACCGGGCCCGGCTGCTGCGGGAGGGCCTGCCGGACAGCCAGTTGCAGCGGCTCCTGCGCAGCGCGCTGGGGCGGCGCATCCGGGATCTGGACAGCTTTTCCTCCACCTGCTTCCGCCTGTGTGCCTACCGCTGCTCCGACTTTGACTATTTTGATTTCCCCACCATTTATGAAAGTGTGACCACCGGAGATATTCTGCGTTTTCTGGAAGAGAACATCCGCCGGGAAAACTGCGCCATCTCCGTAATTGATCCAATACAGGAGGCTACCATATGAATCCGGAAATTTTTTCCACCATTACCTTCCCCTCTCTGGGCATTTCGTGGAACCCCGGCCGGTATTTTGAGATTGGGCCGGTGACCATCCGCTATTACGGGCTGATCATCGCCCTGGGACTGCTGCTGGCGGTGATTTATGCCTGCCGGCGCAGCAGCCAGTTTGGCATCAGCGTGGATGATCTGACGGACGGGGTGCTGTTCATCGTGCCCTTTGCCATCATCTGCGCCCGGCTGTACTTCTGCGTTTTCTCGTGGGATCAGTACGCTGCCAACCCCATTTCCATTTTGTACATCTGGAAGGGCGGGCTGGCCATTTACGGCGGCGTGATCGGCGCGGCCATCGGCATTGTGGTTTTCTCACTGGTGAAGAAGATCCGGGTCGGCGCGGTGCTGGATATTACGGCGCTGGGCTTTCTGATCGGCCAGAGCATCGGCCGCTGGGGCAATTTCTTCAACCGGGAAGCATTCGGTGCCGAGACGGAGACATTCCTGCGCATGGGCCTGACCAACCGATTCACCGGCGAGGTGACCTATTTCCACCCCACCTTCCTGTATGAGTCGGTGTGGAACCTGTGCGGCTTTGTGCTGCTGCATTTCCTGTCGAAAAAGCGCAAATATGACGGCCAGATCGCCCTTGGGTATCTGGCGTGGTACGGTCTGGGCCGCACCTTCATCGAAGGTCTGCGAATGGACAGCCTGATGTGGGGCAGCGTCCGTGTCAGCCAGATTCTGGCAGCGGTGACCTGCCTGCTGGGCGCGGCGATGCTGATGGTCATGGCCTTCCTGCCCCATGACCCCCAGAACATGCAGGCCGCGCGCTACGCCCGGAAGCTGGCCGAGGCCTCCGAAGAGGCGGAAGCAGTTGAAGAGACCGAAGAGCCGGAAGAGACCAGTTGCCCCGCCGAAACGGACGAAGGGGAATAACCCATAATGATACACAAGGGGCGGCAGAAATGCCGCCCCTTGTCCCCGTTTCGGGCATCCATTGTAGGGGGCGGCGCCCACGACGCCCCGCCTGTCCGACGACCGAGCTGCCGGATGATTGTGGTACTACCCATTGTCACCTTCGGTGA
>CAZMBL010000010.1:0-36907 GCA_964564605.1 uncultured Oscillospiraceae bacterium
GGGCTGCTTGCCGATGTAGGCCAGAATGCCGCCGTCCACATACAGAATGTGGCCGTTGACAAAATTGGAGGCATCAGAAGCCAGGAACACGGCGGGGCCGACCAGGTCGTCGGTCTTACCCCAGCGGGCTGCGGGGGTCTTGCTGACAATGAACTGGTCAAAGGGATGACGGCTGCCATCTGCCTGTCGCTCCCGCAGGGGCGCGGTCTGGGGCGTTTCGATGTAGCCGGGGCCGATGCCGTTGCACTGAATGTTATACTCGCCGTACTCGGAGCAGATGTTGCGCGTCAGCATTTTCAGGCCGCCCTTGGCAGCGGCGTAAGCCGACACGGTCTCCCGGCCCAGCTCGCTCATCATGGAGCAGATGTTGATGATCTTGCCATGACCCTTCTTGATCATGGAGGGGATGACGGCCTTGGAGACGATAAAGGGGGCGTTCAGATCCACATCGATGACCTGACGGAAATCCTTCGCGCTCATTTCGCACATGGGGATGCGCTTGATAATACCGGCATTGTTGACCAGAATATCGATCACGCCCACCTCACGCTCGATGGTGGCCACCAGCTGCTGCACTGCGTCCTCGTCGGTCACGTCGCAGACATAACCCTTCGCGTCGATGCCGGCTTCCTTATAGGAGGCCAGGCCCTTGTCCACCAGCTCCTGCCGGATGTCATTGAAGACGATTTTCGCGCCGGCATTGGCCATGCCGCAGGCGATGGCGAAGCCGATGCCATAGGACGCGCCGGTGACCAGCGCTACCTTGCCGGAAAGATCAAACATGTTCATAGTAGTTCCTCCTGTGATTGTAGTAATTCGGTGTACGTCAATAAAAAGGGTGCCAGACCCTTGGCGTCATTTTCCACGACCGGTTCGCTGATGTAATAATCATAGCTCCCGTCCCGGCGGCGATTGTTTTCCGGGCCAAGGCCCGCCACCAGACAGATGCCGCCCAGATTCAGGGTGCCATTGTCTCCGGTCAGATAGCGGCGGCAGATGCCGTCAAAAATATCCCGTCCGATTTTCGCGCAGGAACCCTCCAGAATGCCCAGCCGGGCACCTTTCAGGAAAAAGTAGGCCACCATGGCCGAGCCGGAGGTCTCCGGATAGTTGCCGGGCTGCCCGATGCGGTGGGGCACCTGCCAGAGCATCCCGCTGTCGGGATCGATCCGGCGCCGCAGGCCGTCGGCCAGCTCCCGGGCGATGGAAACCATGTCATCCCGGAAAGCATCGTGCCCCGGTGCGATCAGTTCCGTCACATCCACCAGCGCGGCGGCGAACCAGCCCAGACTGCGCAGCCACGGATTGGCGGAGCAGCCGTCGTCTCCTGCCCAGAAGGCCCGGCCGCTGGCATCATAGCCATGGCGGTACAGCCCCGTTTCAAGGTCATACATGTGGCGGCGCACCGTCAGAAACTGGCGGTGGATATCCTCGTACCCGGCGCAGTCCTCCAGCTCGGTGGTGCAGCGGGTGTAAAAGACCTGCGCCATATACAGCCCGTCCAGCCAGACCTGATGGGGATAAATGGCCTTATGCCAGAAGCTGCCCTCCTCCGTGCGGGGCTGATGGCGCAGCTGCTGCCGCAGGGTATCGATGGCCCGGCGGTATTTTTTCTCCCCGGTGGCGGCATACAGGTCAAACAGCACCCGCCCCTCGCAGATGTTATCCAGATTGTACTCTTCCTCCCGAAAGTCCAGCAGGGAGCCGTCCTCCCCCACATAGTAATCCAGAAACCGGTGGACGAAATCAAAATAGCGCTGCTGCCCTGTAATGCGGTGCAAATTCAGCAGTGCGATCATCATGCAGCCATCGATGTAATTCCAGCCGCAGGCCTTGCCCTGCCGGATTTTTTCCACATTCCAGAGGGGACACTGGGGTGTGGAGTCGGTCAAAATCCGCTCCAGATACGCTTCGATCTGATTCATAGCTGCTCCACCTCGTCCACATGCTCCAAGATCAGTGGCGGCCCGTCCTGCCCGGACATCCGGACATTTTTCAGCCGCACCCTGCGAACCGAGTTGAAGTATAAACCCAGCTTGCAGGCTTTGTCAATATGATCCATCATGGCCGGATGGCCGGAGGAAGCGTCCGGCCGGAAGGTAAAGCTGACATTTTCAATGCTCACACAGCCGATGGGCTGCTCTGTCAGGCCATAGAAATAGCCAGCGGCCCATTCGCAGTCGGTGCATTGCATATCCCGGAAGGCAAATTCCCCCAGATAGGGGGTTGTATCGTCCACCGGGTGGGGCTCCTTGTCCCAGACCAGCTTCTCGTGGCCGTCCGGGTCGCAGAAATAATACATGTTCATCACCAGCGGGGTCATCACATTGTCCATGCGGATGTTGGAAAACTCCACCTGGTCTATCACGGCATATTTTCCCCGGCCCCGGCGGGTTTTGATCCGCAGGCCCCGGTCGGTATGCAGAAAATAGCACTGGCTGACGGAAAGATCCCGGATGCCGCCGGACATTTCGCTGCCCAGCACCATGGCCCCGTGGGCATACTCCATCAGGCAGTTGCGCACCACATGGGCCGTGGCCGGGGTGCGGTATTTCATGCCCATGTACATTTTCCCGGATTTGATGGCGATGGCATCATCCCCCACGGAGAAACGCACACCGATATAGCGCACGTCATGGCAGCTTTCCGGATCGGTTCCATCGGTATTGGGGCTGTCCTTCGGGGCCTCTACCGCAATATCATAAAAGGAAACACCGTTGCAGAAAAAGGGATGGAAATGCCAGCAGGCGGAATTGCGCCCCAGCATGCCATGGAAGCAGATATTGCTGCAATGGTTTAGAAATACCAGCTTCGGCCGGCCGATTTTGCGCTGCTTGACATTTTCCCACCATGTACCGTTGACGGCATTGCCATCGATGACACCCCGGCCCACGATTTTCACATTCCGGGCATAGTGGGCGCTGAGAAAGCTCTGGCGGCAGGGCATAGGAGCCCCTTCCCATGAGCTGATTTGAATTGCTTCCCCCGTTCGGGCATCGGTGATCTGCCCGGGCAGAAGAGGATAGTGATCCTCGCAGGGATCCGCCAGCAGCACGGCGTCCTGCCGCAGCTCCAGCGTCATATGGGATTTGAGCACCAGCGGCCGCACGAAGTAGGTTCCCGGCGGCACCGTGACCCGGCCATTTTCCGGGCAGCTATCGATGGCCGCCTGCAAAGCCGCCGTGTCATCGGTTTCCCCGTCCCCCGCCGCACCGAAGGCACGCACATCGATGCAGGCGCTCTCGCGCTGTGTGCGCAGAGTGCGGCTGCAAGATCCGATGCTGACCTGATACTCCGTATCCGGGGTCAGGTCAAACAGAGAAAAAACATTGGTGCGCACGCCCCTCAGGGCGGGCGCACCGTTTACAAACACGTCAAAAGGTTCTTCAGCGTAGTACGGACTGTGGCTGTCCAACTCCATGCAGGCCGAAACCGCGCTGACATACAGCAGATGAAACTCCATGGCTCAGCCTCCGACTGCCGCTTCCCGCTCGATGAAGCGCTCGGTCTGCACATCGAACAGATAGGCGCTCTGGGCCGGAATGGTGAAGGCAATGGTCTCGTCCATGGCCGGCGTTTCGTGGGGATTGACCTTCAAAATGGCGTTGGCCTCCCCGATGTTGATATAGACATTGGTATTGTCGCCCAGCATTTCCGTCAGTTCCACGGTGGCGCTGAGAACATGGCCGTCGTGCTGTCCGAGGGTGATTGCCTCCGGCCGGAAGCCGAAGTAGACCTCTTTTCCCTCAAATTCCGCCGTCCGGCTGCCAAGATACGCCCCAAGATCCAGCTTCTGGCCGCCGACACAGATGGTGCCATTGTGGATGGTGCCCCGCAGGAAATTCATGGGCGGCTCCCCGATAAATCCGGCGACAAAGACATTACACGGCTTGAAATACAGCTCATAGGGTGTACCCACCTGCTGGATATAGCCGTCTTTCATGATGACGATCCGGTCGGCCAGTGTCATGGCCTCCACCTGATCGTGGGTGACATAGATGGTGGTGGCACCGGTCTGGCGGTGGATCTGGGCGATCTCCGCCCGCATGGTGACACGTTGCTTGGCATCCAGGTTGGAAAGGGGCTCGTCCATCAGGAAAATTCCCACCTTGCGGATGATGGCACGGCCCACGGCCACTCTCTGCCGCTGACCGCCGGACAGGGCACGGGGCATCCGGTCGAGATAATCTGTCAGACCCAGAATGGCTGCCACAGAGCGCACCTTCTGCTCAATGACATCCTCGTCCACGCCCTGCAGAGTCAGGCCGAAGGCCAGATTATCGTACACCGTCATCTGGGGATACAGGGCATAGCTCTGGAACACCATGGCCACCTGCCGCTGCCGGGGGCCCATATCGTTGGCGTACACCCCATCGATATAGAATTCACCGCTGCTGATATTTTCCAGACCGGCGATCATGCGCAGTGTGGTGGATTTGCCGCAGCCGGAGGATCCGACAAACACGATAAACTCACCCTTTTCGATCTCCAGATCGAAATCATGCACCGCATGGAACCCGTTGGGATAGATTTTGTTTAATCCTTTCAGCGTTAAGTAAGCCATTTCTTATCGCTCCTTTTTCAGATAATGGTCACGCCCGGCTGTTTCCGGCCGCCCGGGCATCCCGGATCAGCCCGGCCAGCAGCCGTTTCATGCCGATCAGCAGCATATCATAGCCCATGCACAGCAGCCCGAACAGCAGCGGCTCCACGCCGATGGGCAGGATGTCAAAATTTCCGGTGGCGGACATAATGGTATAGTTTAGCAGGCTGTAGGTCACATACACGCAGAATATGACCACAAAGCCCAGCAGCAAATTCAGCCCGAAGCCAACCATGCCCCGGTGGGTCACCAGCATCCATTTATTATGCTCGCCCGGTGTTTTTTCCAGAAAGCGCAGGATGTTGTTGACCATCAGATCCGTCACCATGCCGTAGACCACGGCCACGGCGAACATCATGTCCAGCATGGCCTTGAGATAGTTGCCCAGCCCCCACAGGATGAAAAAGCACACCGCACCGGCGAACCACGCCTTGATCAGCACGATTTTCAGCCATGTGGGGATGGAAAAGCCCTTCTTGGTGGTGTAGCGGTTCAGCTCCTCCTGGGTGTACTGCTCCGACTCGCCGAACTGGGCCTGCACCAGCTTCTCCACGGCCGCGCTTTTCAGATCATAATTTTCCGATGACTGGGAATTGTTTTTTTCTTCCATTGGCTCAATCTTCGATTTCAATGTTTTCCATGCTGCCGTTATCCTCCACGGTGACGGCGGTGTTGATTTTGCGCAGCAGCCTGCTGTAGACCGGCAGCAGTGCCACCAGCACGGCGGTTAAAATCACCAGCACCATGTGGGTGCCCAGCATATTGTAGGCATCGGCAATGTAAGCGGTGGTGGCATCGAGCTTGATGGGGCTCTCCGGCCGGGTCAGGGCCGCCAGCACGGCGTTGCTGTAATGGATATTGCAGTAGATGATCACGCCAAAGAGCACATACATCAGTGCGATCATGGGAACATTGGGCTTTTTGCGTCTGGGAAACGCATTGAGCATGCACACCATGCTCAGCATGGAAAAGAGCATGATGCAGAACTGGCTCAGACCCATACCACGGCCCTGAATTTTGGCGGTAGTATCGGAAAGATCCGTCAAATTCAGCGAATACAGCAGAAATGACACCACCAGCATGACCATTGGAATGGTGGAGGGCTTGCGCTTGAGAGAAACGATGCTTTTGCGGATGGTCTCCCGGGTGGCAGCCACATCCAGCAGCAGGATATTGGCCAGCAGCACCACCAGCGCAGGAGCGCAGAAGATCCACTCCGCCAGCACACCATGCTGACGCATGAACAGCACATCCGCGATCAGGGCCGCAAAGCTGAGCCATGCAGCACCGGAAAAGCTGCGCAGTTTCAGCGCCAGCAGTGCGCCGCCCAGAACAGCCACTGCCATCGGTGCGAACACCTGCCACAGCGGGGCATAGGAAGCGGCGAACAGCATGACCGTTTCAGCCGCCAGCGCCGCGACAATCAGCACGGCCACAACGATCCGGGGCCATGTAAAGGTTTTCCGATCCATACTCACACCTCCACTTTGATGGCATTGGTGGTTTCCCGGTCAAAGAAATGCTTCCGGGTAATGGTGATCCCGGCCACATCGCCGGACTTGTAGCTGCACCAGCCCGCCAGCTTGCAGGTAATGCGCTCGCCGTTCCCCTGCTCACCGATATGGCCGTGGACAAGGGTATTCATACCCAGATTTTCATTGGATGTAACCCGCATGGAGAAATCCTCTCCGGTGCGTGTATCCTCCGGCCGGAAGCCCAGCACCAGCTGTTTGCCCTCGTAGGGTGCCAGGGCCACCTGCTCCGCCGCCGTCAGGGGCAGGGTGAAATGGGCCGTGGTCAGGACACCGCCGGATACGGTGGCATCGAGGAAATTCATCGGCGGCAGGCCGATGAAGCTGGCCACGAACAGGTTGGCCGGGCTGTCGTACAGCTCCAGCGGGGTGCCGATCTGCTGCACATGTCCCATGGACATGCAGACAATCCGGTCTGCCAGTGTCAGTGCCTCGGTCTGATCGTGGGTCACATAGAGCATGGTGGCCCCCAGCCGCTTGTGCAGCAGCAGAATTTCCCGCCGGGTGGCACTACGCAGCTTGGCATCGAGGTTACTCAGGGGTTCATCGAACAGGAACAGCCGGGGGTTGCGGACGATGGCACGGCCCATGGCCACGCGCTGCCGCTGACCACCGGAAAGCTGGCTGGGTTTTTTATTGAGCTGGTCGGTCAGGCCGAGAACCTCTGCCGCCGCCAGCACCTTCTGATGAATGACATTGGGGTTTTCCTTGCGCAGGGTCAGGGAAAAAGCCATATTTTCATACACGGTCATGTGACCATACAGTGCGTAGTTCTGGAATACCATGGCAATGTCCCGATCCTTGGCTGGGGCATTGGTCACATCTTTCCCATCGAGGAGCATGGTGCCGGAGGTGATATCCTCCAGTCCCGCCACCATGCGCAGCGTGGTGGATTTTCCGCAGCCGGAGGGGCCCACCAGCACGATCAGCTCGCCGTCGCTGACTTCCAGATTGAAGTCAAACACGGCCTGAACCTGATTGTCGTAGACCTTTTCCAGATGCTGTAAGCTCAGTTGTGCCATCTTGCCGCCTCCTTATTGGTTCTGCGATTCCAGCGAATGCAGATAACGGTTCAGGGTTCTGTTGTGCAGAGAGCTGATCACGGCCGCCGCCACACAGCACACACCGCTGACAGCCAGACATCCGATCACAAACAGATACTGGCCCTGACCCATCACGTCATAGACCACTTCCTGAATGGTGACGGTAGCATCCTTTGCCTGCTGCGGCAGATAGAAGATCCGCGCAAATTGCAGCAGACCGATGACGATCAGCAGGGGCGTATAGCCGGTTTTGCGGCTTTTCACACCCTCGCTGGCCAGAAAGGCGCTGAGCAAGAACAGCAGATTGTACACAACGGAAGCCCCGATGATCCAGTTATAATAGTAATTGCCCACATCGGTCTTGTAGATGCTGACGAAATACAGCGCATCGAGCACGATGGCCGCCAGCACCAGATTGGCCGCAGTCTTATCCTTGGTGTAGCGCATGCGGTCCCATTTGACAACGCGATCCTGCTGCGTCATTGGGAGGCCTCCTTTCCGGTGGCGAGCAGCTGATCCTCGCCGCGCATCAGACGGATCTTCCAGATCATATTGCCCAGAAGCAGCGCCGCGCTGAGCAGCAGCAGGCCACAGGTGAAATAGTGAAGATCCAGCATGGTTGTGGAGTCGGTATAGAAGGTTTTCCAGGTCTCGGCATACTTTTTCAGCGCTTCAAAATCCACCGTTGTGAGGAACTGGTGCTTGAACGCCTCGATTTCCATATGAGACCAGACAGATAAAGCAATGGCACACAGGCTGTAAAGGCCGATGGCCACATAATTTCCGATGTAATATTTTCTGCGAACCTGGGTATTGGTCAGGAACAGCAGACAGGCTACCAGCACCATGCCGACGCACAGATCGACAAACAGCCGGTTGAAATCCTGCATGTCATAATAGATGATGGAACCCGGGACCTTGGTGTCATACAGGTCGTTGGGGTTACGCATAGTGGACTTGAGACTGTCGAAAATGTCCGTAATAATGCCCAGAGAATACACGAAGCACACCGCGGCCGCAATAATGGCCAGCAGACACGCGAATTTCTGGAAACGAAGCTGTTTTTTGTACATAATGACCTCCCCGCTGACGGGTTCTTCACCGGGGGCGCTGTGCGCCCCCGGCCGTTGAACCTGCAAGATCAGCTGATCTGGTAAAGGTTTACGGATTGCGGCGACCGCCGCCGCAGGGAAAAATGCTTTGGAATTAGTTCAGGCTCTTGTAGTAATCCAGCAGACGAGTGAAGGCATCCTGCTTCAGCTCCAGATACTGGGCACCGTTCATGGCACCGGCCACGGTAGCCGCGCTGTCCGCGGGGGTATCGAAGCCTTCCTCGGTGCAAGTGCCAACGATCAGATCCACCAGCAGGTTGACCTTGCCCTTGGAGGTGCTGAACTTCTCGGACAGGGAAGTGTAACCGCCGATCATGTCGCTCTCATCCTTGGTGTTGGGCAGGGTGGTGGGGATGGAGGTATACCAGCTGTTCTCCGCAATGCCCAGCTGGGGATGCTTGATCACGCCCAGACCGATGGCGGTGGAGATGTAGCCGGCGCCTTCCTTACCCACGACATGGGTGCACTGGTACTCGAAAGCCTGGCTCTTCAGGAAGGACAGGGTGGAGCCCAGATACTGACGGGCGTAGTTGGTGTAGTTGCCGGAAGCCTTCTCCCACAGTTCATCGTAGGTGGCGTCCGCGATCACGGGCATCTGGGTGCCGTTGAAGTTGAAGGTGACATAGGAGCCGTCGGCATTGGTCTTGATGAACTCGTCCGGGCCGTAGCTCATGAGGATCTGGCCTTCGTAGGAGTAAGCGTAGTCGATGAGCTTCAGAGCGGCATACAGCTTATCCTGATTGTCGGCGACACCGGCCTTGGAGATGGCCCAGCCGTCGGTCTTGACACTGCGCCAGGACTCGGTGAAGCGCATGAACTTCTCTTCGCCATCGTTCCAGCGGGCAACGGGCACCATAACGGCCATGTACTTCTCGCCGTTCTGCAGCTTGGTGGCATTGTAGACGGTCTGGGTCTGGTTGTAGTCATAGTGCATGAAGCCGAGGTCATTTTCCAGCATGGTGGCGCTGGATTCCTTGGAGCTGTCGATGAAGGACTTGGAGATCAGGCCCTCCTGCACCAGATCGTTCATACGCTCCAGCGCAACATAGGTGTCCGCTTCCTGACGGGCATCGTGCAGTTTGCCATCGGTGCCGACATACAGGTAATCCTGACGGGACTCCAGACCACGCACGCCGAACAGGGTGCCGCAGAAGCGGAACATATCCACACGGCGCTGGTTGTTGTCGTCCTCACGGGAGAACAGGCCCTGCACGCTGTCAGTGCCGTTGAGGGTGCGGGCGTTGGCCACGACGCAGCGCAGCAGCGCCACCAGCTCGTCAGCGTCCCAGGCGGCGTTCTGGCCGATGAACAGATCGGCACGGTTCTCGCCGTAGTAGCCGTTGTAAGCTTCGTCGATGTACTTGCGCAGCATATTGACAGCCTGCACACCGTCCACGGTGCCGGCAGCCAGGGCATCGTTCATGACCTTGACGATGTTGCCGGCCTTGTCATAGTTCTTTTCGATGGTCTCCACGGCGGAGCCGTCAGCCTTGACGACTTCGACGGAGATCTTGCCGGAGGTGGGCATATAGGGCTCGTAAGCGGCAGCGTTGAGGTTGCCGCAGGCATCGGCGGTGAACTCGCCGGCACCGTTGAGCAGCTTTTCGACCCAGTCGGTACGCATCAGGGGCATACGCTCGATGTCATCGACACCGTCAAAATAGGGGGAGAAGTAGATGGCGCCGGTGGTGGTGTCGCCGGTGATGGACAGACGGACGATGGGGTTGGCTTCCAGATAGGCCTTGAAGTTGGGCATCAGATCCAGATAGTCCGCGATGTTGATCAGGTTGCCTGCCACGCCGGACTCGGTCAGCTGGGAAGCGGTGCCGCTGATCATATCCACTTCGCCCAGGCGATCCTGCCAGAACTTGTACTCGTCGCTGGCCTTGTTGCCCTGATACTTGTCTTCAAACTTCATGCCCAGACGCTCTTCGACTTCCACCCAGGTGGGCTTCAGGTCGCCGGTATGGTAGGTCTTGCCGTTGGCCAGGGTGATACCCTCACCGGCCACGCCGGCATCAAAGAACAGACCGGTCTTGGCGCTGTTGTAGCCGGTGGCCATCCGCAGAATGGTGCCCTTGGTAAACAGCAGCTTGTCAACGGGCGCGGTGGTGCCATCGGTGGGCTCGTTGCCACTGGTGGGCTTGTTGGGTGTTCCCGTAGTGACGGGAGGATTGGTGTCAACAGGCAGACGGTTGCAGCCGAACAGACATGCAATCATGCACACTGCCAGAACTGCGCAAAGGATGCGTTTGACATTCTTCATTACAGTTTTCTCCTTTTTCACTCGAAAGTAGTTTTATAATCACCGGAAGCATTCCGGAAATTATACGCATTTTTACTCCTTCACGCCGCCGACATTGACGCCCTTGGCAAAATACTTCTGGATGAAGGGGTAAATGATCAGAATGGGCACGATGGAGCAGACGATCAGCGCATAGATCACGGAGTCCGCCGAATAGACCTCGCTCCAGCCGGCAATGACCTCGGGATCCGTGTATTCCTCCAGCTTCAGGCGGATGAACACCTGCAGCGGATGCTCGTTGGAGTTGGAGATCATCTGGCGGGCCCAGAAATAACCGTTCCAGCGGGAAATGGCGAAGAACAGTGCCACCGTGGCGATGGTGGATTTGCTCATGGGGATGTAGACCTTGGACAGCACCTGCATTTCCGTGGCACCGTCCACAATGGCGGCCTCCTCAATATCGGAGGGCACACCCTCGAAGGCGTTTCGCAGCAGCACAATGTTCATGGCCGCCATGCCCATGGCGATGACCACCAGCCATTTGTCGTCCGTGATGCCCAGGCCGTTGAATACCTCTTTCGTATTGAGGTAATTGAGGTACTGGGGCACCAGGCCGGCGGAGAACCACATGGTAAACACCAGGAAGAAGTTGAATCCTCGGCGGAACAGCAGCCGCTTCTTGCTCAGGGCGTAGGCCCCCAGAACGGCCACCACCAGCGACCAGATTGTGCCGTAAAAGGTGAGAAACAGGGTATTGGAGTAGGAATTCCAGAACATGTTGTCATGGAACATCTTGGAGAAGGCCTCGAACTGGATATCCTTGGGGAAGAGCACCACTTCGCCATAGTCCACGGCATGGGCCCCGGAAATGGAGGCGCTGATGGCATAGACAAAGGGGTACAGGCAGCACAGGGAGAAAATCGTCAGGCAGGTGTAGCTGATGATTTTGAAGATCAGCTCCGAAATTTCCAGCTTTCTTTTCATAGCCGCGCCTCCTTAATACAGCGAGACATCCGATGCCTTGCGGGATATGGTATTGGCACCGATGACCAGCAGCATACTGATGACATTGCTCATCATTTCCGCCGCGGAGGCCAGACCCTGATTGGTGGCGGAGCCCATTCCATAGCGCTGGGCGAAAGTGGATACCACATCCGCTGTGGTGTAGGTATTGGGATTGTACAGCAGCAGCACCTTTTCATAGCCAACGCTCAGCAGCGAGCCGATGCGGGTGATCAGCATGATGGTCAGGGTGGAGAGAATGCTGGGGATCACCACATATTTCATCTGGGCCATTTTTCCGGCACCGTCGATCTGGGCCGCCTCGTAGCTGGTGGGAGAGATGGCGATGATGGCCGCGAAATAGACGATGCTGTCGTATCCCGCGCCCTCCCAGATACCGCTGATCTGGTAGATTGCCCGGAAGATGTGGAAATTGTTGAGCAGGCCCTTCTCCGCTACCTCCGCTTCCAGCCAGCCGATGTTCACCAGCAGCTGGGAAAGAATGCCCATGTCACTGGTGATGCTGCTCTGCTTGACCAGCATGGTCACAAGAGAGGTCATGACCACGGTGGAGATGAACTTGGGCAGGTAGGTCAGCACCTGATAGGTACTGCGCAGCAGATTGGACTTGATCTCATTGAAGAACAGAGCCAGAATGATGGGCATCGGGAAACCGAAGCACAGGCCATAGAAGCTCAGCAGGAAGGTATTGCGCAGGGCCCGCCAGAACTCTCTGGACAGATCATTGCCGCTGAAGAGCAGCTGCTTGAAATAGGAGAAGCCGGAAAACAGCTGATCGGCCACGTCCAGCTCCTGATCGGCCACCTTGAAGCAGCTGAGCAGCTCATACATGGGGAAATACCGCCAGAACAGGAACACCAGCAGCATGGGCACCAGCATCACATAAAGACGCCAGTCCTTTACCACGGTTTTTGCCACGTTGCGCCAGTAATGCTTCTCTACATCATCGCGCACCAGCTGTTCCGGGTCGGCCCGGTAAGAATCTGAGGATTTGTCGTAAATCAGGAAATCCCCCGCCATCGGTTTTTTCAAGGCTGATCTCTCCTCTCGTTTTCGCGCTCGCGTGCAACGCGAAGCAGATAGTGTTTTTGATCTTCAAACAGGCCGTCTGCCTTCCGCACGACCCCGATCACCACCAGTGTGAACAGGACGGAAAGCAGATCGGTTGTGATAAAGCCCAGGCACTGCTCCGGGCCTGCGCCCAGCAGCGCCGCTACGGCGGCGCGCCCAGCCAGCATGGTCAGCTGCACCGTGGCCGCCAGCAGTTCGGACAGGAAGGCACTTTGCCGCACCCGCTCCCTGCCCAGCGCCGACAACAGCGGCAGCGCCAGCAGGGATACAAGGTTTCCCACGCCGTAAATCAGCGCATGGTGCGCCGTGCCGCCGGAGGCCAGTGTCAGCGCCAGCGCGCCCAGCACGGCGTGGATCCCTGCCCATCCTCCCCAGCGCATCAGCACCAGTGTCACCACCGCCGCCGTTGGGGAGACGATATACAGCTGGTCGGGAAACCAGGCCGTGGCCGCTTTCACGGTCAGTGCCTGTGTCACCACCAGCACAATGGCCAGAACCGTCAAATCCATATTCCGGTACTGTGCCAGAGAAATCTCTTTTTTCACGGAGTATGTACCTCCCGGGTGGGATTGATCCAGTCCGCCCGGCCGCTGACCGGCGGCTGCTCAAAAAAGCGGGCGGTTTTTTCCCGTTGGGTTCCGCTCCAGCCGGAAAAACCGGCGGGATGGATGTGGCTGCCGCATTGACAGCGGACAAAGCTGCACATGCCAAAGTCCCGCCACGGCCGCGCCAGATACACGCTTCCCTCCGCCACGGTCTCATCCGCACACAGGCAGCAGTCCCGGAATTCGAAGCCCCGCGGCTGGTCTTTCCCGTGGGCCGGAGCCGCCAGATAGCCGATCTTCCGGCCATCGGCCACCGAGTGAAGGCAGCAGCCGTCAAACACCGCTTCCCCGCAGCCGAAAATAAAATCCACGCTGCCCTCGATACGGCAATTTCGGAAATGCTGACCCATGCGGCCGCCCCGGCGCAGCTCGTCCGGCAGGAAGAACTCGTACCGCTCGATCAGATCCGGCGGCAGTGAGCCGCAGAACAGGGTGTCCTGTGTCGAGCGCAGGCAGCAGTTTTCCATAGAAAATCCGTCCGCTACCACGCTCAGCGCCACCTGCTGGCCCTTTTCGGCCGGAGATCCGGCATCGTTATGCACCGTCAGGCCCTCCATGCGCACACCATCGGCGCACACGCAGAGGGTGTAGCTGCGGAACGTGATCAACTCAAAGCCATCGCTGCCGCGCCTGCGGGCGTAATCGTCCCAGACGATGCGGGTCTTGTCCGCTCCGGCCCCGATCAGGGTCAGATTGGGTGTGCGGATCACCGTTTTCTGCCGGTAGACACCGGGGGAAAGGTAAATCGTGGTGCCGGGAGGCGCCTTGTCGCACACCGCCTGCAGCCGGTCATCCGGCGTGATGAACCACGGCTGCATTACAGCAGCTCGGCGGTAGGAATTCCGTCCATATCGTCAAAATCCTGATTTTCGCCGCACATACCCCAGATGAAGGTGTAGTTGGCGGTACCGACACCGGAGTGGATCGACCAGGACGGGGAGATCACCGCCTCCTCGTTGTGCATCACGATGTGGCGGGTTTCCTTTCCCTGCCCCATCATGTGGAACACGCACTGATCCGGCGCAATATCAAAATAGAGATAGACCTCCATACGACGCTCATGGGTGTGGCAGGGCATAGTGTTCCAGACGTTGCCGGGCAGCAGGGCGGTCATGCCCATGCTCAGCTGGCAGCTTTCGCAGACAGCGGGGTGGATATACTGGCGCAGGATCCGCTCGTTGACCGTCTCCTGACTGCCCAGATGATTGTAGCGGGCCTTGTCCATGGGGATATGCACCGTGGGGCAGGTGCGGTGTGCCGGACAGGAATTGATGTAGAACTTGGCCGGATTTTCCGGATCCACGCTGCGGAAAATCAGTTCCTTTGTGCCCATGCCCACATAAATGCCATCGCGGTGGTTGATGGGATACTCCACACCGTCGAGGATCATCACGCCGTCGCCGCCGATATTGATGGCGCCCAGCTCCCGGCGGGCCAGGAAATAGGGGGCCGCCAGCTCTTTGCAGGTCTCCAGCTTCACCTGTGTATGCACGGGCATGATGCCGCCGGCGATGATGCGGTCCTGATGGGAATAGGTCAGATTGATCTCATCGGGGGTAAAAACGGTACCGATGTGATAATGGTGGCGAAGCTCCTTGGTATCATAGTGCCTAGAGTCATCGGGGTGATTGGCATAACGGACATCGAAATTCATATTAAACACGCTCCCAAATTGTTTTAATTGTTTGTACCGCCGGTGCGATGGCGCTGCCGGTGGTTCCCTCCAGCATCAGCACCGCTTCCGGATCGTATGCTTTAATGGCGCCGAGGATCTGCTCCAGATCCAGCCGGCCGGTGCCGAAGCTGACCTGCCGCGGTGCCTGACCGTTTTGCAGGATGCAGTCTTTCATATGGAACAGAAGAATATCCCCGGCGAAGGTGTCCAGCCCCTGCCGCAGAATACGCAGGTAATCGCCCTGATTATCCTCGTCCAGATAGTTGAACAGGTCAAAAATGACCTTCGTGGGCCGGCCCATCATCCGCCGAACCTCCGCAAGGGTCTGCACATCATGACAAACATGCCCGGCCGCACCCTCCATGGCCACCATGCTGCCGCAGTCCGCGGCCACATCGCACAACCGGGAAAAGGCGGCCGCCACGGCCTGATACGCCTCCCGGGTGTGGTTGCGGGGGTGATAGACCCACGGGTCATCGCTGTAAGAACCGGTCTCGCTGCCCACATAGCGGCAGCCCATGGCATTGCAGGTGCGAAGGTAATCTTCGAAGATCTGCTCGCAGCAGGCTTCCTTCTGCCGGTCGGAGTGGACGCAGTTGAAGTAGGCCCCCACCAGCGGCACCGTCTTTCCGGCCGCGGCGAACTGCCGGCCGATGGCTGCGGCTTTCTCTTCCGTAATGGCACCGGGGACATAGGGGATATCCTCGCAGACCTTGTAGCACACCAGCTGCGCGCCGTCAATGTCCAGCTCCCCCAGCCGATCGATCACTTTTTCCATCCCTGTCACGCCCAGATCGTGGGCACGAATTCCGATTTTCAAGCAGCAGCCTCCTTTTCGGCAAAATAGCCAATTTTCATTTTCCAACCCTATTATACATGAGCAGATTGCCGAAATCCATATCTTTTTCATTCCTGCTTATGCAAAAAACGGACATTCAACGCCGTCAGCGTAAAATGTCCGTTTCCGTAAAATGTTACGATATCGATATGTTTGTTAATAATATGTTGATTTTTTGCGCAAAAAAGTGTGGTTTTTACAAAGTCCGTCCACTATGCCTGCTGTGCCTGCTGCCTGTAGTTTTTGGAGAAGTCCGTGGGTGAGCAACCAAAATGGTTTTTAAATACACGGGAGAAATACAGTGCATTCTCATATCCGCAGGACATGGCGATATAGGTCACGGAAAAACCATGAGACCACAAAGGGCCCAGCATACTCTCCGCCTTCTTCATCCGAAGGTGGGTCATATACTCCAGCGGGGTCATGCCCATTTCCCGCCGGAAGAGCTTGCGCAGATAGTCATAGTGGAAGGGCAGCTTGCGCAGGGCCTCATCCAGCGCGAAATCCGGCTGGGTGTAGTTGCGGATGATCAGATCCCGGATCTGCTCCACCGGCGCGGAAAAGGCACAGTTGTTGCGAAACACCGTCATATAGCTGACGATCAGATCCCCCAGCGCGTCCAGCACCAGCTCCCGCTTGCGGATGTCCGACAGATAATAGTAGCGGGCCTGCACAAAGGCAAATTGCAGGGGCCATTCCTCGTCATCCGTCACAAGAAAGGCCGCCCGGTCGGTAAAAGCGGGGTCAGACATGCGCAAATGGATGTTGGTAAAGCCCTCGGGGCTTCGGTTGGTGTGGCGAAGGTTGGGCGGAATAACCACGGCATCGCCGGTTTTGTATTCCACCGCGCTGCCGTCATCGAACCGGAATGTGCCCTGCCCGCCGGTGCAGTATACCAACTCCCAGTTGTCATGGCTGTGCCACTGCACATCATAAGTGCGCGAATGCTCTCCAACAAATAAAATGTTGTTCATAGTTACCCCCGTTCCAGCCGCCGGATCGCAGACCATCCGGCCACGTTCTTCTTCATTATAGCACACCGGGCGCCCCTTGAAAAGGGGAAAAGTTACCGGATGCGGGGCAAGGTTCGCCACGCGGCGCGAAAAATACGATCTTTACTCTTTTTCTACCGGATAGACACTGCTGGGCCGGTAAGTGGTATATTTTTCTGTGGAAAACAGTTGTATTTGTGAACAAAGTGTGATATGATGGGTTCAATTTAATCTGGGCCCTTTGGAGGGCGGATAGGAGAGGAGCGTTCTATGAAAGGCAAGGTAATCAGACTGTGTAATCTTTCGGAAATTGCGATTCCCGACGAGTTTCTGACTGCCACCGTAGACGAAGCGCAGGTAGACCGGCAGGTGCAGGCGCTTTGCCGGCGCTACGCCGCGCAGGTTCCGGTGCAGCAGGCGCAGCAGGGGGACATTGTCTACTGCCGGGCCGATGGGGCACGCTACTGCGACAGCCGCACCATCATGCTCTACACCGCGCTGGACATTCCTGGCGCAGAAGAAGCGGTGCAGGCCGCATTGGGCAGGACGATCGGTGACCGCTTCAGCACCGTACTGTGCGGCGCCGAGGCGCAGCTGGTGGTAGAGAAGATCATCCGCCCCGTCCCGGCGCAGCTGGATGATGGGCTTATCGCCTCCATGGGACTGGAGGGCGTGACCACGGTGGCGGACTACCGGGCCTACATGGCCGACAAGCTACTGTCCGAATGCCGCATGGAGAAACGGAAAATGGCCGTTGGCCATGTCATGGAGCGGCTGATCGGGGACAGCGAATTTTCCTACTCCCCCGACGATCTGGACGCCGACATCGCCGAGGAAATGGACGAAATCATCCGCCAGTGTCAGGAAGCCGGCATGGAGCTGCCCACGCAGGAGGAGATCCGCAGCGGCATGCTCTATCAGGCCAAGCAGGGCTGGGCGGCGGCAGAATACTGCCGCGCCAACGGCATTCGGATCGACCGGGAGGCCGTGGAAGCCGAGGCCGGGCAGATGCTGGACATGATGGCTCTGATGGGCGAACCGGTACCGTCCCGGGAGAAAATGCTGGAAAGCGCCATGCAGGACGCCTGCGTAACGGAGCTGTTCGGAGCGATCGACGCGCTGGTGGCGCAGAAAATGGGGAGGTAAGGCAAATGGGAACCATCGAACTGCACGGCACGCAGTGGGAAGAATTCTCCCGGGCCGATTACGCCGTGATCGACTGCTACGGGGACAACTGCGTAGCCTGTGTCATGCTTGCACCGGTATATGATGCCGTGGCCGATCAGATGCCCGGCGTGGCCTTTGGCCGGATCAACATTTCCCACTATCCCGAAATTGCGGAAGCGTTCCACATCATGGCCATTCCCACCCTGCTGTTCTTCCGCAGGGGCGAGAAGGTACACGAGGCAACCGGTTCCATGGAGCAGCCGGAGCTGCTGGCGCAACTGGCCAAGCTGCTCTACGAATAAATTCCACAGGAGGACACGATCATGGGAAAAATCAGACTCAATCCGGACAAGGAGATCGTCGCGCAGGTAAAAGAGGGTCTCAAGCGCACCGGTGGCTTCTGCCCCTGCCGCACCGAACGCAAGCCGGAGTACAAATGCATCTGCGAGGAATTCAAGGCGCAGTGTGCCGACCCTGATTTTGAGGGTTTCTGCCACTGTATGCTCTATTACAAGGAAAAATAAGGAGGATTTTTTATGAAAAAGGTATTGGCAATGGTGCTGGCCCTGGTGCTGGTGCTGAGTGTGGCAGGCTGTAGCCTGTTCAGTGATGATTCCATCGTACAGTTTGAAGAGCTGTATACCCACAAAGACCCGGAGGGGCTGAAATACGATGCGCGCACGGCGCTGATCAACCGCAATTTCGGCACCACACTGGAAGACAACGTGAACATGATGGCCTATCCCGACACCGTCCGCTATGACGAAGAGGGTAACATCGTGGGCATTTACGACTACGATCCGGAAACCGGTCTGGCCTCCGGCTGGATGGACACCGCCACCGGCGAGTTCGTGGCCGGGGAAGTGGATCTGGGCAAGCCCGATGAATCGCTGATGATTCATCTCAAGGGCAGTGTGGTCATGGGCTGTGTGGTCTACGGCAATGAGGACAAGGCCATCTATGCCTGCCTGTACGCGTTTTTGACCGATGCCGCGGACAAGGACGTGGTGATGACCAATCTGGAGCAGCTGTACGGTCTGACCATGACGGTGGAAAGCGATACCGTTCTGGTCAGCCGGCAGGACGAAGCCTTCATCGATGCTCAGTTCCAGCAGTGGCAGGAGCTGTACGGCCAGATTCAGTCCGACCGCAGCGCCGCCGGCTATGCTGAAAATCTGAAACTTGAGTACGGTCTGTCCAACTACGGTGTCAACCCCTACAAGCCCTGCAGTGAAATGAGCGACCCCACCGACCTGACCTTTGACGATAAGGCCATTCTCACCTGCAAGGGTGACTACTCCTTTGTGGATCAGTCTCTTGAAAAGGAACTGACGGGCCGGACGGATGTGATCTACGGTCTGGACGGTGAAGTGGTTGCCCACCATACATACTATGAATTCTCCTCCAAGGCCGCCGCCGACAAGCTGATGGACGCCGCGGACACCAACCTGTACAACCCCGTCCGTGTCTCCGACACCGTGGTACTCGACCGGCTGGTGGGAACACAGCTGCAGGATCTGATCAACGCCTATATCGGCTACAATGTGCTGACCGATGCCAGCTTTGACGGCTACATCGCCAACGTGGAGGGCACCTACTTCGCCATGCGCTACGAGCAGTAATCAACCATCTGGCGGGTGCCGTATGCTTCGGCATGCGGCACCACGTTTTTTTAGGAGGATCCCATGGCTAAACGAGCAAAAGAAAAGCGCACCGGCAACAGCTGGGCCGCTCTGTTTCGAACCATCCGAGACCTGAAGCTACCCTGGCTCTGGATCGCTTTGAGCCTGACCCTGAACTTGACCGAGACCACGCTGCTGCTCAAGCTGCCCGACACCACCGCCGGCCTTCTGGGCGGTGACCTGTCCGGCACGGCGGTGGCCAGGGCAATAATGTACTATGTGATAACCGGTGTGATCGCAGTCGTATCCGTGGCCGCCATGGTTCACGCCCAGTCCCTGTCCGTGCGCCGCACCCGTGACCGGGTCTGGCGCAAAATGCTGGGCATGCGGATGGAGTATTTTGACCGCAACGACCCCTCCGAGCTGATGAGCGCCATCAGCAACGACTCCTCCGCCGCGCTGGATCTGGTGAACATCATTCTCAACCTGATCCCGGCGCTCTACTATGTGATCGGTGCCATGGTCACCATTCACGAATACCATTATCTGCTGGCACTGTCCTGCTTTGCCCTGATCCCGCTGAAATATATTTACGCTCTGATCATGGGGCGTGTATTCCAGAAGAGCAGCATCCGCCTGTATAACCGGATCGGCATCCTAACCGGCTTTCTGGCCGACCGCATTACCCATTTGCAGCTGATCAAAACCTATACCAACGAAGCGCAGGAGGAGCGCCGGGGCGAGCAGGCCGCCCATGAACTGCTTAAGGCCAACATGCGCCTTGTCCATCAGGACAATCTGGCCAGCGCCATCACCTCCGTCATGGACATTCTGCAAAAGTTTGTGGTGGTGCTGGTGGCGGTGATCCTGCTGCAAAAAAAGCAGATCGACCTTGCCATCTGGCTGGCGTTTTTCCTGTTCTCCCAGAATCTGTTTCCCTACATCGATCAGATTTTCCAATACTGGACGACCATCAAGGGGCTGCAGGGCAGCTTCTTCCGGGTAGTGGAGATCATGCAAAGTCCGGACGAAGCCTCCGGCCCCGTGGCCGAGCTGCCCCGGACGGGGGATCTGCATTTCCGGGATGTGACCATGACCTATCCGGAGGCGGACGCACCGGCGCTGGAGCATGTGAGCTTTACGGTACCCCGGGGAACCTCCGCCGCCATTGTAGGCATGTGCGGCAGCGGAAAAACCACGGCCATCAGCATTCTCGAGCAGCTCTACAGCCCGCAGGAGGGGCAGGTACTGATCGGGGATACGGACATCCGGGATATTTCCCTCTCCGCCTTCCGGCAGAACATCTCCTATGTGCAGCAGGGAACCGGTTTTTTCAGCGGCACCCTGCGGGAACTTTTGACCTACGGCATCCCCCGTGCCGTCTCCGATGAGGAAATTCTGGAGGCCGCCCGAAAAACCGGTTTCGATGAATATCTGAGCCTGTGCGGCAACTGTCTGGATCGGGAGATCGCCTCGGACGCGGCCCTGTCCGGCGGGCAGAGTCAGCGGCTGGTGCTGACCCGGGAGGTGCTGCGCGGCGGCGATATCATTTTGATGGATGAGCCCACCAGCGCTCTGGATATCCGGGTCTCCGCCCGCATTCAGGAGACGATGGATACCGTATTTGCCGGTAAAACCCGGCTTCTGGTGACCCACGACCTGCGTTTCGCCCGGAAATATGACAAAATTCTGGTGCTTTCCGGCGGCCACCTTGTGGGCGAAGGCACCCACGAAAGCCTTCTGGCCAGCTGTCCCCTCTACCGGAGCATGAATGAAAACGCGGAGGAAACTGCCCTATGAAAAAGATTCGATCCATTTTCAGCAGCATTGGCAGCTACTTCCGCATTCTGCTGAGCGTCCGGCTGCCATGGGTGCTGATCGTGCTGAGCATTGCCTTCTCCATCGCCATGGGCCGCCTGGAGCTGGAGGTCGCCACCCTGACCGGCAGCATCATTGACGGCAGCCAGAATGCCATCAATGCCGCAGAGCTGATCCGCTTCATCGCCGCCACGGCGTTTGTGGCGGTACTGACCATTGGCAATTCCTATTTTTCCCGCAAGATGGAAGAAACCATCACCATGCGAGTGCGGGTGCGGCTGTGGCGCAAGATCATGCATCTGCCCACCCGCTATTATGATGAGGACAACGGCAATCAGCTTGTCAGCCGTGTGACCTCCGACGCCTCCGCCCCGGCGACACTGTTTTCCATCATTGAAGTCAGTCTGACCTCCGTGGTTACCACCGTGCAGGCGTTTATCATGCTCTATGATACCAACACCCGGCTGGCCAACTATTCTTTGCTGATGGTGCCGATCATTTTGCTGGTTTTCTCCGTTTACAGTGTGCTGCAATTCAAGCTGGGTGTGTACAGTACCCGGGTCACCGCCGGAAGCCTTGGCTATCTGGCCGAGCGCACCCGCAATTTCCGCCTGATCAAAAGCGCGGTAGCGGAGAAGATCGAGGCGAAAAAGGGCAGTGGCACCTTCAAAAAAATGTATGTGGCGGAGCTGCTGAGCTGGATGTCCGTGGCGGCGTTTCAGGTCATCAGCACTCTCAGCTCCATCATTTTTCTTGTGATCGTGTTTGTCATCGGTGGCCAGCTGGTACCCGGCGGCGAGCTGACCGTGGGCGAGCTGACCAGCTTCTATATGATCACCGGTGTGGTGGGCATGCATTTGGGCCTGTTCTTCATCAACGCCGGATCCCTGTTCGCTGCCTTCGGCACCATGCAGAAAATCGCCCGGATCATGGACTCGCAGGAAGAGCCCGCCGGTGGCCGGGATGTGCCGCAGGTCTGCGGGGATATCGTGCTGGAGCATGTCAGCTTCTCCTATAACGAGGAGCGGCAGGTGCTCAGCGATCTGTCCATGACCATTCCCGCAGGCAAAGTGACAGCCATCATTGGCGGCAACGGTGCGGGCAAGTCCACCCTGTTCAAGCTGCTCACCCGGCTGTACGAACCCGATCAGGGCCGCATTCTCTTCGCCGGTGCCCCCATTGCCGACTACGATCTGACCCAGTGGCGCGACCGCTTCTCCTATGTGTTCCAGAAGGATCCGCTGATCGGCGGCACCGTGCGGGAAAACCTGACCTATGGTCTGACGCGGGAGGTATCCGCCGAAGAGCTGGCGGACGTGACACGCAAAGCCCGCTGCTATGACTGCATCACGGAAAAGCCCGACGGGTTTGACGAGGATGTGGGCCTTGGCGGCTCCAATTTCTCCGGTGGGCAGGGGCAGTGCATCTCCATCGCCCGGGCCATGCTGCGGGGTGCCGATATTCTCCTGCTGGATGAAGCCACCAGCAATCTGGATGTACTCAGTGAGGCCACCGTCACCCAGGCACTGGACAATCTGATGCGGGATAAAACCACTGTCATGATCGCCCACAACTACGCCGCCACCCGCAACGCCGATTACATCATCGTCCTGAAAGACGGCACCCTGGAAGCCGCCGGCACCCCCCGGCAGCTGCTGGAAACCAACGACTACTACCGCGCCTTCACCACCACCGTCTGATACGGAAAAACAAAAATGCCCGGCATCGAACGCGTTCAATGCCGGGCTTGATTTTTAGATGGAGAAGGCCACGAGGGCGATTTGTTTGCCGGTTTTCCGGCTGAGCAACTGTTCCAGCTCGGTGATGCGGGTCAGTGCTTCCGGGTCATCGCTCAGCTGGGCGTAGCGCACGGGGCTGTAGGCTACCAGCGCCACATCCCGGCCGGTCTTGGCCGAAAGCTCCTGCTCCAGCGCGGTGATGGACTCCAGCAGATCCTGCCGTCCTGTCAAATCGGTGTAATTGTCCATTTTCTTACTCCTGTGTCTTGACCATTTCGTAGGTCACACCGGCCTCCACCGGGGTAGCGTCCACACCGGTCTGGGCATAGGTGCCGTCGATGTAGAAGGCCCAGTAGGTCTTTTCCGTATCCCAGTCAGCGGCGATGCCGTTGACGGTGGTGACGTACAGGCCCCAGTCGCTGTCGTTACCGGCAATCAGCTCCAGCTCCACCAGTGCAGCGCCCACGGTGGTGGCATTGGTGTGGATCTCAAACTTTGTCACGGTGCCGTCCAGATCCTTGGCGGTGAAGAAGAAAACGGTCTCGCCCTCGCCCTTGACCGTGTAGGAAACGGTCTTAACGAAGCTGTAGGTTGCGCCCTCGGTCAGAGCGGTGGAGTCCACGCCGGTCTCGGCATAGGCCCCGTCAATGTAGAAGGCCCAGTAGGCATTTTCCGTGGCCCAGTCGGCGGTGATGCCGTTGACGGTGGTGACCATCAGGCCCCAGTCGCCGTTGTCGCCGGCGATCAGGCCCTCAGCCAGCAGGGCTTCGCCAACGGTGGCGGCGGCGCTGGTATACTGGAAGGTCTTCTCCGTGCCGTCCAGATCCTTCACAATGACGCTGAAGGAAACCTCCGCAGCGGTGGGAGGCGCCGGATTTTCAGGCTGTGAAGTGGGCGCAACGGTGGTGGGAGGCGTAGTCCCGGTGGGAGGGGTGGTGCCAGTGGGGTTCTGGTTGCCGGTGCAGGCCGCCATGGACAGCGCCAGCATCAGCACCAGCAGCAGTGCGATCAGGTTTTTCATGTTCAATTTCTCCTTTTCGTTTCCGAAAACGCCGAAAAATGATCCCAGGCGTTTTCTTTGGATTTTTACGGAACATCTGATAAAATCGGCAAAAGCCTCGCTACGCGGCCGCAGACGATTGATTCGGATGTTCCCTGCATATACTAAAACCGCATGGACATGCCATGGGGATTTCAGTCAAAGACATACATGCCGAAAAAGGCCAGCAGGCCATCCCCGGGGGAATACTCCATACCGCAGCTTTCCGCCAGCTTCCGCACGAAAATGCAGTAGGCGGACATGCAGGAATATTGCAGCCGTGGGAACCGGCAGGGCTGCCCGGCTTTGCGGGCACAGGGACTGCAAAGGGCGCAGCCGCTGGCCCCGACGATCGGACCATCGTGCCCGGCCGCCCGCAACTGTTCAATCAGCCGCAGCTGGACACTGTTGTGGGCGGATTTGGCCTGCCGGATGGCGGGAAGATCCGTATAATCGGAAATATCCCAGATACTTTGCAGCACCAGTGCCCGGCGATGGGCCAGTATGCGCGATTTCATCTGCTCCGGGCTGCCGCAGTCCGGCGGACAGGAATAGTTCACCCCATATTGTCCGCAGAGATTTTCCTCGCAATAGGGGCGGAAGGCCGGGTCGAATACGATTTGTGCCGGATCAACCATGGCAGCGGCGGAGAAGCCCTCATCCAGCGCCAGAGCGATCATTTCCGCGTCAGTCATTTCTTTCCTCTTTCACTGCGCCACAGAACGCTGCGGGGCCGCTCCCGGAAGGGCTATCTGCGCGGGGGTGCGCAGCAACCGGGAGCAGCAAAAAACCGCCGTACCCCCCCCAAAAAAAGAGGACACAGCGGCCGAATTCCCGCACAAAAGTTGCCGGAAGCCATACTTGCAGCTCCGACAAAGTCACCGTTTGAGCAGTTCTCCTGACTGGCGGATCAACAGCCCTGCGCGGCCTTCTCAGGTTTCCCCAATGACTGGCTTTCGCCCTGCGCAGGCCCTCCACGCTTACAGTGGCGGTACCGTTCGTGATTTGCACACGATTCTCTATTCTCCCACGGGGCTGTTGCCACCGCCGTGGGCACTCAAACTGGTATTCACTTATCCATAGAATAGCACCAACGCCGCCGTTTGTCAAATAAAAAATCTCTGTCGCTTGTCAAATAAAAATCAGGATTGCAGTTTCCTGCAGAATGTGGTAAAATAACCGAAATGGGCTTTTGCCCCATATTTTCAGGTCGCAGGCCATTGGGAACGGGTCAATCCCGACGGTACCAAGCCGCCGTAGACGGACAGATATGCCGCGTGATCTCATTGGCTCCGGCTGAGAAGAGACACGCACCACGGCGTCCGGAGTCGGAATACGGGCCTTCGACCGGCCACCGGGCTCTTGGGGGCTGCCCGGTGTGGCTGCCGCCGTTTCTCTTCGGGAAACGGCCGGTTCGCGATGCCTGCATTTTCCGCTCCCGCCCATGCGGGGGCGTTTTCTTTTGGAGGACACCATGGAGCGTGATGCCTTTTCCCGCTGCCATCCGGCCGTCAATTTCATATTCTTTCTGGGGACGCTGGGCTTCGGCATGGTGATATTGCACCCGGCGTATCTTTGCGTGAGTGTGCTGTGCGCCCTGAGCTATCATCTGGCGCTGTACGGCGCAGGCGGCCTGAAGCGGCTATTGCTACTGCTGCCGGTGCTATTGGCGGTGGCGCTGCTCAATCCTCTGCTCAACACCACCGGGCAGACGGTGCTGTTGACGCCCTTCGGCCGCCCATATACCCTGGAAGCGCTGGTTTACGGCTGTGTACTGGCGGGGATGTTTCTGAATGTGGCGCTGTGGTTCGGCTGCTTTGGTGCGGTAATGACCGGCGACAAGATCACCTCCCTTTTCGGCACGCTGGCCCCGTCCCTTTCCCTGCTGCTGGTGATGATCTTCCGGCTGGTGCCGGAGCTGCTGCGCAAGGGGCGGCAAATTCTCGGTGCCCGCCGGGCCATCGGCAAGGGCTCCGCCGACCTCGACCGGGCGGAGGCCGCCACGGTGCTGGGCTGTCTGACCGGGCTGGCGCTGGAGGGCGGTGTCGTCATGGCCGACTCCATGCGCAGCCGGGGCTACGGCTGTACCCGGCGCAGCAGCTTCCGCATTTACACCATGACCGGGCGGGATCTGGCAGTGCTGGCGGTGCAGTGCGTGCTGATCGCCGGGCTGATCATTACACTGGCCCGGGGCGGGGCTGCGGCTGCCTTTACCCCACGCTTGCAGGTGGCATCCCCGGGGGCCGGGCTGCTGCTTTACGGGCTTTACTGCCTGATTCCCACCGCATTTTATGTGAAGGAGGCCATAACATGGCATTTTTTGAGATCCGGGATCTGACCTTTTCCTACCCCACCTGCCCGACACCCGCGCTGGAGGGGATCCATATTTCGCTGCAACAGGGCGAATATGTGGTGCTTTGCGGTGCCTCCGGCTCCGGCAAGACCACCCTGCTGCGCCATCTCAAACCGGTGCTGACCCCCCATGGCCGCCGGGAGGGGCAGGTGCTGTTGGACGGCGTGCCGCTGGACTCCCTCAGTGCCCGGGATCAGGCCGCCCGCATCGGCTTCGTCATGCAAAATCCGGACGATCAGATCGTTACGGACAAGGTCTGGCACGAGCTGGCCTTCGGACTGGAAAGCTTGGGCTGCGAGCAGGCGACCATGCGGTCCCGTGTGGCGGAAATGGCCTGCTATTTCGGCATTCAGGACTGGTTCCACCGGGATGTCAGCCAGCTCTCCGGTGGGCAGAAGCAGCTGTTGAATCTGGCCTCCATCATGGCCATGCAGCCGCAGGTGCTGATCCTTGATGAGCCAACCAGCCAGCTTGACCCGCTGGCGGCATCGGATTTTCTCAATACCGTGCGCAAGCTCAACCGGGAGCTGGGCACCACGGTGATCATTACCGAGCATCGGCTGGAGGATATTTTTCCCTACGCTGACCGGGCGGTGGTGCTGGAAGGCGGCCGAGTGCTGGCCGATGGCGCACCGGCAGAAATCGGCCGGCGGCTGTGGGAGGAAAAAAGCCCCATGTTTGCCGCCATGCCCACCCCGGTGCGGGTGTTTTACGGTGTCGACGGTGCCGGGGACAGTCCCCTGACGGTGCGTGACGGCCGCAGCTGGCTCAGCGATACCTTTCCGGCGGGAGCCGCCCACCCCGCACTGCCCGCTCAGCCCCTGCCCCAACCGCAGGAGGAAAACTGCGCGCTGGAGCTGAAGGAACTCTGGTTCCGCTACGAAAAAAACACCCCGGATGTTCTGCGGGGTGCCAGCGTCCGGATCCCCGCCGGAAGCCTGCATGCCATTGTCGGCGGCAACGGCGCGGGAAAATCCACCCTGCTCAAAGCCATCTGCGGCATTTGCAGATCCTACCGGGGCCGGGTGCGGCTTTTCGGCAAAACTGCGGACAAATACCGGCCAGGAGAACTGTTTTCCGGCTGCCTTGCCATGCTGCCGCAGGATCCCAGAAGCCTCTTTGTCGCCAAAACCGTAGCGCTGGAGCTGGAGGAAATGTGTGATGATGCCGCCTTCCGGGATGAGATTGCCACCCTTTGCGGCATTGAAAAGCTACTGCAGCGCCATCCCTACGATTTGTCCGGCGGTGAACAGCAGCGGGCCGCCCTGGCCAAGGTGCTGCTGACCCGGCCGAAGCTGCTGCTGCTGGACGAGCCCACCAAGGGCATCGACTGTTTCTTCAAGGAGCAGCTGGCGCAGCTGCTGCAGCGGCTGAAGGCGGAGGGCATCACCATTGTGATGGTCTCCCACGATGTGGAGTTCTGCGCCCGTTATGCCGACGGGGTGTCTATGTTCTTTGACGGTCAGATTCTGACCACCGATACGCCACGGCGCTTCTTCGGCAACAACAGCTTCTATACCACCGCCGCCAACCGCATGAGCCGCCATGTATTTTCCATGGCCGTCACGGCGGAGGAGGTCATGGCGCTATATCAGGAGAATATCCATGGCTGATTTCTATCTTTCCACCATAGACCCCCAAGCCCATCAGCTGGCCGGGCAGTTTGGCTTCGGGCTGGAGATCGCGGAATACTGCACTGCGTGGAATATGGACGAGTATTTTGCCGAAACCGACGCGCAGGTGCGGCAGAAGCTGGGCCGGTGCCCCAAGACGGTGCTGCACGCCCCCTTCAACGAGCTTTTCCCCTGCGCCATTGACCCCGAGGCCCGGCGTCTGGCCGCCCGCCGCTACCGGCAGGCGCTGGCGCTGGCCCGGCGCTACGGCGCGACCAAGGTGATCATCCACGGCGGCTTCCACCCCCGCATTTATTACCCCCAGTGGTACACGGAGCAGTCTGTCGTATTCTGGAAGGAGTTTTTGCGGGAGGATCCGGGGGTGCAGATCGTGCTGGAAAACGTGCTGGAGGAGCAGCCGGAGCTGCTGCTGCAAATTGCCGAGGGGGTCAACAATCCCCATCTGCGGCTGTGTTTGGATGTGGGGCATGTCAACGCCTACTCCCCCGTCCCGGTGCCGGAGTGGCTGGAAAGATTGGGGCCGTGGCTGGAGCATTTTCATCTGCATAACAACGATGGCACATGGGACACCCATAGTCATCTGGCGCAGGGAACCATTGCCATGGAGGAATTTCTTTGGCAGGCCCTTCGCCTGTGTCCGGCAGCCAGCTTCACGCTGGAGCTTGGCGACTGCGCCCCATCGGTGCAGTGGCTGCTGAAAAAAACGGGAGGCATTTTATGACCGACACACAGCTGCAAACTCTTCTGGCCGGTATTTCCCCGGCGGACAGCCATGCCATGGAGCTGGCACGGCAGCGGCAGGCGCAGCTTGCCAAGCCCCCCGGGTCGCTGGGGCAGCTGGAGGCGCTGTCCATCCGGATGGCCGGCATTACCGGCCATGTGTGCAACCGGATTGAAAAAAAGCATCTTCTGGTCTTTGCGGCGGACAACGGCGTGGTGGCGGAGGGGGTCTCCTGCTCTCCCCAGAGCGTGACCCGGTCGCAGGCCATCAATCTGACCCGGGCAAAAACCGGCGCTTCGGTGCTGTGCCGCCACTTTGGCTGCGGCATCACCGTGTGCGATGTGGGCATCTGCCGGGATGCCCCTCTGCCCGGTGTGCTGGACAGGAGAATCCTGCCGGGCACGGGCAACATTGCCCGGGAGCCTGCCATGACCCGGCAGCAGGCCCTGCAGGCCATTTCCACCGGCTTCTCGCTGGCCGGTGAAACCCGGGCGGATGTGCTGGGCATCGGGGAAATGGGAATCGGAAATACCACCACCTCCTCCGCAGTACTCAGTGTGCTGCTGGATGTGGCACCGGAGGCCGTCACCGGCCGGGGCGGCGGGCTGACGGAGTCGGCCTTTCTACTGAAAAAGCAGGTCATTGCCCGGGCCATCGCCTGCAACAGGCCGAACCGGGATGATGTTGTGGACGTTCTGCACCGGGTGGGCGGACTGGATCTGGCCGCCATGTGCGGTGCCTTTCTGGGCGCGGCGGCCACCCATCGCCCCGTTGTGATCGACGGTCTGATCTCCGCCGTGGCGGCGCTGTGCGCCGTTCGGCTGTGCCCCGCCGTCCGGGATTATCTCATTGGCAGCCACGCCTCCGTGGAGCCGGGCTATCATCTGGCCATGGAGGCACTGGGTTTGCAGCCCATGCTGCTGCTGGATATGCGGCTGGGTGAGGGCAGCGGCTGCCCGCTGGCCTTTGAAATTCTCGATGCCGCCTGCGCCGTGCTGCGGGACATGGCCACCTTTGACGAAGCGGGGATCGATGACGGCTATCTCGAGCCCATCCGGGCCGAAAGCCGTCTGCACGGGGAGGAAAAGATATGACCTTCTTCATTTCCGGCGGTGCCAAAAACGGAAAATCCTCTCTTGCCCAGCGTCTGGCCCTTGCCCTGCCGGGAAAGCACTACTATGTGGCCACCATGATCTCCACCGGGGCTGAAGATGACGAACGCATCCGCCGCCACATCGAAGACCGGGCCGGTCTGGGCTTTGAGACGGTGGAATGCTTCCGAAGCATTTCCGATTGTCTGCAAAAGGCAGACCCGCAGGGGGTATTTCTGGTGGACAGTGTGACGGCCCTGATTCAAAATGCCCTCTTCCCGCCGGAAAACAACTACGAAATGGATCTTTCCGCCGCCCGACGCTGCATCCGGGAGCTGGAAGACTTCGCCCGGCAGGCCCGGCACGCCGTGTTTGTCAGCGACTATATTTACAGCGATCTCCAGTCCTTTTCCGAAAGCACCCTGTGCTACCGCCGGTGTCTGGCGGAGGCCGACCGCCGTCTGGCCGCCGTATGCGGCACGGTGATTGAGGTGTGCGCCGGGCAGGCACTGGTCTATCGCGCCGAGGATCCTGTGCCGGAGGGAGTTTTACCATGAAAACCTGTTTTCACGCTCTGATCATGTGTCGCAGCATGTTCTGCGCCCTGCCCGCTCCCCAGCTGTGGGACGAGAAGGCCCGGGATAAAATGCTGCTGTTTCTGCCGCTGGTGGGTCTGGAACTGGGAGTGCTGTGGGAGCTGGCGCGGCTGGTGTGCTGCCGGCTGTGCTTTCCGGCGCCCATCCGGGCCCTGGTGCTGTGCGTTTTTCCCTTTCTTGTCACCGGCTTTATCCATCTCGACGGTTTCATGGATGTGACCGATGCCCTGCGCTCCTGGCGCAGTGTCCGGCAGCGGCAGGAAATTTTGAAGGATCCCCATGTGGGCAGCTTTGCCGTAATTGGCGTGGTGCTGCTGATTTTGAGCCAGTATGTGCTGTTTCGCTGCGCCGAACCGGCGGAATTTTCCTGGGTGCTGCTTCTGCTGCCTGCCGTGAGCCGGTGCTGTTCGGCACTGGCCGTGACCTGTCTTCCCCCCATGCAGACCAGTCAGTACGCCGGACAAGCCCGCCCCGCCGCCCACATTGCGGTGCTGGCGGCGCAGCTGGCGATGTTGCTGGCAGCGGGATTTTTGCTGTGCGGCCGCAACGCGCTGGCGCTGCCGGGTTGTCTGGCGGGCTACGCACTGGCGCTGCGCCGGGGATACCGTTCCCTGCAGGGCATGAACGGCGACATCGCCGGCTACGCCCTGACCATCGGAGAGCTTTGCGCCGTGGCGGTACTGACACTGCTGACGGCGGGAATTGGAGGAGCTGGATGATTTTTTTGATTGGCGGTGCCTGTCAGGGCAAGCTGCAGTATGCCATGCAGACCTTCGGTCTGACCGATGCCGATGTATTTACCTGTGCCGGCCCGGAAATCGACTTTTCCCGGCGGTGCATTGACCATGTGGAGCTGCTGGCCCTGCATCGGTCCGACCCCGTGGAATATCTGGAGCAAAACCGTGCCCTGTGGCACGACAGTGTCCTGATCATGGAGGATATTTTCTGCGGCGTGGTGCCCATGGGCGCGGAAAACCGGGCATGGCGGCAGCGGGCCGGACGGCTTTCCCAGTACCTGAGCCGGGAGGCCGGACAGGTCAGCCGGATTTTCTGCGGACTTGAGCTGCAACTGAAATGAGTATCTACCTGATCCGCCACGGCAAAACCGCGGCCAACGAGGCGCACCTGTACTGCGGCAGCACGGATCTTCCTCTGTCGGCGGGTGGCATTGCGGCATTGCAGGATCTTTCCTATGCCGCCATCGCCCCATCCCGCTTTGTCACCAGCGGTATGCGCCGCACGGACGAAACACTGGCGATACTGTTCGGCGCCGTCCCCTTCACGAAAGACAGCCGGTTCCGGGAGGTCTGCTTCGGCGCTTTTGAAATGCACGGCTACGAGCAGCTGAAAGACCGCCCCGATTATCAGCGCTGGCTGACCGGGGACAATGAGGCCAACACGCCCCCCGGCGGCGAGAGCGGCAACGCCATGACCGCCCGGGTAATCGAAGCCTTCTCCTCGCTGAAAGACGGCACGCTGGTGGTGACCCATGGCGGTGTAATCGCCGCCATCATGGCCCACCTTTTCCCGGAGGAAGGAAAAAATCGCTATCAATGGCAGCCCGCATGTGGCTGCGGCTATGCCATCGACCCGGGGCGCTACCGCCCCATTCCCACAGAGAAGCTCTGAATAAGTCCATCCATTTCAGAGATTCCTGTCCGGAAAATCAACACAAGGAACGCAGTATCATGGATCAACAGCTTCTGGAGCTTGCCCGGGCGGAGGGATTTTACGCCGCGGTGATCTCCACCCGGGAGATACCGGTGGATCCGAAATTCCGGGTCTTCTGCGAGGAAAATCTATGCGGGCAGTACGGTGCCAACTATTCCTGCCCGCCGAACTGTGGCAGCGCCCGGCAGCTGCACCAACAGCTGCTGGAACAGGATCGGGCGCTGGTGATCTCCACCATCTGGGAAAACGTGGCCTTTGACGACAAAACCGCCGTCGGCCACGCCAAAGCCACCCACAATGCCGCCGTGCTGCGGCTGATGGAGCGCATCCGGCAATCGGGCTACAGCGGCTTCTGCGCCGGGTACAACGGCTGTCCCCTGTGCCCGCGGTGCGGGCGGCTGGATAATCTGCCCTGCCCCCACCCCACGCAGCGCATCAGCTGCATGTCCGCCTACTGCATCGATGTGGCACAGCTTGCCCGGCTGTGCCGATTGGAATTTGGCTGGATCCCGGGCAAACTGTATCTGTTTGGCCTGATTGCCTGTCGGAAGGAGAATGTATGAAGGGTTTTACCTGTCTTTTTACCATACTTGCACTGGTGCTGAGCCTGTGCCTGTGCGCCGGGGCGGCGCAGGAAGATGCCATATCCGATGCCTTTTCCCAGACGGCTGACTATCTGACCTCTCTGGGGGAACCGACCGCCGGTTCCGTGGGCGGTGAATGGATGGTGCTGGGGCTGGCCCGCAGCGGCCATACCGTTCCGGAGAGCTATTACGACAGCGCGCTGGCGCTGATTGCGGACAGCATCGATGAAAACGGCCGCCTGCACCCCACCAAATGCACCACTAACTGCCGCATGATTGTGGCCCTGACGGCCATTGGCCGGGATGCCACCGATGTGGGAGGCTACAACCTGATCGCCGGGCTGTCTGACCCCGCCTATGTGCGAAAGGTCGGCATCAGCGGCATCATCTGGACACTGATCGCGTTGGACTGCGGTAGCTACGAAGCCCCCACCGGACTGGAACGGCAGGCCCTGGTGCAGGAGCTGCTGGACGGGCGCACCGCCGGCGGCGGCTGGGCCGTTTCCGGCCAGAGTGCCGACCCGGACATAACCGCCATGGCATTGCAGGCGCTGGTGCCCTACCGGCAGCAAAAGGAAGTTCTCGATGCCATCGACGGGGCGTTGGCCGCGCTCAGCGCCATGCAGGACAGCACCGGCAATTTCCCCGGCCAGTATGGCACCAGCAGCGAATCGGTGGCGCAGGTGATCGTGGCGCTTTCGGCACTGGGCATCGATGCAAACACCGACAGCCGCTTTGTCAGGGACGGTGTCTCCGCCATGGACGCACTGCTGGGCTATCTGGCAGAGGGCGGCGGCTTCCGCCACATCGCCACGGGCATGCGCGACGGCATGGCCACAGAGCAGGGCTTCCATGCCCTGACGGCCTACCGGCGGATGCAGGAGGGAAAATCCCCCCTGTATGACATGTCCGCCGAGGGCAGTGCCCCTCCATCGGCCACCAGTCCCGCCAACCCGCAGGCTCCGTTCCCTGCCGCGCCGGCTGAAAATTCGCCCTGGCTTTGGTCTGTCGCAGTGCTGGCCATCGGTGCCGTACTGGCCCTTGTGTGCCTGCTGCTGCGCCGGAAACTGGGCCGCAGGCGTTTTTCCAACGCCATGATGGTGCTGCTCATCGCCCTGATCGCTTCGCTGGGCATCGGATTTGCCCTGCAAATGCGCTCTATGCAGCAGAGTCCCACCCTCGGTTCCCAGTATCGCATTACCCCCATTGCGGACAATCGGCTGGTTACTTCCGCCGATGCCCAAAACCTATGCACCATCACCGTGCGCTGTGATACGGTGCTTGGCAATCTCTCCCGGCTGGAACAGGCCAAGCTGCCCTATGTCCCGGCGGACGGAGTGCTGCTGCCAACCATCACCGTGGAGTTCACCCCGGGAGAAAGCGTGTTCGATATCCTGCGCCGGGTCTGCGAGCAGGCGCAGCTTGCGCTGGAATACAGCTGGACACCGCTCTACGACAGCTATTATCTCGAGGGCATCGGCCACCTGTACGAATTTGACTGCGGTTCGGAGTCCGGCTGGATGTATCAGGTCAACGGCCAATTCCCCAACTACGGCTGTTCCGGCTATCGGGTGCAGCCCGGGGACGTGATCGAGTGGCGCTACACCTGCGTGGGACTGGGAACGGATCTGGGTGCTACCGGACTGGAGGGACAATCATGAAGAAAACCCATATTGCCACCGCATTGACGGTGCTGGTGCTGATTCCGCTGACGATCTTCTTCGGCAGCCGGATCCCGGGGCGGGGTTATTATTTAACCAGCACACTGGTGCTGCTGGAGGTGCTGCTACCCTTCTTTCTGGCCTTTGAGGGGCGCAAGCCCCAGGCCCGGGAACTGGTGGTCATCGCCGTGCTGTGCGCGCTGGCCGTTGTGGGGCGGGTGCTGATCCCTATCCCCCATTTCAAGGCCACCTTTGCCGTGATCATTCTCTCCGCCATCGCCTTCGGCCCGGAAAGCGGGTTCATGATCGGGGCGGTTTCGGCGCTGGTGAGCAACTTTTTCTTCGGGCAGGGCACCCATACCCCATGGCAAATGGTGGGCTACGGTATGGCCGGACTTCTTTCCGGCTTTGCCTTCCGCCGGGGCTGGTTCCGGCGCACCCCCCGCTCCATGGCTCTGTTCGGTGCCGTTTCGGTGATCGTGGTGGTGGGGCCGCTGCTGGACAGCCATTCCGTTTTCTCCCAGCTGACCGAAATCACATGGCAGAGCGCGGGGGCGGTGTATCTGGCCGGGCTCCCGGTGAATATTTCTCAGGCCATCGCCACCTATCTGACCATCCGGTTCCTCGGTGAGCCGCTGCTGGAAAAGCTGGATCGGGTCAAGCTGCGCTACGGCATGACGGAGGACGGCCATGGGCTTTGAAGCTTGTCATCCGGCGGTCAACGCCATTTTCTTTGCCGCCGTCATCGCCGCCGGGCTGTGCTTTTCCCACCCGGTGTTTCTGGCCATCGGCTTCTGTGCGGCCTTCGCCTACAGCTGCCGCCGCCGGGGAAGCCGGGCCCTGTGGCAAAATCTCTGCCTGCTGCCCTGCGCCGTGGTGTTTGCCCTGTGCTATGCCGGGACGCACCATTTCGGCATTACGGTGCTGCGCCAGAATCTCATCGGCAACCGGCTGACGGCCGAGTCGCTGGTGTACGGTCTTGCACTGGGGCTGCGGCTGGCCACGGTCGTAATGTGGCTGCAGTGTCTGTACGCTGTGTTCACGGCGGACAAGGTAGTCTACCTGCTCGGGCGGGTCAGTCCCGGGCTTTCCCTGTTTGTTTCCATCCTGCTTCGGATGGTGCCCCGCATCGGTGCCCAGACCCGCCGACTGTACACCGCCCGGCAGGGCCTCGGCCGTGGCTGCGGCAAAAATGCCACCGGCAGCCGCCTGAAAAATGCCCTGCGGATTTTTTCCATGATGATCTCCTGGACAATCGGCGCGCTGGCGACCGCCTCCGAGTCCATGCAGAGCCGGGGTAGCACCCTGCGGGGCCGGCGGGCCTTTTCCATCTACCGCTTCGATGGCAGAGACCGGGCCTTTGTGATTGCCCTGTTCACCTGCCTGACCCTGACGGCCATGGCTGCACTGCTGGGCACAACCCGGATGGTCTGCGATCCACGCATCATTGTTCCGCCGGTCACGGCAGCCCAGCTGCCGCTGTGCTTGGGCTATGCTCTTGCGTGCCTGCTGCCGCTGCTGCTGGAGCTGGGAACAGACCTCTCCTTCTTCCACGCTGCCCGCACCCTCAACCGCCCCAAACTGTAAAAATCCCCCCAACGCATTGCGCCGGGGGATTTTTTGCACGTTGTACAGATGTGGTAACGCCATTTCCGCAGGGGGCAATTGGGGCTTGACATTTTGCGTCGGGGCGGTTACAATGGGGGCTGCAATTGGATATGACAGTTCGTGACCCTCCTGTCATTAAACAAAACTAGGCTTTCTGACGGGCGCATGATGCTGCGCCCTGCTATTTTGTGGGCGCGGACTGCGTCCACTTTTTATTTGGGAGACTGCTTATGCATCGAAAAATTCACGCGTTGGTATACAGCGCTCTGATTGCTGCGCTGTACACGGTACTGACGCTGCTGCAAAATCTGCTTTTGCCCAACAGCGCCACCATGGCCATCCAGTTCCGGGTGGCGGAGGCACTGTGTGTGCTGGCCTTCTTTACCCCTGCTGCCATTCCCGGGCTGGGGGTGGGCTGTTTGCTTGCCAATCTGCTCAGCGGGCAGGCCCTGCCGCTGGATTTTCTGGTGGGCACGCTGGCATCGATAGGGGCAGCGGGCAGCATGTGGGCCCTGCGGAACCGGCAGATTCGAGGATATCCGCTGGCGGGAATGCTCATGCCGGCCGTCTGGAATGCGGCCCTTGTGGGCTGGGAGCTGACGGCATATGTCGGGGGCGGCTTCCGGCTCAACGCCGCGGCGGTGGCAGCCGGAGAACTGGCGGTGCTGCTGAGCCTTGGCTCCGCTCTGTACACCGCTCTGCGGGCACGGCCCGGTGCGCTGAAATTCTAAGGAACCTCTGCATAAATCGCCATTGTCTCTTGGCGATTTATGCAGAGGTTTTCTAAGGAATCTCTGAATAAATGTTGTTAAGGCAATACCGCACAGAAAAATAGAGCCAAATACCGCCAAGTGTGGTATAATA
>CAZMBL010000011.1:0-26740 GCA_964564605.1 uncultured Oscillospiraceae bacterium
GTGCAGATCGGCGGCCCCTCCGGCGGCTGTCTGACCCGGGAGCATCTGGATGTCCCGCTGGATTTTGACTCCGTCAAGCAGTATAACGCCATCATCGGCTCCGGCGGCATGGTGGTCATGGGGATGGACACCTGCATGGTGGAGGTTGCCCGGTTCTTCATGAGCTTTACCCAGCGGGAGAGCTGCGGTAAATGCACCCCCTGCCGGGAGGGCACCAAGCGGATGCTGGAAATTCTCGAGCGCATCACCGCCGGCCAGGGCCGGCTGGAGGATCTGGACACCTTGCAGGAGCTGGCGGAAATGATCCGCACCATGGCCCTCTGCGGTCTTGGAAAATCCGCGCCGCTGCCGGTGCTGTCCACCCTGGCCACCTTCCGGGATGAGTACATCGAACACATTGTGGACAAACGCTGCCGGGCCCGCACCTGCACCGCCCTGCGCCGCTTCGTGATCAATCCGGAGCTGTGCCGCGGCTGTTCCAAATGCGCCCGCAGCTGTCCGGTCAACGCCATCTCCGGCGTGGTGAAGAAGCCTTATACCATCGATCCTGCCAAATGCATCAAGTGCGGCGCGTGCCGGGACAACTGTGCCTTCGGCGCGGTCTATGTGGAAGCGTAAGGAGGCGTGCATATGGGTAGCATAACGATCAACGGAAAAAAATACGAGTTTACCAACGAGAAAAATGTGCTGAGCATCATCCGCAAGGCCGGAATAGAGGTGCCAACTTTGTGCTACCAGCCGGAGCTGAGCGTGTTCGGCGCATGCCGGCTGTGTACCGTGGAGGATGACCGGGGGCGCTGCTTCGCCTCCTGCTCCGAGGAGCCACGGGACGGCATGGTGATCTTCACCCACACGGATCGGCTGCGCAAGCACCGCAAGCTGATCATTGAGCTGCTGCTGGCCGCCCATTGCCGGGACTGCACCACCTGTGATAAGCACGGCAGCTGCACATTGCAGAAGCTGGCCTACCAGCACGGCATCAACACCGTCCGTTTCGGCAACCACCGGGAGACGGCACCGGTGGATCTTTCCTCCCCCGCCATCGTCCGGGATCCCAATAAGTGCATCTTGTGCGGCAACTGTGTGCGGGTGTGTCAGGAGATCCAGAGTGTCGGGGTGCTGGGCTTCGCCCACCGTGGCACGGAGGCCATGGTCACCCCCGCCTTCAATCGGCCACTCTCCCAGACGAACTGCGTCAGTTGCGGCCAGTGCCGGGTGGTCTGTCCCACCGGCGCACTGACCATCCATCACAATATGAGCGAGGTCTGGCAGGCACTGGGCGATCCCGGCACCCGTGTGGTGGCCCAGATTGCACCGGCAGTGCGTGTGGCCGTGGGGGAAGCCTTCGGCCTGCCCCGTGGGGACAATTCCATGGGCCGCATCGTGGCCGCCCTGCACCGCATGGGCTTTGACGAGGTGTTCGACACCACCTACACCGCCGATCTGACCATTATGGAAGAATCGGCCGAATTTCTCCAGCGGGTGAGCAAGGGAGAAAAGCTGCCGCTTCTGACCTCCTGCTGCCCGGCCTGGGTGAAATTTGTGGAAAATGAGTATCCCCAGTTCCGGGAGAATATCTCCACCTGCCGCAGTCCCCAGCAAATGTTCTCCGCCATTTTGAAGGATTATTACCGGGATCCGGCTCATGCCAATGGCAAAAAGACTGTAGTGGTCTCCATCATGCCCTGTACGGCCAAGAAAATGGAGGCGCGGCGGCCGGACTCCCACACCGGCGGCCGGCAGGATACGGATCTTGTGCTGACCACGGCGGAGCTGATCCGCATGATCGATGCCCACGGCATCAATTTCGAGACCATGCCATCGGAGGCCTGCGATATGCCCTTCGGCATCGGCTCCGGCGGCGGTGTGATCTTCGGCACCACCGGCGGCGTGACGGAGGCGGTTCTGCGCCGGCTGGCCCATGGGCATGACAGCGGTACGCTCAATGCCATTGCCGAAAGCGGCGTCCGCGGCACGGAAGGAATCCGGGAGCTGACCGTTTCTTATCAGGATCAGCAGCTGCGCCTTTGCGTGGTGTCCGGCCTGGCCAATGCCCGCCGGGTGCTGGAAGCGGTGCTTTCCGGGGAAAAGAGCTTCCATTTCATCGAGGTCATGGCCTGTCCCGGCGGCTGTGTCATGGGTGGCGGCCAACCCGCCGAGGGGGCGGCGGAACGCCGGGTCCAGACCCGCAGGCGGGGCCTGTATGCCGCCGATGGGGATATGGCGATCAAAAAATCCAACGAAAACCCGCTGGTGGACGTGTTCTACAACGGCTATTTTGCCCCCCGCGCCCACGAACTGCTCCATAACCCCCACATTCCACAGCATCAGGAATAAAGCCACAGAAGAAATCCCCATATCAAAACCGCCCGGCAGAAATGCCGGGCGGAAAATCTGCGCACTGTCACCGCACCCAACAGAGTGCGGCAGAAACCGGTACAAACAGGCCAATGTGCCTCAATCGGCCCCTACGAATGGTGCAGTGAAAGACATATGTCATTGCGAACCAGCGCGCCACTGGTATGGCAATCCCCCCGTTCTTCCGGAATGTCGGAAAACGGGGGGGGCACGTCCAACCGAGAGATTGCGAGCCGGTGACATCGGTCACCGGCTCGCAATCGACACGAATTTTTTCACCACTATAAAAGAACCTCCTTTCAGCGATTTCCGGGTCTGTAACTACAGTTTAGCAGATTTCGCCTGCCCGGTCAATTGGCACAATATGCAAAAATCAGAATGGCGGGCGTGTTTTCACCGATTTTTTTGCTTTTTTCAGAAAAACAGACCAAAACCCGCAAAAAAGCGGAGAAAAGGTTAAAAACTTGGAAAATGTTCAATTAAAGGATAATAAAATTGCGTTATATGGTCACACAACCATATAACGCAATAGGGTCGTCTTCTGTTTTTACTCCGCAAAACCGGATGTTGTTTCCGTTTTTTGCGGTCGAAGAACCGGAATTTGTCGAATATTTTCCTGCAAATGAAAACTTTTCCGTCTTATTTCCATATCCGGGACATACCCTGTTCAGAAGCGAAAAACCTGCGGCTGCGCAGGCGGGAGGGGTAATATGGATCAACGGGAAATCATCATTCTGATCGGTGTGGTCGTGCTGGCGCTGGTACTGGCGGCGGTGATCATATTCGGGCAGGTGCTGCCGGCCGGCAGCTGGGGTCTCAGCTTCGGCCCGGCGGGGCTGCCACCGCAGGGCCCGGCGGGGCAGACCACGCTGGCCAAATTTGACGCGGCCTATCTGGGCGACACCGGAGAAAAGGTGCTGTATCTGACCTTTGACGCGGGGTATGAAAACGGCTGCACGGAGAAAATTCTGGATGTTTTGCAGGCCCATCATGTCAAAGCCGCCTTTTTCCTCGTGGGAAATTATTTGCAGCGAAACCCGGAGCTGGTGCGGCGCATGGTGCGCGACGGACATACCGTGGGCAATCACACCATGCACCATCCGGATATGTCAAAAATTGCGGATTTTGCCGCATTTTCCGAAGAATTGCAGCAGGTGGAGGCGCTGTTCACCCGGATCACCGGGGAGGAACCGGCAAAATTCTACCGCCCGCCCCAGGGAATCTATTCCGAGGAAAACCTGAAAATGGCGCAGCGGCTGGGCTACAAGACCGTGTTCTGGAGTCTGGCCTATGTGGACTGGAACAATGACGCCCAGCCCACGGCGGAGTACGCCTTTTCCAAGCTGCTGCCCCGCACCCATCCGGGGGCGGTGGTGCTGCTGCACTCCACATCCGCCACCAACGCGGCCATTCTGGATGAACTGCTGACCCGCTGGGAGCAGATGGGTTACCGGTTTGCCACGCTGGAGGAGCTGTTTTCCGGGCACTGAGCCTGCCAGCGCAGTCCGCGGGGGTAGATAAAGCGCAGCTTTTCCTCCGCGATGGACATGGTGACGGTTTCGGCCGTGCGCAGCTCTCCGTCCAGATTGATGGGGGTGGGACGGTCGCAGCGGATGGTGATGCGGTTCGTGCGGTAATGGCGCACCAGTTCGGGCAGCTGCCGGTAGTTACCGGCCTTGTAGGTGCCCACCACGGAGGCGACCTGCAGCCGGGATACCTTCTCGATCACCAGCACATCCAGCATACCGTCCGTGGGATCCGCCTCCGGCACCGGGTTGAAGCCGCCGCCGTAGAACCGGCCGTTGCAAATGCAGATCATGGTTTTCTCGCCGTCGATGGTCTGATCCCCCAGCTCGATCACATAATGCTCCGCAATGCCCCGGATCACATTAATCAGGGTGGAGAGCGCGTAGGCCCGGAAGCCGGACAGCAGCGGCAGGCGCTTGTAGTTGGACACATCGGTGCCGATGCGGGCATCGAGTCCCACGGAGCAGATGTTCAGGGCGAGGTCGTCGTTGCAGCGGATCATGTCGAAGCTGACCTCCTGCGCATCCAGCAGGCGGGAAAGATCGAAAAATGCCTTGGGGTCGTCAAAAAGCTTGACAAAATCATTGCCGCTGCCCCCGGAGAACACGGTTACGGCGGCGTTGGGGAAGCCGGCGGCCCCGGCGGCCACTTCGTTGAGGGTGCCGTCTCCGCCGCAGGCGTACAGGCGCACCGGCTCGCCGGTTTCCACTGCCCGGCGGGCCAGCTCCCGGCAGTGGCCGGGGGCGGAGGAAATGTGAATTTCATAGTCCAGCTCCCGGCAGGCGGCGTGGATTTTTTCAGTGTATTCGGCGGTGCGATCCCGGCTTCCGGCGGCGGGATTGATGATAAAAACGTGTTTCATGGTGTATCGTCTTTCTGTATGTTCTCGCCGGACATGGCAGCAAAGGCCATCCTTGCGGCGGAGGGTTCCCGGTTACAGGTCAGGTGCCACAATGGTGTGGCGGACGCGATTTTATGCAGCATCGGCTCCGGGCACAGGCAGTGCCCGGCAAGGCCCGGCAGGGCCTGCCGTTGCGCCAGCGGCGCAATGGTGTTCTCCGCACCCCGCTCCAGCAGGCAGATGCCCACCAGCGGCACACGGATGGGACTGTGCAGACCGTGCTTTCCGCTCCACGGAGAGCCGCACAGGTCATAACCCTCCTGTGTCGGGCACAGGAAGGGGTGGTCATCGTTGATCATCCGGGCCCGATGGCCCAGCAGCTCCCGCCACAGGCGGGTGTGGGTGGATTTTCCCGTGCCGCTGCGGGCCAGAAACAGGTAGCCCCGGCCATCGACCGCGATGGCGCTGCCGTGGGTCAGAATCACCCCCTGTGTCAGGGCGAAGGCGGCGAAGGCGCGCAGCATGGCGGCCCGCTCCAGAAAGGGATCGGTGAATTTGCGGCGGCGGAAGCCCTCCTGCTCCGCTTCCAGATCCGCAAGGCGCTGTTCCCGCAGCAGATCATCGGGTGTGATCCGGATGGCGCACCGGGGCGGTGCCTGGGTCAGATAGTCCCGGCAGTAATCCCGGGTACTGTCAAACAGGGAGTGGACGGCGGCGGTGCAGCCTGCGATTTCCACGGTAAAGTCCGCCATGTGCCCTCCCCTCAGCCCATGCAGCGGGAGCAGGGGCGGTAGCCCGCCGCAATGGCCTCGTCATAATCGTCAAAAATGATCCGGTTGTCCGCCCCGGGCAGACTGGCGCAGCCGGGCAGATGCAGCACCCCGGAGCGGATGTTTCCGATCCACTGCCGTGGCCGGCTCTGGGTGGGATCCTCCGGCTGCTGGGACTGCTTTTCCCAGCGGAAGCTGACGGTTTTGCCGTCCGATGTGGCAATCACCGTGCCCAGCGTGTCGGTGCGCAGCAGGGTCACATCCGCATCGTGGAGCCGGGACAGGGGCGCCTCGTGGGGATGGCCGTAGGAATTGCCGGTGCCCACACTGATCACGCCCCATGTGGGGGAAACGGCGCGCAGAAAGCGGTAGCCGGTGGAGGTTTCCGAGCCGTGATGGCCCACCTTCAGCACATCGGCGTGCCAGTCGAAGTCCTCGCCCCAGTAGTCCAGCATGTCGTTTTCCGCCTGGGTTTCCATGTCCCCGGTGAAGAGGAAGCGATTTTCGCCGTAGCGAACCAGCAGCACGATGGAGGTGTTATTGGTGTCGGAATAGGATTTTGTCGGCCCCAGCACCGTCACCCGGGCACGGCCGAGGGAAATTTCGTCCCCGGGGGCGGGCAGCTGCACCGTCAGGCGCTGCTGGTCGGCATAGTACATAAAATCGTCAAAGCAGGCGGAGGCGTAGGTGCGGGTGGGAGCGTACAGCGCCTGCACCGGAAACACGGCCAGCACGCCGGGCAGACCGCCCACATGATCCTCGTGGGCATGGGTACAGACCACCGCATCCAGCTGCTGCACCCCCTGCTTCTGCAAGTAGGATACCACCAGCGAGCTGTCGGCCACGTTGCCCCCGTCAATGAGCATGTAGTGCCCATCGCATTCCAGCAGGGCGCAGTCGGCCTGCCCCACATCGATGTAATGGATTTGCAGCCGGCTGCCGGTGGGGACGGTTTCAGTGGGCTGCGTGCCGGGTCGGGGCAGGGCACAGCCGGTCAGCAGCAGAAGAACAAACAGCAGCGCAAGGAGCTTTTTCACAGGTGTTTGCACCCTTTCTCGGAAATTATTTGCGGAAAGAATGGCCGGGGATAGCCGGGCGGAAGGCGCCGTTCTGCCATGCGAAGGCGATGGTCGTCCCGTCCGAAACGGCGATCACGTTACCCATCAGGTCGGTGCGGAAGACGGTAACCTCCGCATCCCGCAGCCGGGACATGGATGCCTCGTGGGGGTGGCCGTATTCATTGCCCAGACCGCAGCTGATCACGCCCCATGTGGGCGCTACCTCCCGCAGCAGCCGATAGCCGGAGGAGGAATAGCTGCCGTGATGGCCAACCTTGAGCACATCGGCGTGCCAGTCGAAGTCCTCGCCCCAGTAGTCGAGCATGTTGCCCTCCGCCGGCTGCTCCATATCCCCGGTGAAGAGAAAGCGGGTCTGGCCGTATTGCACCATCAGCACAAGGGAAAGATCGTTGACATCCTCATAATCCGTGCGCACCGGGCCGAGGACGGTCACCAGCGCGTCGCCCAGCTGAAAGGTGTCCCCCAACTGGGGCTGCACCACCGGGACACGGCGAATTTCGGCAGCGTCCAGCAGATTCTGCACGGTGTAATTGGTATAGGTGATGGCGCCCGTCCAAAGCGTGTCCACATCAAAGGAGCGCAGCACGGTGTAAAGGCCGCCGATGTGATCCTCGTGGCTGTGAGTGCCCACCACCAGATCCAGCTGCTCTACGCCCTCCGCCTCCAGATACCGGCAGACGGTCTCACCCTCGGTGGCGTGGCCGCCGTCGATGAGCATGTAGTGCCCGTCGCATTCCAGCAGGGCGCAGTCGGCCTGCCCCACATCGATGAAGTGAACTTGCAGACAGTCGATCTCCCGGGGCGGCTCCTGGGGGGCCTGCGAGGGGGCTGGGGGTACGGCGCAGCCTGCCAGCAGGAGCAGCAGGAGCGCAATGGAAAGAATTTTTTTCATTTACGGGCCTCTTTTTTCAGATTTGTGTTATTTTTGGCCTTTTTCTGCTGGTTCATCCAGACGCGCATCACGATCCCGTGGGGCAGCAGCCGCACCAGCCGCACCTGCATCCGCACGGAGAAGCCGTGAACGGAGTAGTCCTTCCGGCTGCGATACAGATCCTTCAGACCGGTGGCCACCACATCCGCAGGCTCCCAGAGGCTGCTGTAATACTGCACGGTGCCGTCATTGGTTTGCAGGGCGTGGTTGAAAAATTCCGTTTTGACCCAGCCGGGGTTCATGGCCATCATGCGGATGCCGGCATCGCGCAGCTCCCGGTTCATGGCCCGGCTGTAGCTCAGGACGAAGGCTTTGGTGGCGGCGTAGGTGGTGATATAGGGCACCGGCTGGAAGGCGGACAGGCTGTCCAGCTGCAAAACGTGGCTGCCCCGGTGCATATACGGCAGCACCGTGCGGGTCACGGCCAGCAGGGCCAGACAGTTCAGCTGCACCATGCGGCAGTCTTCCTCCAGCGGGATGCTGTCATAGTGGCCGAATTTTCCGAATCCGGCGGCATTGACCAGCAGCTCCACCTGGGGCTGCTCCTGCTCCAGCAGGGCGGCAAGGGCCCGGATGCTCTCCTCCCGGCAAAGATCCAGACACACCGCCCGCACCGGGACTGGGCATTCTCCTGCAAGCGATTGCAGGGCCTGCTCCCGCCGGGCCACGGCCCAGATCTCATCGACCTGTACATATTCCGACAGCTGTCGGGCAAATTCCCGGCCCATTCCCGAGGATGCGCCGGTCACAATGGCAATTTTCATAGATTTTGTCCTCCTGTTGTTTCCGGCCCGTCCTCCTGCGGCAGAAAGCCGGGCTTTGACAGCGCCGCCGTCAGGGCAGCGGCGGTATTTTCCGTTTTTTCTTCCAGCACCAGCTCCAGCAGCTGCCGCTGCACCCGGCCGATGGCGGCGCCCTGATAGCCCATGTCCAGAAGATCATGGCCGCTCAGGGCAAGATCCCGCACCGTCAGACAGGCGTTTTCCTCCTCCAGCCGGTCGATCAGCTCCCGCACCCGGTCAAAGGAGGGGCACGATTCTTCCGTGCCGGTGGCCAGCATGTCCGCCTGCTGCAATTGCAGCAGCTGGCGCAGGGCCTCGGCACCGATCCGGTTGAGCCTGCGGCGGACGGCGGGGCGTGTGGGCTCCACCGGGGTCATGTGCTGCCGGATCAGCAGGCACACCCGCTCCCGCAGGGCATTGGGGGCACGAAGCCGACGCAGGATTTCCTCCGCCATGGCCGCTCCCGCCTCGGCATGGCCGTAAAAATGGCCGATGCCTGCCCCGTCCGGAGAAAAGCAGGCGGGTTTTGCCACATCGTGGAGCAGCGCGGCCCAGCGAAGCGTCGGCTCCGGCGGCACGGCCTGCACGGTGCGGGCCGTGTGGGTGAACAGATCATGGCGGTGGTGGGGATTTTTCTGGTCGAAGCCGGGCTGGTCGGACAGCTCCGGCAGCGCGCACAGCAGCACCGGGGAAAATCGGCACAGATCGGCGGCGGTGACCAGCGGCAAAAGTTTACATAACTCCTCGAAAATTCGCTCCGGCGCCAGTTTTTCCAGCTCCGGCGCGCATTGGCACATGGCCTGCATGGTCTGTGCTTCCACCTGCAAACCATAGCGCACCGCGAAACGCGCCCCCCGCAGCACCCGCAGGGCATCTTCGCAAAAACGCTGCCGTGGTTCTCCCACGGCCCGCAGCACCCCGGCGCGCAGATCTTCCTGACCGCCGAAGGGGTCGGCATAGCCCCGGGTGGGCGACCATGCAATGGCGTTGACCGTAAAATCCCGGCGGGCCAGATCCTCCTGGATATCGGAAACAAAGCTGACCCAGTCCGGATGGCGCACATCCCGGTAGCCGCCCTCCCGGCGGAAGGTGGTGATCTCGTAGCATTCTCCGCCGATCACTACGCCGATGGTGCCGTGGCGTTCGCCGCTGCGCACCAGCGTGTGCCCGGCAAAGAGGCGGGCCACCGTATCCGGCGGCGCGGCGGTGCAAAGATCATAGTCATGGGGTACAAGCCCCAGCAGGGCATCGCGCACACAGCCGCCGACCGCGTAGCATGCAAACCCAGCCTGCTCCAGGCGATCGATGCAATACAACGCGTTCGGCGGCAAATACATGGTGTTTACTCCTTCATTTCCTCGGTTTCCCGCAGAATTTCGGCCAGCAGCGCCTCGATGTCCGGGTCAAGGCCGCCGTCCGTGACCTGCGGATCCTCCGGCGCGGGTGTCGGCTCCGGCTTCGGGGCGGGATTTACCCGCGGGCGGAAGGGGGCGGGCTTTTTCGGGCACAGATTGGTCAGCAGCCACAGCGCCACCGTCAGATACAGCGGCCAATCGCTGCTGCCCGGGACGGCCACCAGACAGAGATACACCCCCAGCAGGCTCCACAGCAGACAGGAACTGCGGTTGCCGAGGCCCACGCTGAAACCCCAAAGCTGATAGCTGGCCAGGCAGGCTGCGGCCGCGGCGAAAAAGCCCATCACAAAGCGGTGCAGCTCCGGCTCGTCCCGCCACAGGTGGGCGGTGCAGAACAGCCGCAGGGCAAAATACAGGCACGGCACCGCCAGCACCGGAAAGGGCGGGGTGTTGCCCCGGTAGCGCAGCAGCGCACCCCACAGCAGCATCGCCGCGGCGGCCAGAGCGATGAGCCCCGCGGCCGTGTGCATCCAGCCCGCAACGGCGGAAAAATGCCCCGGCGCGGTGACGGCCAGCCCGATGGCGGCGGCCAGATATCCTGCCGCCCCTGTGGTGGAGGCGGGGAAATTGGCGCGGTAGCTCCGGCCTTTTCCGGCGTAACCGGCCAGCAGGAACAGCCCGATGAACACCGCCGCGCTCAGAAGCAGCAGCAGTGTCCAGGAAATGTGGTGCGCCGGATACAGTCCCTTTTCATCCACGCCGCATTGCAGCAGCCACAGCCGCAGGGCCATGCCGATCATGGCGGCGGCCAGAGTGATCCGGTCGATGTATGGCAGATATTTTTTCATGGAAGTCACCTTCCTTTACTTCACAACAAGACTCAGCAGCCAGCAAAGCCCGGCCCAGAGGGGCTGATGGGCCAGATAGATCAGCAGCGATGCCCGGCCGCACATGCAGAAAAAGCGCACCGGCTGCCGCTGCCCGGACACCTTCGGCAGCAGGCTTTGCCCACTGCGGTACACCGTCCGGCCCAGAACCGCTCCCAGCAGGAAAAATCCCAGATGGGGCAGCAGGGGAAAATAGTCTGCCGTGGCAAATCCAGCGGGAGTCAGCCCCAGCCAGATTAGCCAGGAGGTGCTGACCATTGTTTGCCCGCGCAGATACAGCCCGGCCGCCACCATGGCGGCACCCAGCAGAGCCAGCAGCCATGTGGGACACCGGCGAAACAGGCTCCACAGGATCATGCACACACCCAGACAGTGCAGCACACCGAACCAGATGATAATGGAGTGGCCGAAGCCCAGAAAATACAGGCCAACGGTCACGGCGGTGATGAGCATCCCGCAGCCGAACACGGTCAGGCCCCGGCGCAGGCTGTGATGCCCCAGTGTGACACAGATGCCCGACAGCAGCACGAACAGCACGCCGCCCCAGCTCTGTACAAACCGGTAAACCGGCGGGTAATCCCAGTGCAGAATGCCGAACAGCTCCACCAGATCGAAAATCAGATGAACCACCGTCACACCCAGAATGCAGATGCCCCGCAGGGCATCCAGCTCCCAGATCCGGCGTTTCATGCCCGGGCCTCTTCCGCCGCTTCCTCCTCCAGCACACGGTAGGCCACCTTGCCCACCAGCGTTTTGGGAAGCTCCGTTCGCCAGATCAGCTCTCTGGGCATGGCGTACTTGGCGATATGCAGGGCGCAGTAGTCCAGCAGTTCCTTTTTCAGCTCTTCCGTCGGCTCCACGCCGGGCATGGGCACCACATAGGCCCGGATCTTCTGGCCACGGTACTCGTCCTTAATGCCGATGACGCAGGACAGCAGCACCTTCTCGTGGCCGTCGATGATGTTTTCCAGCTGGGAGGGGTAGACATTGTAGCCGGAGGTGACGATCATGCGCTTGATGCGCTGACGGAAGTAGACAAAGCCGTCCTGATCCATGTGGCCCAGGTCGCCGGTGTGCAGCCAGATGCGGCCGTCGCCGTGGCGGCGCAGAGTGGAAGCGGTCTCCTCGGGGTTGTCCATGTAGCCAAGCATGACCGTGGGGCCGGAAATGCAGATCTCGCCCTCAATGTTGGGCTCGCACTCCTCGGTGGTGCCGGGGGTGACGATCTTATAGTACACGTCCGGGAAGGGCACGCCGATGGAACCGGAGCGGGCATAATCCTTTGGGGTCAGGCAGGAGGCGGTGACGCACTCGGTGGTGCCGTAGCCCTCCCGGATCTGCTCGGAGCAGCCGTGTTCCCGCAGGAAGGCATCCACCTTCTTCTTCAGCTCGGGGCTGAGGCTGTCGCCGCCGGAGAAAATACCCCTGAGGAAGCTCAGATCCTGCCCCTTCAGATCCTCTGCCCGCAGCAGCGCCTCGAACAGGGTGGGCACGCCGGGGATGATGTTGGGCCGCTCCTTGATCAGGATCTCGGCATAGGTCTTGACATTGAACTGCGGGAGCAGAATGCAGGTGGCCCCGCCGATGAGGGCGGTGTGGATGCCGATGCCCAGACCGAAGCCGTGGAATACGGGCATGACGGACAGCATCTTCATTCCGGCAATGTCATCGAAGCCGGAGGCGGCAATGGTCTGCAATCCCAGCGCGTTGAAATTGCGGGAGGAGAGCATGATGCCCTTGGAGGTGCCGGTGGTGCCGCCGGAGTACAAAATCGCGGCGCATTCATCGGCGGTGACGATGTCCTGGGGCAGCTGGGCATGGCAGCGGATCAGATTGCGCCAGTAGGTAAAGCCGGTTTTGGGCAGCTCCTTCCAGCTTTTGCCACCCTTGGTAAGGGGATAGAGCAGGTTCAGGGGTACCGGCAGCTCGTCCTGAATCTGGGCCACCAGCACGGTGCAGGGCTGCTCCACCTGGGGCAGCACGGAGGCGACCTTGCGGTAGAACTGATCCAGCGTCAGGATGGCCTTGCTCTTGGAGAAATTCAGATAGAAGGCGATTTCGCTGGCGGCGGAGAGAGGGTGGATCATGTTGGCGATGGCACCGATGCGGTTGAGGGCGTAGAAGCAGTCCAGGGCCTGGGGCGCGTTGGGCATACAGATGGTGACCTTGTCTCCCTTTTCGATGCCCATGGACACAAGGCCCTGCGCAGCCGCGTCAATGCGGGCCATAAACTGGCGGTAGGTTGTCTTTTTGCCCTGGAACTGGTAGGCAATGTTGTCCGGATACTGCTTGGCGGCATCGGCAACCAGCTGATAGATGGTTTTGTTGGGGTATTTCAGGTTGGCGGGGGTGTTGCCGTAGTAGGCAAGCCAGGGGGCGCTGGCGGATAAGCTCATGAAAGATCGTCCTTTCTGTTTTTGGAAATAAACTAAAGTCTATTATAGCACCATTTGCCGCCGATTTCTACCCTTTTCTGTAAAAAAGACAGACAACGCCCTTGACCGCAGGAAAATGCTTCGCTATAATTGTATAAACGGATTTTTGGGCCGTTTCGGAGGATGCGTTTATCATGCAAAGAACCTATCGCGGCACGATCACGGCCTGCTTTGTCAGCCACATCGTGCAGGCCATTGTCAATACCTTTGTTCCGCTGCTGTTTCTGACCTTTCAGGAGCGCTTCGGCATCTCTCTTTCCAGCATTTCCGCCCTGATCACCATCAATTTCTGCGTGCAGCTGGCGGTGGATCTGCTGGCAACAAAATTTGTTGACCGCATCGGCTACCGCAGGGCCATGCTGCTGGCCCACGGGGCGGCGGCGCTGGGACTGGCGGCGCTGGCGGTGCTGCCGTGGTGCATGGAGCCGTTCTGGGGTCTGGTGATCAGTGTGTGCGTCTATGCCGTCGGCGGCGGTCTGATCGAAGTGGTCAACAGCCCCATTGTGGAGGCGTGTCCCACGGATAACAAGCAGGCGGTCATGAGTCTGCTGCATTCTTTTTACAGCTGGGGCTATGTGGCCGTGGTGGGACTGTCCACCCTTTTCTTTTCCGTGGTTGGGCTGGATGCGTGGCCGGTGCTGGCGCTGCTGTGGGCGCTGGTGCCCCTGCTCAACGGTTTGAATTTCCTGCGGGTGCCCATCGCGCCCATCCTGCCGGAGGGGCAGGCGGGCATGAGCTTAAAACAGCTGCTGAAAAACAAGACCTTTCTTGCCCTGTTCGTGATGATGTTCTGCGCTGGAGCCGGCGAGCAGAGCATGAGCCAGTGGGCCTCCGCCTTCGCGGAAAAGGCGCTGCATATTCCCAAGGCCGTGGGCGATCTGGCGGGGCCACTGTCCTTTGCCCTGTGCATGGGCACTGCCCGCACCCTCTACAGCCGGTTCAACACCCGCCTGCCATTGCGCCGGGCCATGACACTGTGCGCGGCACTGTGTGTCGGCAGCTATCTGCTGACATGCCTGAGCCCCGGCGCGGTCACCTCCTTCATCGGCTGTGCCCTGTGCGGCTTTTCCGTGGGACTGATGTGGCCGGGCACCTTCTCTCTGGGCTCCGAGGCTCTCCCGGCCGGCGGCACGGCTATGTTCGCCCTGTTCGCGCTGGCCGGAGATCTGGGCTGCTCCGCCGGGCCGACACTGGTGGGGGCCGTGTCCCAGGCCAACGGCGGCGAGCTGAAAACCGGCCTGCTGGCCGCCATCGCATTCCCGGCGGTCATGCTTCTGACCATCGCCGCAGCCACCCCCCGCCTGTCCGATGACCAATCTGCCGGATGATTGCCGTAGAGGGCGCGATTGAACCCGGTGCGCACGGGCCGATGTGCCTCAATCGGCCCCTATGAATGGTGCGGCAAAAAGAAAATGTCATTGCGAACCAGCGCGCACGCTGGTGTGGCAATCCCCCCGATGGTTCCTCCCGGCCATTGTAGGGGGCGGCGCCCACGACTCCCCTTGTCATGTCCTCTGTCGCGTCCATTGTCACCTTTTGCGGCGTTTTTTCTTTGGAAATGTTTACCGCCTGTTTTTGAAAAAACCGTTGTTTCCCGGGGCGATCCGTGCTATAATGACCGTGATTGACGAATTTGGGGAACTCTGACGCAGTCGGCCGCAGGCGGTCTGGCCGGAGTTTCCGCAGCAGGAGAAAACCATGAACACCAATACCATCCACATCGACGCATGCGATGTACATAAACTGCTCAGCGCGGCCAGCGGCGATGCGGCGATGCTGTATCTGTATCTGCACAGCGGCAATGATCTGGCCACTGCCGCCCAGGATCTGCGCATGAACGAGCAGAGCCTGCGCAATGCCGCGGCGCTTCTGCGACAGATGGGACTGATCGCGCAGGCGCAGCCGGTGCGCACCTTCAGCGGAGAGCGCCCCGCCTATTCCGAGGAGGATGTTGCCGCCTCCATCAACCTGGACGCCTCCTTCCGCAGCCTGTACGGCGAAGTGCAGCGCCGCCTCGGCCGGACACTCAATACGGAGGAACTGAAAATCCTGCTCAGCTTCGTGCGCTATCTGGGTCTGCCGGAGGATGTGGTGTGCGTGCTGATCAGCTACTGTCAGGAGCGGGCCCGCCAGCAGGGCAAGCTGCGCGCGCCGTCTCTGCGCACCATTGAAAAGGAAGCCTACTACTGGGCGGAGCAGGGAATTGACAGCATGGAGGCCGCCGGGGCCTTCATTCAGGCGAAAAATGTCTATAACAGCCGCCTGCAGCGGCTGATGCGGCTGCTGCAGATCCGGAGCCGGGCCCTGACTGCGGCGGAGGAAAAATATGCCGCCCTCTGGCTGGACTGGGGCATGAGCGAAGAACTGCTGACCGCCGCCTATGAAAGAACCTGCCTGAACACCGGCTCACTGAACTGGGCGTATATGCACAAGATCCTCACCCGCTGGCACGATGCCGGCATCACCAGTGCGTCCCAGCTGCGCACGGAGGATCGCAGGGGTGGCACCCCCGGCAGCCGGACGCTGGACAGCGATGAGCAGGCCGCCATTGCGCGGCTGCTGAAGGAGGATTGACCATGGCCTATACCCAGGAAGTATTGGATCGGGCCCGTGCCCGTCTGGCCGCGGCGAAGTCCGACCGGGAGTCGGAAAACCGGGAGCATTTGCAGCAGGCCTATGCCCGGGTGCCCCGCCTGCGGGAGATCGACCGGCAGCTGCGCATGACCATGGCGCAGGCGGCGCAGGCCGTGTTCTCCGGCGGCGATGCCCGGCAGACCATGGAACAGGCCCGTCGGGAGAACCTGCAATTGCAGCATGAGCGCGCGGAGCTGGTGGAGGCGTATTTTGAAGAAGGTTATCTGGACGAGAGTCCCATCTGCCCCCATTGCGGCGGCAGTGGCTATGTGGGCAGCCGGATGTGCGAATGCCTGCGGGAGCTTTGCCGGCAGGAGCAGAAGAAGGAGCTGACCTTCCTGAACGTGGGGCGGGAGAGCTTCGACCAGTTCCGGCTGGATTATTATCCGGAGGAGGGCAATGCCCGGCGCATCATGGAGCGAACCTGCCAGCTGTGCCGCCGGTATGCCTACAGCTTCTCCGAGCGCTCCCCCAGTCTGCTGTTTTCCGGCGATACGGGGCTGGGCAAGACCTTTCTTTCCGCCTGCATCGCCCGGGCCGTGGCCGACAGCGGCTACTCCGTGATGTATGAGTCCGCCGGGCACCTGTTTGCCAGACTGGAGCGGGCCAAATTCTCCAATGATGAAGAGTCCCGCCGGGAAGGAGAAAAATATACCGTCTGCGATCTGCTGATCGTGGACGATCTGGGCACCGAAATGCCCGGCACCTTTGTCACTGCGGCGCTCTACAGCCTGATCAACGACCGGCTGCTGGCCGGAAAGCCCACCATCATTTCCACCAACCTGCGCTCGGAGGAGCTGGCCAGCCGCTACAACAGCCAGATCGCCTCCCGGCTGCGGGGCAGCTATACCCGCGTTCCCTTCGTGGGCAATGATATCCGCATGGTCAAAAGCAGGGAGGGCGTTCTGTGAAAACCTGTCTGCTGTTTGATCTCGACGGCACCCTGCTCGATACCCTGGGCGACCTGTGGGGCAGTGTAAATTTCGCTCTGGCGCAGGCCGGCCTGCCCGGCTGCTCCATGGAGCAGGTGCGTACCTATGTGGGCAACGGTGCCCGAAATCTGATTTTTCGTGCCGTGCAGGGGGACGAGGCGCGTGTGCCGGAGGTTCTGGCCACCTTCCAGACCCATTACCGGCAGCATTGCCGGGATCTGACCCGGCCTTACCCCGGCATTCTGGAGCAGCTGGCGCTGCTGGCGGATGTGCCCATGGCCATCGTGTCCAATAAGCCGGACGCGGCGGTGGGGGAACTGGCCCGGCTGTATTTTCCCGGCCTTCTCGCCATGGGCGAGCGGGCGGGCATTCCCCGCAAGCCCGCGCCGGACATGCTGCGTCTGGCCATGGCCGAGATTGGGGCGGAGCAATGCATTTACATCGGGGACAGTGAGGTGGACGTGGCCACGGCGAAAAATGCCGGTGTCCCCTGCCTGAGCGTCAGCTGGGGCTTCCGGGACGAGGAAACCCTGCGCCGCGCCGGGGCCGACCATATCTGCCGGGATCCGCAGGAGCTTTGCGCGGCGCTGCGGCAGATGCGCAAAGAATTGGAACAGGAAAAAGATATGCCATGAGTTATGAATTTTATGCTCTGCTGGGCCGCATGCGCTCCATCACCCGCTGGGGACTGATGCGAAACAGCTACCCGGAAAACATACAGGAGCACAGCCATCAGGTGGCGGTGCTGGCCCATGCGCTGGCACTGATCCGGCGGGATATTCTGCATTTGCCGACCCCGGATCCAGACCGCTGCGCCGTGGCCGCGCTGTACCACGATGCCACGGAGATTTTAACGGGCGATCTGCCCACACCTATTAAATATTATAACGGCGACATTAAAAAAGCCTACAAGCAGGTCGAGCATGTGGCAGGGGAACGGCTGCTGTCCATGCTGCCGGAGGTTCTGCGCCCCAGCTACGAGCCGTACATTCAGGAGTCGGATGAGACGCTTGAGCCCATCGTCAAAGCCGCCGACAAGCTTTCCGCCCATATCAAATGTCTGGAAGAGCAGAAGGCGGGCAACCGGGAATTTGACAGCGCTGCCGCCCAGACCTATGAGGCCATGCGCGCCATGAACCGGCCGGAGCTGGACTGGTTTCTGGGAAACTGTCTGCCGGCCTATGCCCGCACGCTGGACGAGCTTAGCCTGTAACCACCCCAATTGACCGGAAGGAAAGAAGGCAAACCCCATGAGCAAAATTCTGGTGCTGACAAATCATTCGTATATGCTCTACCGATTTCGCCTGGCGCTGCTGCGGCAATTGCGGCAACAGCATGAGGTGGTCATCAGCACGCCCTTTGTGGGCCATGAGCAGGATTTTCAGGCACTGGGAATGCGCTGCGTCGAAACGCAGGTAGACCGCCGGGGCATCAACCCCCTGCGGGAGGTCGAGCTGATACGGTTCTACCGGCGGCTGCTGCGGCAGGAAAAGCCGGATCTTGTCATCACCTATTCCATCAAGCCCAATATCTACGGCGGCTACCTGTGCCGCCGGGCGGGGATTGACTACTGCGTCAATGTGCAGGGGCTTGGCTCCGCCTTTGAGCGCAGGCCGCTGGCGCTGCTGGTGAGCCGGATGTACCGCTCAGCGCTGCGTGGGGCGAGGACGGTGTTCTTTGAAAACAGCGTCAACGCCGAGACCTTTGTCCGGCATAAAATCATCCCCGAAGGGCAGTGTACGGTGCTGTCCGGCGCGGGCATCGATCTGGAGCAGTACCGCCCCGCCCCTTATCCGGAGAATAAGCCCATCCGGTTCCTGTATCTGGGGCGCATCATGCGGGAAAAGGGAATGGACGAGCTGTTCCGCGCCGCCCGGCTGCTGCGGCAGGCCGGTGTGGATTTCACACTGGATCTGGTGGGCTTTTATGAGGACGAGTACAAGCAGGAGGTGGAGCAGCTGTGCCGGGAGGGAATTGCCCGGTTCCACGGCTTCCAGCAGGATCCCCGCCCGTTCTATGCGGCGGCGGACTGCGTGGTGATGCCCAGCTATCATGAGGGCATGAGCAACGTCCTGCTGGAGGCGGCCGCCATGGCCCGCCCCGTGATCACCACCGCCATTCCCGGCTGCCGGGAGGCGGTGCGGGATGGCGTTTCCGGCTTCCTCTGCAGCCCGAGAGATACGGAGGATCTGCTGCGGGCCATGCAGGAGATGGCACGCCGGCCCCGGGAGCAGCGCGCCGCCATGGGCGAAGCGGGCCGGGAAAAAATGGAGCGGCAGTTTGATAAAAAACAGGTCGTCCAAACCACCCTCCGCGCCATATTCCCCAATGAAAACGCATAAAAAACGCCCACCGGCCCGCCCGGTGGGTGTTTTTTCAATGATGGAACATGCTGATCATGTAGATTCCGCCGAGGGCGCTGCCTTCCCCTCCGGGTCGGAAGAGAGGCTTCCCGAAGGGAAGCGTCACCGAAGGTGACAATGGATGGTACCACAATCATCCGGCAGGTCGGTCATCGGACAGGCGGGGCGTCGAGGGCGCCGCCCCCTACAATGGGAGGAACCATCCGGGAGATTGCCACACCAGTGTGCGCACTTATTTCGCAATGACATGCTAACTCTTTTGAGTTTCCGTAGGGGCCGATTGAGGCACATCGGCCCGTTGCAAAATGTTCGATGCCGCCCCTACGATGGCCGGGCTTCCGGTTCTTCCTGGGCGGCGATGGCGGCGTAGCGCAGGAGCTGTTTCAGGGAGTGGACACCCAGCTTGGAATAGATATTTTTATTGTGGAAGCGGACGGTGGACTCCTGCAAACCGGTGATGGCGATGATCTCCTTCACGGTTTTGCCCTGCAAATAATAGTCGAATATCTCCCGCTCCTTGCCGGTCAGCATTTTCAGGCCGTTTTTGAAATTATCGTAATCGTATGGGTCGATTTCTTCCTTGCGGGAGTAGGCCAGACGCTCATTCTGCCGGGCGGTGGCATCGAATTTGCATTGCAGTTCGCTGGCGGCGGTGACGGCATCGGCCTTTTCCCGGCGCAGGCGATCGAGGGCCTCTTCATTGATCCTGTCCTGCTCGGCCAGATACTCGAAAAGATCGGAAAATTCCGAAACACGCCCATCGTCCTCAAACCGGCCGGTTTTCAGCCGCTCCACGGTTTTGAGAATGGGGCGGATGTAGCGGTGGCTGATCATCACACTCAGGGCGATGGCCAGAACGGATACGACCACCAGCAGCAGTGTGGTTTTGCGCATGGTGCTGCTGACAAGCTGCTCGTACTGTGTCTCGGGCAGCATGACCGCCACGGTATGCTCCGACTGTCCCACACGCAGGGTCTGCATCTTTCCGATCAGGGTCATGTTGGCATCGGAAAAGATCTCAAACCCGTCCTTGCGGGTGACGGACAGCTGCCCCTGCAAATTGGGCGCGTAGCCGGAATGGTTGGCGGCGAACTGGCCGGTGTAGACACTGCCCTCCTGCTCGATCATAGCACTGATCAGGAAGGGCTGCTCGGCATCGGAGGCCTGATAGGAGGAGCGGAAGAAGGGATCGCTCAGCTCAAAACCGCACACACCGATGATCTGCCCGCTGCCGTCGGAAATGGGGGCACACAGCAGCCGCACCTTCTCCCACGCGTCGGGCAGCTTGTAGGATTTTGTCAGCAGGTAGCCTCTGGCCGGGTCGCTTTCCGGCTGGTGCAGCACCGCCTCCATCTGGGGGAAGGTGCCGGCCTTCATTTCGCATTCCCATGTGCTGAACAGGTTGATGCCCTGCTGCCGGGCTACTTTGGAGGCACCCCGGAATATGCACACGGAGTTGCGCAGGGTGATATCCGATCCCACATTGGCATAGCGCAGGTACAGACCGGAGTAGTACGATTCCCCGAGGGAATCGTTGACCGTGGTATTGAGAATGAAGAAGGCCCCGCTGCAATCGGCAATGCGCATATTGTTGAAAACCGTCTCATAGGTCTTCGATTGCAGGGCGGTCAGCGCCTCGACATTGTTCTTCAGCCGGTCGAAGGGGGTGCCGAAATCTTCCAGCTGGGCGCTCATCTGGTGGGAAAATTCCACGGCGCAGACGGCCAGCTTGTCCATATCCCGGTACATCTGGTTTGCGGAATAATTCAGCTGCTGGTTGAGCAGCTGCTCCAGCTCGTCATTGGCGGAATTTGTTACATCGAACAGGCTGAACAGCGTCAGCAGCACCGCAACGATCAGCACCAGAACGGTGATCAGGCACAGCACAAACCTGCGGCGCATGGAAAGGCTCTGTCTGCGAAAGCCGGAGAGCAGCTCCCGGAGGGAAAAGTTGCTGCATACCATTTTCGCTGTCCCTCCGGCTTATTGCAGAGCCTCTCGAACCCGGGCCAGAGACTCGGAAAGCAGCTCGGTCATAACTTCGTCCCCGTTTTCACCGGCCTGCACACGGGACACATATTCCTCGTGGGCGGCGGAGAGGGTGGATTTGATCAGAGCCTCGAAGCTTTTCTGGGTATCGGCCGCACCGGCAAACAGGGGCACACTGCAAAAGGCGTACCCGTCGGTGTACTGATCGGCCACGGCGCTGTAGAGCATCCGGTATTTCTCGTTTTCCACGTTCACGGAGCCGTCCAGCAGGGCATCGAAGCCCTCGTTCGCCACTGGCAGGTAGCCGGAGGCGGTGACGAAATCCAGATTGTTCCGGGGCTGGGCGATCCATTTGGCGAAAATGGCCGCAGCCTCATTTTTCCGGGGATCCTCGTTTTTGACGGCGAACAGTCCGCCGCCGCGCTGCACCACGGTGGGCTTGCTGCCGGCCAGACACGCATAGGGCAGCACCAGTGTCTCGATATCCTCGGTGGCGTTGTCCGGGTAGGTCACATGGTCACGCAGGTACAGAATGCCCGCGGTGGAGCCGGAGCTGGCGATGATCTCACTGGTTTTCCAGCGGTCGGAGGCGTAGCCGTCCCCGACGCACAGGCCGCCGTAAATTCCGGCTTTGGCCACGGGGGCCAAGACCCGCTCGAAGGCATCGGAGCCGGCATTAATCTTCCCATCCAGGATGAAAGAATCGTCAATGGCGGCCATGTTGGCCAGGAAATAGTGGTAAAAATCGTTGATCTGGAACATGGTGCCGCCGTCAGACCAGTCATAATAGGTATTGCACGCCTCCATAATGCCTTCAATGGTGGCAAAGCAGTCCACGCTCACATTGGTGGCCGCGGAGAAACGGTCGAAAATCGTCTTGTTGACGAACACCAGCTCGCTGGATTTGGCGATGGGCAGCATCAGCAACTCGCCGCCGAAATACCCCTCGGAAAGAAAATCCTGCTGGTATTCGGACAGCTCCTGCGCCGTAAAATAGTCCTGAAAATCCAGCAGCATGCCGTCTTCAAACTGCTCGGCCATCCGGGGATAGGCCACGAACAGATCGGGCAGCGCCTGCGCCCCGGGGGCATGGGTCAGCACCGCGTTCAGGGCTTCGTCGATCTTGCCGGAATCGGTCACCAGCTCGACCCGGATGATGACACCCTTCTCCCTGCCGACGGTGTTGTTGAACACATCGATGGCATCGTTGAGGGGGGATGTGGTCTGGCTGCCGTAGACATGCCAGATGGTCAGAGTGACCGGATTGTCCGGGTCAAGGGCGGGCTGAGCGGTGCAGCCGGTGAAGCACAGGGTCAGCAGCACAGCGATCAGCGCAATGGCCAGAATTCCTCTTCTTTTCATAAAACAAACCTCCTGCATTGTGTGAGCCACGGACTTTTGCCGCCCCGGCGAAAAAAATCCGGGCAAGTCCCCCCAATTTGGGCTTTTTTGGGGGGGACAAAACGGGTACTTTCCGTATAATTATTAACGTGGGAGAGCTGTAAGGAGGGTATATTCTCCTGCCGACGTCGCAACTGATGCCCGGGTACCCCTTTCCCTTCGGGAAAGCACTTTGCCTGCACGCCAATGAAGCCAAAGTCCGCCCGGGTGTCGATAATATTTTTTCTGTTCTCCGTGTGGCAGCGGAACGGCCGGGGGTTCCTGTTATTATACCATTCGTGTCAAACCGCGTCAATGGCGAAGTTGGCGCAAAATGCCCCTTAACGGAAGGAAAAATCCGACCCCGCCGGGGTCGACGCGGCAGCCGCGCACCGCGAAGCTAAGGTGCGGTGAACAACCCCAATAAGGAGGAACAAACGTGAAGAAGATGAGAATTCGGATTTTGAGCATGCTGCTGTGCCTAATTATGATGGTGACGCTGCTGCCTGCTCACCACGCCCACGCCGATGACGACTGGGAAGAGGGCGAGGAATGTGACTTCTGCGGTCAGTATATCTGGGGCGACTGGATCTGTGGCTGCGGCGAAGGCGGCATTCACTGCGGCCCGGACAGTGGCCACTACGACTGCTACGAAGAATGGCACTGCACCAACTGCGGGGAAATCCGACTGGACGACTATGTCTGCATAGAATGCGGCATCGGTACCTGCTGCGTATCGGAGGCGGAGATCTGCGTCGGGTGCGGCCTGTGCATCTACTGCGTGGACGGTCTGAAGCTGTGCTACAGCTGTGGCAAGTGCGCCCCGTGTACGGATAACATACGGATAACATGGAGATCTGCACATACTGCGGCCTGTGCTATGATGAAGACTGCGGCGGCATGTGCAGCGAGGGAACGGATCACCTGTGCCTGAACGACCACGATGGCTACGCCTGCGAGAGCTGCGGCCAGTGCCTGCTGAACGAGGAGGGCGAAGAGGAGATCCCCTTCTGCCACAATTGCCGCAGATGCGAAGAGTGCATTGAAAATGAAAAATGCTCCCACTGGGATGCCGAAAGCCATAATCTCTGTCTGGAATGCCACGATGACTTTGACTATTGCCCCGACTGCCACCTGTGCTACCTTGGGGCCTACATTGAAAATCCCAGTGGCTTTAGCTACGGCTGTACGGACTGCAATCGCTGCGGCAACTGTGTTTCCGCCGTTTGCAAAAAATGCGGCAAATGCTTTGAGTGTACCGATATCTGCGAGCGCTGCGGAGAGGAGTGTCTGGAGTGCCACGAGGGCGACAGCGATGTCTGCGAATACTGCGGCATGTGCTTCAATGGCGTGGGCCACTGCCCCGGCTGTAACTACTGCTGGGAGTGTACCGAAAGCTGCTCCTACTGCGGCAAGTGCGAATCCTGCAATGCGGATGTGCACTGCCCCGACTGCGGCGCCTGCGGAATAAGTGTCGATCTGTGTGATGATTGCGGCCGCTGTCCCGAGTGTACGCAGTATTGCGAGATCTGCCATGTGTGCGAATCGTGCAACCCGGATGAACACTGCTCCATGTGCTATGGGCATTTCGATTCCGGCGAACTGTGCCCGGACTGCGGCGCCTGCGGGGACTGTGTAGACCTGTGCGACGGCTGCGGCTACTGCGTAGATTGCGCCGATGCGGCCGAGCATTGCGCCGAGTGCCAGGCCTGTGCCGAGGATACACCCATCTGCGAAGGTTGCGGCCTGTGCGATGCTTGCGCCAATGCCGAAAACCGGCACTGCGGCGAGTCCGACTGCAACAACTGCTATGAAGACTATCTGTACTGCTCCGTCTGCGACAAGTGCATCGAATGCATTGGCGAAGAGGACTACTGCTTCGACTGCTACCAGTGCAAGGCCCACCACACGGGCGGCGTGTGCGACGGCAGCGGCAACCATACCCACAAGCCGGGCAACGACTGGAAAACCGACGCGATCTCCCACTGGAAAGAGTGCCGCCAGTGCCGGGAAGAGCTGAACAAAGCTTCCCACGTGTTCAACGCGGATAAAACCTGCATCGTCTGCGGCTATGATGCGGCGGAGCCGATCGTGTTCACCCAGCACCCCAAGGATGTCCGCACCAAGGTCAGCGATGCCGAGGCGAAGGCGGACGGTCCACTGTGCCCCAATAACAACACGGTCTCCTTCAAGGTCACGGTCATGGTGGCCGGCCAGGGTACGCTGCGCTATCAGTGGTACTACAGATACGAAGGCAGCGATGCGGTATATCCTGTGGAAAACTGCGATCATACGGCGGAGCTGAAGGGCAGAATTTCCGGTGCCCAGAGTGCGAAGCTGACCGTCAGTGTCCCCGATGATGCCTGCGTCAACGTCCGGCAATACTTCTGCCGTGTCACGCTGGTGTCCTCTGCCGGGGAGGTGCTGTTCACCGCCGATTCCGAAGTGGCCACGCTGAAAGCTTCCCATGTCTATAACCGTTGCCTGGAATATTACATTGGAAGAGACTATCAGATCTGGTTCAAAGACAATCCATACACCTTATGGGTGTGGGTCAATCAGGACAGCGGTCACCTGTACTACTGCTGCGGCGAGCGGGAAAGCGAAGGCGATGATCGGGTAGACCCCGCCCACAAGACGCCCATGCCCCATACTTACGGCGCGCCGGAAATCGTGATGGCCTCGAAGATCGATCCCAACGACGCTGCGTTTGCAGGGTTCAGGGAGTTCTATAAGTACAGCTGCCTCGAATGCGGCGCGAAGCGGTATCTTGAAAAGCATGCGCATCATTATGAGGTGCCAATCGATTATGCCGATCCGGATGCCATGGCGTTCCTGGAAGCAAACTGCACCGATATGGTGCATCCCCTGCGCTGCACGGTGGAGGGCTGCTCGGCCGTCATCTATGAACAGCACGAATATATCCCGACGGTTTATGCCAATCCCAATGCACTCGGTGCCGGCCAGTATATGCTGCAATGCCGGCAGTGCGAATACACCCTCAGCGGCAGAAACCTGCATGATGCGAACAATGGGCTCGCGTGGACGGCTGATCTGACGCTGGTCACCGCCACGGATGCGGCTGTGCGGATCTATAATAATGAAGGGCCGACCGAGGTGTTCAAGAGCACCTGTCTGGCCGGGCCCGATGATATCGTTCTGCTGATCCCGCAGCAGCGGGACGGCCGGAAGGTCGTCGGCTGGAAGTGCGTGTATACCGACTACCTCGAGAAGGTGGACGGAAAATACAAAACCGTTGAGATCAATGACCGCGCAATTTACCTGGACAGCCAAAGAAATGACGGCAGCTGGTGGACGAATGTGCCGACCGAGGAGGAGTATGAGCTGGACTATGGAGTCCATGGCGGCGGCTGGATGGAGTTCACCCCGATCTACGAAGAGTGTAAGCATGAAAACGGCATGAAGTTGGCAAACCGGGTGCAGGAAGCCTGTATGTATGAAGGCTACACCGGCGATGAGGTCTGTGTGGACTGCGGTCAGGTCATCGGCAGAATCGGCACTCTGTGCCCTGCCCCCAGTACCGAGCATGAGGGCACATGGGAGCTGGTCGAAGGCACTGCGGTGGAGGCCACCTGCACCCAGCGGGGCTACACCGGCGATTTCCGGTGCAGCGAATGCGGCGATATCAAAAAGGGCGAAGATCTGGGCTACAAGCACGGCGAAACCGAGCGGCGCAATCTGGTGAAAGCCACCTGTGTGAAGCCCGGTTACTCCGGCGACACCTACTGCAAGGACTGCAACAAGAAGCTCTACTCCGGCAGAACCCTTCCCGTGAACCCGAACAACCATGAGAAGACGACCTTCGACGGCTCCATCGCGCCGACCTGCACCAAAGACGGCTATACCGGCCAGCAAAAGTGTGCGGACTGCGGTGAAAAACTGCATGACGGGGTCAAGCTCCCTGCGCTGCGCCACAGCTGGGACGAAGGCACGGTCACCCTCGAGCCGACGCAGGCCGCAACCGGTACGAAGGTATTCCATTGCACCCGGAAAGGCTGCAATGGCACCAAAACCGAGATTCTTCCCAGCCTGAGCGCGGCACCCATCGCCGGCGTGGCGCTGACGGTCACGGCCCCGGAAGCCGGTGCAGCGGCTTCCGCTGCCGCGACCACCGAAACCGGCTGCACCATTGCCAATACGTCGTGGCTGGATGAGAGCGGAAACGATGTTGCCATCGGCAGCGCCTTTGAAACCGGCAAGGTTTACAGCATCAAAGTGGAATTGGAAGCGGCGGATGGCCATATCTTTACCTCCGACACGGTCTTTACCCTGAACGGGGCGGCGGCCAACGTTGTGACGCTGGGCATGGAGTCGGTCACACTGGAATACACCTTCCCGGCCGTGGAGGCCCCCACCGAGCCCACCGAGCCCTCCAAGCCCGCTGACCCCACCGATCCGTCTGAGCCCTCCAAGCCCGCTGACCCCACCGATCCGTCTGAGCCCTCCAAGCCCGCTG
>CAZMBL010000011.1:26840-36176 GCA_964564605.1 uncultured Oscillospiraceae bacterium
ACCCCACCGATCCGTCCGAGCCCTCCAAGCCCGTTGACCCCACCGATCCGTCCAACCCCGATGGCACCGATGTCCCGCCCTCCGGTGACGGAATCGCCCTCTGGGCAGCCCTGCTGGTGGTCAGCGCCGGGGCCGTGACCGTGATCGGCCGGAAGAAGCAGTTCTGATCCCATATGTTCCGGGCGGTAGCGGAAAGCTCCGTCACCGCCCTTTCTCCCGGGTGGCAGCCGCGCTGCCATCGGGGAGAGGAAAGGAAAAACCGGACAGGAGGATATTTTATGAAAAATCTGAAAAAGCTGACACTGCTGCATTCCAATGACATGCACGGAGATTTTCTGGCGGAAAAGCTCGATGGCGGGCTGGTAGGCGGCGTGTCCCTGCTGTCGGGTTATGTAAACCACGTCCGGGAAACGGAGAAAAACGTGATCTACGCCATCGCCGGTGATATGTTCCGCGGCTCCGTGATCGACTCCGAGTTCAAGGGCATGTCCACCATCGGCATCATGAACCTGCTGGGGCCGGATGTGGTGACCATCGGCAATCACGAGGTGGATTACGGCCTTGCCCACCTGCTGTTTCTGGAAAAATGTGCCAATTTTCCCATCATCAACGCCAATTTCTACATAAAGAACAACCGCAGGCGGATGTTCCAGCCCTATTACATTGCGGAAGTGGACGGGATGAAGATCCTCTTCATCGGCATCATCACCAATGATGTGCTGTCCCAGACCCGGGCGGACGATACCATCGGGGCTTTCGTGGATATCGGGGAGGCTGCGGAGGAGGTCGGCAAGATCTGCAACGCCTACAACGCCATCGACATTGATTTTACCGTCCTGCTGACCCATATCGGCTTTGAGGAGGACAAAAAGCTGGCTTCCCTGCTGAATCCGGACTGGGGCGTGGATGTGATCGTGGGCGGCCATTCCCACACCTTCATCACGGAACCGGCGCTGGTGAACGGTATTTATATTGTACAGGCCGGAACGGGCACCGACCAGATCGGCCGTTTCGACATTATGGTCGATACCGACCGCAACGCCATCGACAGCTTCACATGGCAGGCCGTGCCCATCAATGCCGCCACCTGCCCCCGTGACCCGGAAATGGAGGATTACATTCTCCATTACAAGAGCCAGACGGATAAAAAGTATGAGCGCGTCATCACCCGTCTGGCCCACGAGCTGACACACCCCGCCCGCAATCGGGAGACGGCGCTGGGCAACCTCTTCGCGGACATTCTGCGCGACTCCTTCGGCACGGATATCATGTTCATGGGCTCCGGGGCCATCCGCAATGAAAGGCTTGGCCCCGTGGTGCGCTATGCCGATCTGGTGGAGTGTCTGGCCTACGATGATCCCATCTATATGCTCACGGTGACGGGCGAGCAGCTGGAGCGGATGCTGCGCTATGTCATGCGGGATGAAGCTTTCCAGGGGGATCACACGGAATTCTACCAGTTTTCCCACGGCCTGCGCATGATCTGGAACCGCGGCCAGCAGCGCTTTGAGCTGCTGGAGCTGGAGGGAAAGCCGCTGGCCCTGCAGGGGCTGTACACCGTGGGCCTGCCCAACTATCACTACCAGAATTTGAAGGAATTTCTCGATGTCACCGCCGAGGAGCTGGAGCCCAACGGAAAAATCCGGGTACTGGCCACCTCCTACCGCAATGTGGTGGAGGAATACATGATGAAGCACCAGCACCTTTCCCGGGAAGTGGAAGGGCGGCTTGTGGTAAAGTAAGCTGAGAAGCCTTGCCATTCCGGCGGGAATATTGTATAATTTGCAGTATCACTCCGGCGGTTGCCGGGAAATCGTATACTGCCGGCGCTTCGCCGGTAAATATAAACAAATCAAGCGAGAGGAGTCAATACTATGGGACTTATTAAGGCAGGAATCGGCGCGCTGGGCGGCACACTGGCTGACCAGTGGAAGGAATTTTTCTACTGCGAGGCTATGCCCAAGGATGTGCTGGTCAGAAAAGGCGAAAAGCGCATCACCGGCCGCTCTTCCAACACGAAGGGCAATGACAACATCATTTCCAACGGCTCCGGCATCGCCGTGGCGGACGGCCAGTGCATGATCATCGTAGAGCAGGGCAAGGTTGTGGAAGTCTGCGCCGAGCCCGGCGAGTTTACATACGATTCTTCCACGGAGCCCTCCATTTTCGCCGGCAAACTGGGTGATAGCATCAAGCAGACCTTCAAAACCATCGGCAAGCGCTTTGCTTACGGCGGCGACACCGGCAAGGATCAGCGGGTGTACTATTTCAACACCAAGGAACTGATCGACAACAAGTTCGGCACCCCCAATCCCATCCCCTTCCGGGTGGTGGACTCCAAGATCGGTCTGGACGTGGACGTTTCCGTGCGCTGCTCCGGCGTGTATTCCTACCGGATCGCAGACCCGCTGCTGTTCTACACCAACGTCTGCGGCAATGTCAGCTCCGAGTATAACCGCAGCGAGCTGGACAGCCAGCTGAAAACCGAGTTTATCAGCGCCATGCAGCCCGCCTTCGGCAGGCTCTCCGATCTGGAGCTGCGGCCCAATCAGATCGTGACCCACAATACCGATCTGGAAAACGCCATGAACGAGGCCCTCTCCGCCAAGTGGGGCGAGCTGCGCGGTCTGAAGGTGGTCAGCATCGCCCTTGGCTCCGTCACGCTGCCCGAGGAAGACGCGGAGATGATCAAGCAGGCCCAGCGCACGGCCATCATGCGCGATCCGACCATGGCGGCCGCCACACTGGTGGGCGCGCAGGCGGATGCCATGAAGTCTGCCGCTTCCAACAGCGCCGGTGCCATGACCGGTTTCATGGGCATGGGTATGGCCATGAATGCCGGCGGCGGCATGAACGCCCAGAATCTGTTCGCCATGGGTCAGCAGCAACAGCAGGCTCAGCAGCAGCCCCAGCAGGCGGCTCCCGCCGGCGGCTGGAAGTGCAGCTGCGGCGCCACCGCCACGGGCAAATTCTGTCCCGAATGCGGCGCGAAGAAGCCGGAGCCCGTGGCCGCCGGCAGCTGGAAGTGCAGCTGCGGTGCCACCGCCACAGGCAAGTTCTGCCCCGAGTGCGGCAGCCCGAAGCCGGCCGATGATGGCTGGACTTGCAGCTGTGGCACGGTGAACAAGGGCAAATTCTGCTCCAACTGCGGCGCAAAGAAGCCCGCCGGCGTGCCCCAGTACCGCTGCGACAAGTGCGGCTGGGAGCCGGAGAAGGGCGCGCAGCCTCCCCGCTTCTGCCCCGAATGCGGCGATCCCTTTGACAACGGCGACATCATCTAAAAATACAGGAGGAACAAAGCATGGGCCTGTTTGATAGAAAATACTGCGATGTTTGCGGCGAAAAAATCGGACTGCTTGGCAACAGAAAGCTGGAAGACGGAAATCTTTGCAAGGACTGCGCGAAAAAGCTTTCACCCTGGTTCAATGAGCGCCGCCATTCCACGGTGGACGAGATCAAGGCGCAGCTGGCCTACCGGGAGGAAAACCGGCAGAAGGTTGCCCGCTTCAATGTCAGCCGTGTCATCGGAGAAAACTGGAAGGTGCTTTTCGATGAGACCAACCGCTGGATCATCGTCTCCCGCTCCTCCTCCCCCAACGAAAACGAAAACCCCGATGTCATCGATTATTCCGCCATCACCGGCTGCCGCATGGATATTGACGAGACCAAAACCGAGCAGTACCGTGAGACCGCCGATGGCAAGAAGGAAAGCTACAATCCCCCCCGCTATAGCTATGGCTACGATTTCGACCTGACCATCACCGTCAACTGCTCCTGGTTCGACGAGATCCGCATCCGCCTGAATCCCCGGGAGGTGGACTATGAGCCCCAGCCCATGGCATCCATCTCCCTGTTCGGCCGCACACTGACCAGCGGCGGCCCGGATCCGGAGGAATGCGCCGATTACCGCAAGTACCGGGATATGGGGCAGGAGATCTGCGATGCCCTCGACTGCGCCCGTGGTGTCCGGCAGGAGGCCCCCGTGCAGGCCGAGCCCGCCGCCCCCGCAGCCCCCGTGGCCGGGGATGGCTGGAGCTGCCCCGCCTGCGGCGCGAACAACACCGGCCGCTTCTGCGAAAGCTGCGGCAGCCCCCGCCCCGCTCCGCAGATCGCCGGGTGTGCCGCCTGTGGCTGGCAGCCGCAGGCCGGTCAGCCCCTGCCCAAATTCTGCCCCGAGTGCGGCAGCCCCATCCGGCGCTGATGCCGGTGGGACGCAGGCTTCGGGCCGGGCTGCTGGCCGGAGCCGTTTGCGCAATGTGTTTCATCCCCGGGTGCCGCAGGGCACCCGGGCCCACGGGGTATACCGTGCAGCAGCTGACGGCGGTCAGCGTTTTCCGCAGCGAAATGGATCGTGACGCCACCTTTTCCCTGCTGGTTCGCCGGGAGGGGGAGCAGTGGCTGCTCAGCGGGCAGGACGGTCTGCGGGATCTGGCCGAGGCACCGCTGGAACCGGCGCAGCTACAGCGTCTGCTGCATCTGATCGAGCAGCAGGGGCTGATCGCCGCCGCCGAAAGCAACAAACAGTCCACGGGCCTTTTCCCGTGGGCGATGAAAGATCAGGGAACCTCCGGCTTCCGCCTGCGCTTTGACGACGGAAGCGAGTATGAGGTTTTCCGGGCGCAGCCGGAGCTGGAAAACCTGCTGCTGGAGCTGGCCCGGCAGCAGGAACCGGAAACCCTGCCGTGATCCCGTAAGAGAGGAGAGCTACCATTGAATACATTACAGGAATATAAATGTCCCTGCTGCGGCGGTGCCATCGCCTTTGACAGCACCCTGCAAAAAATGAAATGTCCCTTCTGCGACACCGAGTTCGATATGGAGACCCTGGCCGGCTACGATGCCGACCTCAGCGGCGACCATGCCGACGAAATGCACTGGGAAAGCACCGCCGGTGCCCAGTGGCAGGCGGACGAGGAGGGGGACCTGCGCAGCTATGTCTGCAAATCCTGCGGCGGCGAAATAATGGCCGATGCCAACACGGCGGCCACCGCCTGCCCCTTCTGCGGCAACCCCGTGGTGATGATGGGACAGTTCTCCGGTAGCCTGAAACCGGATCTGGTGATCCCCTTCAAGCTGGATAAGCAGGCGGCCAGACAGAAGCTTTCCGCCCACCTGACCGGCAAGCGCCTGCTGCCGAAGGTGTTCAAGGATCAGAACCATATCGATGAGGTCAAGGGCGTGTATGTACCCTTCTGGCTCTTTGACGCGGACGTGGAGGCCGATGTGCGCTACCGCTGCACCCGCGTCCGCCGCTGGAGCGACAGCAATTACAATTATACCGAGACCCAGTATTATTCCGTCCGGCGGGGCGGCGGCATAGGCTTTGATTCCGTACCCGTGGACGGCTCCACCAAAATGGCGGATGATCTGATGGAATCGCTGGAGCCCTTCGATATGTCTCAGGCCGTCAGCTTCCAGACGGCGTATCTGGCCGGTTATCTGGCGGATAAATACGATGTGGACGAACAGCAGAGCATGGAGCGGGCCAACGCCCGGGTGAAAAAATCCACGGAGGATGCCTTCGCCGCCACGGTGCAGGGCTTCGCCACCGTCATCCCGGAAAACAGCAACATTCGCCTGCACAGCGGCAAGGCCAGATATGCCCTGCTGCCCGTGTGGATTCTCAACACTACATGGAAGGGCCAGCGCTACACCTTCGCCATGAACGGCCAGAGCGGAAAATTTGTGGGCAATCTGCCGGTGGATACCGCCGCGGCCACAAAGTGGACGCTTGGGCTGACGGCGGCCGTGGGCGCGGCGGTGTATGCCGGCGCGTGGCTGCTGAACCTGCTGGGCATTTTGTAAGGGGGGATACGCGTGAAAAAGAGAATTGTTCCGATGATCCTCGCCCTGGTGCTGCTTCTTGCGCTGGCCGTGCCCACCTTCGCGGCGGAGGGCTTCGATGACTCCTTCGGCCGCGTGATGGACGGGGCCAACCTCCTGACCGATGCCGAGCGCGCCGCCCTGACCGTCCGGCTGGAGCAGCTGCGCGATCACCTGCATATGGATGTGGCCATCGTCACAGTCCAATCCCTCGATGGCAAATCCGTCATGGAGTATGCCGATGATTTCTATGACACCTGCCGCTATGGCTATGGCAGCAACCGGGACGGTCTGCTCCTGCTGATCAATATGGAAGGCCGGGACAGGTATATTTCCACCTGCGGCAGTGCCATCACAGCCTTTACCGATGCGGGCATTGCCTATATCGGGGATCAGATCGCGCCGCAACTGACCGATGGGGACTATGCCGCCGCTTTTGAACACTTTGCCAAACTGTGCGAGCAGTTTGTTCAGCAGGCCAACACCGGCGCGCCCTATGACCGGGGCAGCCTTCCCCGGGAGCCGCTGTCGGCGGTGTGGATCGTCATTGCCCTGATCGTGGGCTTTGTGGTGGCGAAAAGCGTGGTGGGCGGCATGAAGGGGCAGCTCCGCTCTGTGCGGGCCCAGGGCACCGCCGCCGGCTATGTCCGCGCCAACAGCCTGCATCTGGACAGAAGTCAGGAGCGCTTTCTATATCATACCGTCACAAAGACCCCGAAGCCGAAGCAGAACAGCTCCTCCGGCAGCAGCACCCACCGCTCCTCCTCCGGCACGACCCACGGCGGTGGCGGCGGCAAGTTTTAAGAGGTGAACAGTATGAAGAAAAACAAGTTCAAAAGGGTCGCCCTGCTGGCCCTGGCCCTGATTCTGGTGGCGGGCCTGATACCTGCGGCTACCCCCGCCTCGGCGGCAGAGGAAAGCTATACCCTCCATCCCAATACGCTGAAGGCTACGAAAAACGGCGCGCCGGAAGGCTACGATGGCATCACAGTCGGAAAAGTCTACGAGCACGCTTATTATACAGTTGACATGGATTTCCTGCTGGATGGTTTTTCCGCAGAGAATTTTTTCAAGGAACACAGTCAATGTGACCTTTATTTGTGCTTCATTGACAATGGAGACTGGTTCTATTCCGATGCAAAGGCGTCCTATTTCCTCAATGGTTCCTCAACGGATTGGTCCTGGGAATATCCGTATATTACCTATAAGTATGAGGACACACCCTATGAAAAGGCTGTTTGGCACCTTGATTATCCCATCGGGAAATTTACAGCGCCCTTTACCGCTCCGCGGGTGACAGTGATGTTTGACCTCCACAATGAAACGCCCCGCTTTAAGTACTCATTGGCACTGGAGATCAGAGACCATAAAACCGATGAAGTCGTTTTTACCAAAAGAATCCGAATCAATTTGTGCACGTCCCCCACCAGGATCGGAGAGCTCGAGATCCAGAATTTTGATTTCCAGCAAAAGCACGGCTTCCTCCTGAAAAGGGATACCAAGGATGTGTGGTGCGATGCCGGCAATGTCGAATCCATCCGGTATCTGGCGGAGGATAAAAAGACCGAGTACACCGAAACCGCAGCCAGAGCCGGGATGACGGGCTGGATCGAGTTTACCGTCTCAAAGGCGCAAAAGGGATGCCTTTTTGACACCAAGGTGCAGGCGGGCCTCTTCGCCAGCCGCTATACCGGAACAACGGTAGATACGACCGCTTCGTCAGATGGCAGCTGGTGTAAAGCCTACTTCCACTTCTCGATTCCCGATGACGACAAGTACGTCATCAAGAAGGGCACGATCAATCTCACCGCCCCGGAGGCCGGCGCGAAGGCGGACAGCAAGGTCACCCTTTCGAATGTTGAGCTTGTCCCGGGCAGAGGCTCCGTAAAGCCCACACCGCAGTTCAAGGCAGGCGAGGCCCTCTGGCTGACCTATAACAGGCGGGCTCTGAAAGTGAACCCCGTGACCTCCTTCTCGGCGCTGAATGCCTATCAGGCACTGGTCAAGCTGGAACCCCACGGCAGCTACTATTTCAATGCCGAATCCGAAGCGGCGATCAAGGTGCCCGGCGCGGAGAGCTTCACGATCGACTACCTCAAGGCCGGCGATCTGAACGGCAACGTCAAGGAGGACGGCTGGTACCTGCTGGCAGTCTTCCCCGTGGTGCAGCCCAAAACCTTTAACCTGACCATCGGCTATGACAAGCCGGATATGACCGTCACCCAGGGCGACCGGGCGTTCCTCACCGCCACCAGCTCCTGCGATCTGACGAAGGCCGGCGATGTCTCCGTCCAGTGGTACTATTCCGAGGATATTTCCAGGGATCCAACCGGCGAGCTCTGCGGGGCCAGCGATGGGGATTTGAAGCTCCAGCTGGTGACCGATACCGTGGGCACCGGGTATTATAAGTGCGTCATTTCCTGCACGCAGGATGGGAAAACGGCAGTGGTCTCCTACCCCGGCGGGGAATGGGCCAAGGTAACGGTGAAAAAAGCCTCCACCGAACCCACGCAGAAGCCGACGGAACCCACCCAGAAACCCACCGAACCCACTCAGAAGCCTACCGAGCCGACTCAAAATCCCACGGAACCCACCACGCCACCTCCCACTGACCCGGTTTCCACGGATCCCACCGATCCGGTCTCCACAGACCCGGTTTCCACCGACCCGGTTTCCACCGACCCGGATGCCACGGTGCCGGACTCCCAGCCCGCCACCGCCCCGGGCGGCAGCGATACCACCGCCCCCAATACCGAACCCTCCGGCCCCGCGCCCCAGCCCACCACGCCCGCTCCCACCGGTAACGGCGGCAGCGGCAGCGAAAGCGGCGGCAACGGGTTGCCGCAACTGTGGTGGCTGTGGCTGCTCCTGCTGCTGCTCATCGCCGCAGCCGTGACCTTCTGCATCGTAAAAAAACGCAACGGTAATCATCAGGAAGGAGAAACAACATGAGTATTTTTGACAAGCTGAAAACCCCAGCCCCCTCTGCCGCTCCTGCCCCCCAGAGCGCCGGCAGCAGCCGGGAGACCTTCACCTTCACTGCCCTGCCCGAGAGCCTCGCCCAGCTGCAGGCCCTGCCGGAGGCCAGTCTGGACACCCCCTTCAAGGCCGCGGCCCTGACCGTGCTGGCCCTGTGCGCCTACGCCGCAGACCGCAACATCGGCACGGAAATGCTCAACTGGCTGCGCGGCCCCCGCGCCCTGAATGGACAGGATATTTCCTTCCTCAATGACCGGCTGCGGGGCAAGACCTATCTGCCCTTCACCTATTTCGCCGGGGCCACCCCGGATAACAGCTACACCCCCTCCCAGCCCTACACCATCACCATCGAGAGCAACCACATCTCAGGGGCCGAGGCGGGCTATATGAAGCTGTTTATCCCTTGCGGCGGCGCGGATGACCCCCGCCCCATCAAGCTGCGCCAGCGCGGCAGCGACGGCAAGTGGTTCCTGTGGGAGCAGTACCTCCTCACCGGCGTCCGCACCCCCAAAGCCGAAGACCCCTGGGCATAAG
>CAZMBL010000012.1:0-32769 GCA_964564605.1 uncultured Oscillospiraceae bacterium
GGTGCGCTTGGTTTTCAGGCTGCGGGCGGCAATGTCCATCAGCTTGTCCAGCCGGGTGTAGAAATCCTGCGCATCCGCCGCAAGGTAGGCGATCCGGGGCAGATTGATGGTAACCACGCCAACGGAGCCGGTGGACTCGCCGGAGCCGAAGAAGCCGCCGGACTTTTTCCGCAGCTCCCGCAAATCCAGCCGCAGGCGGCAGCACATGCTGCGCACATCGGAGGGCTCCATGTCGGAATTGATATAGTTGGAGAAATAGGGAGTACCGTATTTGGCGGTCATTTCGAACAGGAGACGGTTGTTCTCCGTCTCGCTCCAGTCAAAGTCCCGGGTGATGGAGTAGGTGGGGATGGGATACTGGAAGCCGCGGCCGTTGGCATCGCCCTCGATCATGATCTCGATGAAGGCTTTGTTGACCATGTCCATTTCTTTCTTGCAGTCACCGTAGGTGAAGTCCATCTCCTTGCCGCCGACGATAGCGGGCATGTTTTCCAGATCCTTCGGACAGGTCCAGTCCAGCGTGATGTTGCTGAACGGGGCCTGGGTGCCCCAGCGGGAGGGAGTATTCACGCCGTAGATAAAGCTCTGGACGCACTGTTTGACCTCTTTCTGGCTGAGGTTGTCCACCTTGACAAAGGGGGCCAGATAGGTATCGAAGGAGGAGAACGCCTGCGCGCCCGCCCATTCGTTCTGCATAATGCCGAGGAAGTTGACCATCTGATTGCACAGTGTGGACAGATGGGCGGCGGGAGAGGAGGTGATCTTGCCGGGCACGCCGCCCAGGCCTTCCTGAATCAGCTGCTTCAGGCTCCATCCGGCGCAGTAGCCGGTGAGCATGGAAAGATCATGCAGATGCAGCGCGGCGGAGCGGTGGGCCTCCGCCACCTCGGGATCATAGATTTCCGACAGCCAGTAGTTGGCGGTAATGGCGCCGGAATTGCTCAGAATCAGGCCGCCGACACTGTATGTTACGGTGGAGTTTTCCTTTACCCGCCAGTCGTTGATCTTCAGGTAGTTGTCCACCAGATCTTTATAGTTGAGCAGGGCGGAATTGATGTTGCGCACCTTTTCCCGCTGCTTACGGTAGAGAATGTAGGACTTGGCCACATCGGCATAGCCGGACTCGGACAGCACCTTTTCCACACTGTCCTGAATATCCTCCACGGCGATGTTGCCATCGTGGATCTTGCTTTCAAAATCCGATGTCACCTGCAGAGCCAGCAGGTTGATGATGCTGGGATGGTAGTTTTTTTCCAGTGCCTCAAAGGCTTTGATCATGGCGGCGCTGATTTTGGAAATATCAAACTCGGCAGTGGTGCCGTCACGCTTTAATACACGGTACATATTGCTCCCCCTCTTGCAAAAAATACTGGCGATGCCGAAAAAACGCGCATCGCCAGTATTATACACGGGACGTGTAGGGAAGTCAAGGGGGTAAATTCAATATCTTGGGTAAAAATAAGTTACATAACACAACATCTTGTGGTCAGACGGATATACCCCGAATATGCACCTGTTCGGCGGCGGTGGACAGAATGGCCTGCATCTGCCGAAGCTCCTGTTCATCCGGCGCTGTGAGGCCGGAAAAAGGAACCGTTTCCCGGTCTACAAAAGGCTGTAGAAACAGCTTTTTCACCGGTGTTTTTCCGATTTTTCGCAGCCATTGGGCCATCTGCTCGATGGTCTGCACATCGTGCAGAGGATGGGCTACAGTCGTCCGCAGCTCATAGTCAACCTGTCCTTCCAGCAGCAGGCGGACGCTTTGAGAAATTTTTTCGCAGTCCACCACTGCGCCGCAGGCGGCGGCATAACCGGCGGGGCTGCTCTTGATATCCATGGCTACATAGTCCACAAGCCCGGCCTCCAGCAGATCACGCAGCACCTCCGGGCGGGAGCCGTTGGTATCGAGCTTGACGGCAAAGCCCAGCGCCCGGATCCGCTCCAGCAGCCGGGGCAGCCGGGGCTGCAGCGTCGGCTCCCCGCCGGTGACGCAAACGCCCTGCAAAAGGCCCTGCCGCCCCCGCAGGAAGGCCAGCAGCCCTTCATCGTCCATCACAGGCTCGGGCTTTTGGGTCAGCTCAAAATTGTGGCAGTAGGGGCAGCGGAAATTGCAGCCGGGCAGAAACACGGTGCAAGCCACCCGATTCGGATAATCCAGCAATGTGCATTTTTGCAGTCCCGCAATCATCATGGCACCCGTCCCCCTTTCTACCGCCCTATTGTAGCACAGCGCAGCAGGAAAAGCAAAGCCTTTTTCCCCGCCGCCACCGTGGCGGGAATGTGGATGCACAGGGTACAACTCTCCCCCGGTGTCAGGGTTCCAAAGGGGGTTTTGTGATGGAGCTGCTTGCTGTCATATAAAATCCGCATGAAATTCTCCGATACTCTCATTTTCCTAAGAAGCCTCCCAGTCAATCGGCCAACGCCAACGCGCAGACGATTGATGGACAGGCTCCCTTATTATACGCCAAAACGGCCACAAATGTAAAGTCTTTTTCTGCCACCCGAACGGAACACAACCCCCGTGAAAAACACAGGGGCCGCACTTTTTCAAAAAACATGTCACGGCAAAATAAGTGCGCAGACCGGTTTGCAATGACATTCAGCTTTTTGTGTTTCCGCAGGTGCAGATTGAGGCACATCGACCCACCCGCACCGGGTTCGATAACGTCCCGCTGCTCTCCCCAGCGCCGCAGGCGCGCCCTATCCCGTAGAGAAGATGGCCCTTACAGCACCATCAGCAGGGTGCCGGCTCCGATAAGGATGCAGCCGATGATGGATTTGGCACTGGGCTGCTCGTGCAGAAACACGAAGGCCAGCACAAGGGTGATCACCACACTGAGCTTGTCCACGGGCACCACCTTCGAGGCCTCGCCCAGCTGCAGCGCCCGGTAGTAGCACAGCCAGGACGCACCCGTGGCCAGCCCAGACAGGATCAGAAACAGCCAGCTTCTGCGGTTGATCTGCCCCAGACCGCTCTGGGCGTTGGTCAGAAACACCATACCCCACGCCATCACCAGCACCACCACGGTGCGGATGGCCGTGGCCAGATTGGAGTTAACCCCGGAGATGCCCACCTTGGCCAGGATGGAGGTCAGCGCTGCAAAGACTGCGGATGCCAGCGCAAGTATAAACCACATATCCTTTCGCCCCTTTCCGGTTCGATCTTGCACACATTATATCAGGGGCAATCGTGCATGTCAACGAAAAGGCGGGCGCTCACCCCTCCCGGGGCAGATTTTCCAGCGTATCCAGCAGCCGGGGCATATCCTTCCGGCCAAACAGTACATGCGCTCCGTTGACGATCAGGCAGGGCACACTCATCACCTGATAGCGCCGGCGCAGATCTTCAAACAGCGACGCGTCATACACCCGGCAGGTCACATCCGGCCGCAGGGCCGCAATGTGCTGGGCGGCCATGACCGTATCGGGGCACATGGTGCAGGATAGTGTCACCAGCACCTGCATTTCCAGCGGGCCGGGCAGGGCGCGGATGCGGCGCAGTTGCTCCTGAGTCAGGCCGGTTTCCGGATCCGCCGCGTGCAGCAGCCCCAGCACGAAGCCGGTAAACTCATGCCCGCCGGGGCAGCCGTGGAAGGCCAGGCCCGTGAAGCTGCCGTCCTCCAGACAGACCCGGACACAGGGCGCCGCCTGCCCCGACTCCCGGGCCACCGTCAGATGGTCGCTCAATCCCGCCAGCTCCTCCATCAGCTGCTCCAGCCGGGCCGAAGCAGGGCGGTCATCCAGCGTCAGGCGCAATTGCAGCGGCTTTTCCAGCTTTTGCAGCAGCTGTGTCAGCCGGGCATGGGTCTGCTCCGGCAGCGTGTCCTGCTTCTGCGCAGCAATGGGGCGCTCCGGTGCCGCGGGAGCCACGCCAACGGCCGCACGGGTCTGTTCCACAAACTTTTCCAGCCGGACAGCGGCCTGCGCCCCGTCCGCCGCTGCCGTGACCAGCTGGCGCAGGGATTTGCGGCAGACGTCTCCCGCTGCGTAGACCCCGGGGATGGCCGTGCGCATATCGTCATCGGTTTGCACATAGCCCTGTGCATCCAGCTCCAGCTGTCCCCGCAGCAATTCGGTATCCGGCGCATAGCCTGCCAGTACGAAAAGGCCGTATTTTTCCCCGGACTTTGCCTGAAACAGCCGCTCCTGCCCGGTTTTGGTGTCCCGGCAGCGGATCGATGTGATTCCATCTTGGCCGGAGACCTCCTCCACCACCGTATGGGGGCAGACGGTGATTTTTTCGTGCTTTTTCGCCCGCTCCGCCACGGCCGCAGCGCAGGAAAAATCATCCCGGCGGACGAAAATGGTGACATGACTGGCAAATTTTGCCAGATATACACTTTCCTCCGCCGCCGCATAGCCGCCGCCCACCACAAAGACCTCCCGGCCGGTAAACAGTTCGCCATCGCAGGTGGCGCAGTAGGCCACGCCCCGGCCCCGGAACTGCTCCTCCCCGATAAATCCGGCGGGACGGGGTCGGGCACCGGTGGCCACCAGAAGCCCAAGACAGCGGTAGTGCCCGGTATCGGTGAAAACCTCCTTCACCGCACCCTTCGGCTGCAATCGCGCCACCCGCTCCTGCCGGTATTCCGCGCCAAAGGAGCGGGCCTGTTCCAGCATGGTGTCCGCCAGCGCCGCGCCGGTGCTGCGCCGGACACCGGGGTAATTGACCACCTCTTCCGTGATGGCGATCTGCCCGCCGGGCTGCTCCCGCTCCAGCACCAGCACTCGGCACCGGGCCCGGGCCAGATACAGCGCCGCCGTCAGTCCGGCCGGGCCGCCGCCGACGATGATCACATCATAAAGCGTATCCATCACAGCCGCCCCACCAGATCCAGACTGGGGGTGAGGGTCTCCCCGCCGGGCTTCCAGTTGGCCGGGCAGACCTGATCGCCATGCTCCCGGACGAACTGGCACGCCTGCACCCGGCGCAGCAGCTCTTCGGCGTTGCGGCCAACGTTGCCCGCCGTGACCTCATAGCAGACAATCTTTCCGTCGGGATCCAGAATGAAGGTGCCCCGCTCCGCCATGCCGTCCGCCTCGATCAGCACCTCCAGCTCCCGGCTGAGGGCGTGGGTGGGGTCGGCCAGCATGGGAAATCGAATCTTTCCGATGCGTTCGGAGGCATCATGCCACGCTTTGTGGACAAAATGGGTATCGGTGGACACCCCGTAGATCTCGCAGCCGATGGCCTGAAAGCGGTCGTAATGCGCCGCAAGATCCTCCAGCTCCGTGGGGCAGACGAAGGTAAAGTCCGCCGGATAGAAAAACAGCACGTTCCATTTGCCCAGCAGCTGCTGCCGCTCTACGGAAACGAACCGGCCGCCGTGGAAGGCGGTGGCGTGAAAATCGGATATTTCCCGGTTGATCAAAGACATAGATGGTTCTCCTTTTCGAAATATGGGCTTTGCACCGTCAGCATACCCCGAAATCGGGCAAATAATGCGCGCCGCCACGGGGCATACTGTTGCAAAAGGAGGAATTTGCTTGGATCGATCCATGCGTTTTGCCGCCGTGTTCCTGCCCTACGCGCTGGCGGCCTTTCTCATCGGACTGGTGGGCGGCGCTTCCAGCCTGCTCGGCCCCGCCTTCGTAGCGGATCTGGGACTTGACAGTGTCAACACCACATGGACGGCATTGGCACAGGCCATGTCCACCGCCGCCTGCGCCCCCATTCTCGGCAAGGTGGGGGACAGTTTCGGCCGGGGCCGCACACTGCTGGCGGGGCTGACGGTATTTCTGGCGGGAAATATTCTTTCCGCCCTTGCCGGCTCGCTGGGCATCATGCTGGCCGCCCGGTTTATCGTGGGCATCGGCACCGCCGCCATGGCGCCGCTGATTCTGGCCTGCATCACCACCGAGCTGCCGCCGGAAAAGACGGCGCAGGGCTTTTCCCTATATATGCTGATCTCCGGCGGTGCCGTTATTCTGGGCGCACTGCTGGACACGGTGCTGCTGCGCCGGGGCTGGCGGGTCATGCAGTGGGGCTGCGCCGCCGCCTGCGCCGCTGTGCTGACCGTCTGCCTGCTGACGGTGCGCAGTCATCCGTCCGCTCCCGCCAAGGCCCCGCTCAACCGGCGCGGCGCGGTGCCGGTGGTGCTGTTTTTCAGTCTGGCTCTGTGTCTGCCCGCCGTGGCCCAGACCTTCGGCTGGGGCAGTGCCCCGCTTGGGATCGTGGCCGCCCTTTGTGCCGTGGCGCTTATATGGCTGGTGCGCAGTGAGGCGCGGGCTCGGCAGCCGGTTCTGTCGGGAAAGCTGCTGCGGCAGCGTGTCTTTCTTTGCAGCGTGGCGGCGCTGTTTCTGACGCAGGGACTGTTGCAGGCCAATGTGACCAATGTCCTGATGTTCATCCGGGACGCGCAGCCGGAAAATGCTGCCCTGTCCGGCTACGCCGTGTGTGTGCTGTACGCCGGAGTTTCGGCGGGGGCGATCATTCTGGGGCCGCTGGCGGATCGGACGGATCCCCGGCTGGTGCTGGCAGGGGCCATGGCCCTGACCGGTGGCGGCTGCGCCCTTTTGCTGCTGTTCGGGCCTGCGATGCCCCTGTGGCTCCCGGCGGTGGCGCTGGGACTGCTGGGCTTCGGCCTTGGTGCCGGCGGCACGATTTTAATGAAGGTAGCCCTCAGCCGCCTGAACAGGCAGCAGGCCGGTGCCGCCGCGGGAACCTACGGCCTGTTCCGGGATCTGGCGGCCCCCTTCGGGGTAGCGGTGCTGGTGCCCCTGTATACCAACCGGGCCACCGCCCTGCATGATGCGGGCCTGACGGCGGCAAAGGCGGCGCAGCAGGCCATGCACACACTGGGAGCGGTGGAGCTGGGATGCATTGCCGCCGGACTGATCGCGGTGTGGCTGCTGCCGGGCCGGGAAGAAAGGAACGAAAGTCATGAAACTGGAAAATAAGATCGTTATCATCACTGCCTCCACCCGGGGCATCGGACTGGCCTGTGCCGAAGCCTGCGCCCGGGCGGGGGCCCATGTCTGGCTGGCGGCCCGAAACCGGGATGCTGCCGCCCAGACCGTCCGGCGGCTGCGAGAAGAGGGTGCAAAAGCGGATTATGTCTACCTGGATGCTGCCCGTCCGGAAAGCTATGCGCCCATGGCCGGGACGGTGGCCCGGCAGTGCGGCCGGATCGATGTGCTGGTAAACAATTTCGGCGGCTCCGATCCGGTCCGGGATCTGGATTTCGGCCACACGGAGCCGGAAACCTTTTTGCAGACCGTCAGCCTCAATCTCGGCAGTGTGTTTCGCGCATCGCAGGCGGTGCTGCCCCACATGATCGGCCACGGCGGCAGTATCATCAACATTTCCTCCGTCGGCGGCGCGGTGCCGGATGTTTCGCAGGTTGGCTACGGTACCGCCAAGGCGGCCATCAACCATCTGACCCGGCTGATCGCCCTGCAGGAGGCCGCCCATGGCATCCGCTGCAACGCCGTGCTGCCGGGCATCACCGCCACGGATTCCGTACAGACCCGGCTTTCACCGGAATTTCGACGGCAGTTTCTGCGCCATGTTCCCCTTGGCCGCATGGGGCTGCCCCGGGAGGTGGCGGCGGCCGTGGTGTATCTGGCTGGAGACGATGCCGCCTATGTCACCGGACAGCTGCTCCATGTCAGCGGCGGCTTCGCCATGGGAACCCCCATCTATGGCGATGTGCAGACAGGAAATGCCCTGCGTTCCGCCCCGGATCACCCCCAAAAACCGTAGAAAACCCGGTGAAATCCGGCGCGCGGCTTGCATTTTCCCCTCCGGCATGGTAAAATAGGAAAAATTCTCCCGGAAAGGGATGTTTTTCGCAAAGGAGGTGGCATTTTGCGCCGCATTCGCCTGTTGGGTCTGCTGCTCGCCGTAGTGAGTATGCTGGCCATGCCTGTCGCAGCCGCGACGGGGCTCACCGGCCTTCAAAATCAGACCGCAGTGGCGGCCGACGGCAGCTGCCGGGTCAGTCTGATCATCGGGCTGCATCTGGACGGTACCGTGTCGGAGCTGAGCTTCCCCCTGCCGCTGCAGGCGCAGGATATCACCCTCAACGGCTCCCACGTCTGGCTGCAAAAGCAGGACGGTGCGCTGCAGCTGCCCCTGAGCGTGTCTGCCGCCGGGGATTACACCTTCTCCGTGCAGTATTCTCTGCCGGGGCAGCTGGAAAAGAGCGGCACGAAGCTGCTGCTTTTCCTGCCGCTGCTGCACCGTTTTTCCTACCCCATTGAAAACTTTTCCCTGACGGTGACCCTGCCGGGGCCCGTCACCGGGCGGCCGGAATTTGTCAGCGGCTATCATCAGGCGGACACGGATCGCCTGATCGGCCACAGCATTGCGGGAAACACCGTCACCTGTACGGCGCTGGAGACGCTGAAAGATCATGAAACCCTGACCATGACGCTGGAGGTCGATCCTGCGCTGTTCCCCAACGCCATGACCGATGGGGCCCGCTACAATGCGTGGGACAGTATCTCCCTGTGTCTGGCGGGGCTGGCACTTTTATACTATCTTCTGACCCTTCTGCCCCGGCTGCCCCGCCGCACCCGGTGCTACTGCGCGCCGGACGGCATTTCCGCCGGAGATGTGGGCACCTGCCTGACCGGCCGGGGCACCGATCTGAGTATGCTGGTCATGTCCTGGGCGCAGGCGGGCTACCTGTGCATGGAGCTGGACAGAAAGGGCCGGGTTCTGCTGCACCGGCGCATGGAAATGGGCAACGAGCGCAGCCGCTACGAGGTAGACTGCTTCCACGCCCTCTTCGGCAAACGCGCCACCGTCGATGGCACCGGCTATCACTATGCTACCCTTTGCAGGAAAATGCACCGCCACAGTCCCCTGCTGCGGCAGCTGTTCCTGCCCCGCTCCGGCAATGTCCGGCTGCTGCGGCTGCTGTGCTGCGCCTCGGCCGCCTGCGGCGGTGTGTCGCTGGCGGTACGCATCGGAACGGGCGCAGTGGGGCAGGTGCTGCTGAGCATGGTGCTGCTGCCCCTGTGTGCCGGAGCCGGCTGGTGCATCCAGTCCGGCGGGCCGAGTCTTCCCCTGCGGGACAGGCGGCCGGTGTACGGTGCGCTGCTTTGCGGCGGTCTCTGGGTGATCGTGGGGCTGCTGTGCCATTCCCCGGCAGCGGTGCCCATGGTGCTGTTCCAGCTGGCGGTGGGGCTGGCCGTGGCCTTCGGCGGGCGAAGAAGCGAGCTGGGTCGCAGAGGGCTTTCCCAGCTGCTGGGGTTGCGCCATTACATGCAGTGTGCGGACAGCTTCGAGCTGCAGCGGCTGCTTCAGGTCAACCCCAATTATTTTTATGAGCTGGCCCCCTACGCACTGGCCATGGGCGTGGACAGAAAATTCGCCCGGCGCTTTGGTCGGATCGAGCTGCCGGATTGCAGCTTCCTGATCACCCCCCAGCCTCAGCTGACCCCGATCAAATGGATGGAGTGCCTGCGCCGCTGCGCCGACACGCTGGACGAACGCCAACGCCGCCTGCCCCTGGAACGCCTCCTGAGCCGCCGCTGACCGCAGCACGCTATAATACCGTAATCCCCCCGGTTAGACGTAAAATCCCCCCGTTTTTCCGACAACCCGGAAGAACGGGGGGATTGCCACACCAGCGTGCGCGCTGGTTCGCAATGACATTTCTTTTTACACCCATCTGCAGGGGCCGGATATATCGGAAAAGGTGCCGCCTCACCAAAAGATGTGAGACGGCACCTGTTTTTATGCACGATGAACGCCGGTTTTCAGGAAATAGCGGTCGCGGTAGACGAAGGCTTCGGCCAGCAGGCACACCGGGAGAGCGGCAAAGAAATCTACGGCCGAATGCTGCTTGATGAACATGGTGGACAGGCAGATAAGCACCACCGAAAAGATCAGCAGTCCCTTCCACACGGGGTGCACGCCCTTTTCCTTCGTCCAGACCGAGGCGATGCCGATGGAATAGGCCACATGCAGTGATGGGCACACCCCGGTGTTGGTGTCGAACCGGTACAGCAGCGCAATGCAGTCGCACAGGAAATTGTCCCGGGGCATGACCGCCGGGCGCAGATCCTGCCGGCTGGGCAGCAGAATATAAATCGCCATGGCGCACACCTGCGTAATGATGATGTAGGTCTGCAGGCGGCGGAAGCTGTCCACATGGTACAAAAGAAAGTATCCCAGAGAAAACACGATCAGGGCGTACCAGAACACATACGGCAGCAGGAACCACTCGCAAAAGGGGATCCAGTCGTCCAGAAACATGTGCATGGGGGTGCAGTTTTCCGCCGGGATCAGATTTTCCGTCAGGAAAAACAGAATAAAATATCCGACCCAGCCCAGCAGCAGCTTCAGGTGGGAAAACTGCGGATCGTTGATTTTGCACAGGCGGAATTGCCGGTAATCGACAACGGGCTGTTTCATGAGCGTGACTCCTTTGCATGATTGCTGGGGTAATTGCGCCTGGCCGTGGGGCGGTAGGGCACCACCCGATGCTCCGGCAGGGTGACCGCCATGGCGGTGATGGCCTGCTTCAGCTCCAGACAGATGCGGGCGCGCTGCTGCTCCATCGGCTCCCCGGCCTGAAAGCGAATGGGCTGCCCCAGATACATGGCCCGGCGGGCCGGAGCGATGTACATGGGCACAAAGGCCAGCTCTTTGCCGGTCTTTTTGTAATAAAGCCGGGCAATATCAATGAATTTGTCCTGAAAATCGCACAAAATGTGATTATACGGCACATTATGCTCCGGAAAAATCACCACGCTGGCCCCCTCGCACAGGCAGTTGACCGTGCGCTTGAAGGTGGACAAAATCCGCCCGTCCCGATAAACGCCGATGGTTCGGGCGTTATTGAAAATGCACTGGGACAGCGGCGCGATGATATACGACAGCAGCCGGTAAAACCAGTGGGCCCATTTTGGCTTCTGAGCCCAGAAATCGTTGAAAGCGTATTCCGGAACCTCCCGGGCGTGCATCATCTCCCCGGCGCACCATGTGTAGCGGTTGCCGGGGAAATACAGCTCGCAGCACACCGGGCCGTGCATCTGGCAGTGATTGCCCACCACGATCACCGGCTCCTGCGGCATATTTTCCAGGCCATACAGCTTGTATTTTGGATAGAAAAAGCGAACCGTTTCCCTGATCATCCGATACAGCAGGGAGGGTTTGTCCTCTGGCATTCAAGTCCTTCCTTTCGGGGCGCATTCCCCACGCATGGCCGCAAAAAAACAGGCGGCCTCCTGATCAGCTTATGAAATCATCGAATACTATAGCACAGAGTTTTTGCGCTGTGGTTACAAATTTTTGAATTTTCCCCGCAATGCAGAAAAATTTTTCCGGCAACGGTTGATTCTCACCGCCGCCGGGTTTATACTTACAGTAGCCTCTGACATTAAGCGCGAAGCTGCGTGAAAGGTGCTGCCGGAATATTCTGCCCCGCGGGAGTGTCCGCGAGGCTTCTGCCGCACCCGTTAGAGGTGGGGCAGTTTTTGTTGACAGGAGGAAAAAGACATGGAAACAAGAGTCGCGGTAATGAGCATCATCGTGGAAGAACCCCAGTCCGTGGCGGCGCTCAACGCCATTTTGCACGATTACGGCGCGTATATCATCGGCCGAATGGGCATCCCCTATCGCAAGCGGAATATCAGCATCATTTCCATCGCCCTGGACGCGCCCCAGAACACCATTGCCGCGCTGGCGGGAAAGGTGGGCGCGCTGGCAGGTGTCAGCGTCAAAACGGCCTGCTCCGCCGTGTTTGGCAGGGAAGAATCAGGAGGAAATCATGAAAAATAAAATTCGCTGGATCACGGAAACCGCCGTCATGCTGGCGCTGCTGGTCTGCCTGCAGGCGCTGACGAAGCCCATGGGACAATGGGTCACCGGCCCCTGCGTCAATGCCATTCTGGCCCTGACGGCACTGCTTTGCGGTATGGCCTCCGGCCTGACTGTGGCGCTGATCAGCCCGGTGCTGGCTTTCCTGCTGGGCATCGCCCCTCAGATCGTGACGGTTCTGGCCATTATGGCGGGCAACTGCGTGTATGTGGTGGTGCTGCGGCTGCTGGCCGACCCGGCCGGAAAATCGGTTGCGCGATCTTCGCTGGCTCTGGCGGCGTCCGCCTTGGGGAAGTTTCTGGTGCTGTATCTTGTGGTGGCGCAGCTGATCTGCGGCCTGTTCGCCCCGGCGCTGCTCGACAGCGGTGTGCTGAAAGCACCCATGCTCAAAGCTTTGCCGGCTACCTTCGGCCTGCCCCAGCTGGGCACCGCCCTCATCGGCGGCGCCGCCGCCCTGCTCCTGTACCCGCTCCTACGCCGCGCCCTGCGAAGATAGAGGCCGCAAAGAGGAAGCCGTTGCCCCGCGCAGCATAACTGTTATTTATATTTCGGTTCTATAAAACGTTGGGGTCAGGTGATGCGCCTGGCCCCAACATTTATTTACAGAATCGCATAGCAAAACTTTGCGGGAAGGCTCAGTCCTGCCGGAAGATATCTCTTGAATAGACCTTATCTGCCACATCGTCCAGACAAGGGTCGTAACGGTTGGCGATGATGGTGTCACAGCGCGCCTTGAACGCATCCAAATCATTGATCACCAGGCTGCCAAAGAAGGTATCTCCGTCTTGCAGAGTTGGCTCGTAAACGACTACTGTCACGCCCTTTGCCTTGATCCGCTTCATAACGCCCTGAATGGAAGACTGCCGGAAGTTATCCGAATTGGCTTTCATGGTCAGGCGATACACACCAATCGTAACAGGCTTCTCTTTGGCGGAATCATAGGCATTATTCTCGGCATAGTCATAGTATCCGGCCATGGCCAGTACGCGGTCGGCAATAAAATCCTTCCGTGTCCGGTTGGACTCCACAATCGCCGTCATCATATTCTGGGGAACATCCGCATAGTTGGCCAACAGCTGCTTCGTATCCTTAGGCAAGCAGTAGCCACCATAGCCGAAGGAGGGGTTGTTATAGTGGTTGCCGATTCGTGGATCGAGGCAAACGCCCTTGATGATCTGCTGCGTATCGAGTCCCTTCATTTCGGCATAGGTGTCCAGCTCGTTGAAATACGCAACACGAAGTGCCAAATATGTATTTGCAAACAGCTTAACTGCTTCTGCCTCGGTATAGCCCATGATGAGCGTGTCAATGTTTTCCTTGATCGCGCCCTCCTGCAGAAGATTTGCAAACGCATTCGCCGCTTTTACCAGGCGTGCATTGTTCACATCTGTACCAACAATGATCCGGCTTGGATAGAGGTTATCGTAAAGCGCTTTGGATTCACGCAAAAACTCCGGGCTGAACATGATGTTCTCACAATGGTATTTTTCCCGCACCATTGCAGTAAAGCCGACGGGAATGGTGGACTTGATCACCATGATGGCCTGCGGATTAACTTTCAGCACCTGCTGGATCACGGATTCCACAGCGGACGTGTCGAAGAAATTCTTCTTGCTGTCATAATTGGTAGGTGCCGCAATCACTACAAATTCCGCATTTTGGTATGCTGCATCACCATCCAGTGTAGCCGTCAGATCCAGCTGCTTTTCTGCAAGATATTTCTCAATGTATTCGTCCTGAATAGGCGATTTGCGGTTGTTGATCAGCTCCACCTTTTCCGGAACGATATCAACCGCCGTCACTTTATTATGTTGCGCCAAAAGCACCGATATCGACAAACCGACATACCCGGTTCCTGCTACTGCAATTTGCAAAATAGAATTACTCCCCATCTAATCCGCACCTCCGCTCGTCTGTACATGAGAATGATCGCACAACGATGATCATTCTAAATTATTCATATTCAATTGACTTGCACCATTTCGTTGTATTTTATATATTTCTTCAATATGGACATCTGTTGTCGTATTGTGCTATGCTGTGAAAATTACCAAGTACATTGTACGATTGCTGCTATTTATGCTCATGATTTTTTCCGGCTGCTGTCCCATAGTCCGGAAACATTGTAACATTTCACTGGGCGTAATTATCCGAAAGAACTTCTGCCATACGGCTAATCATTTCGTTGTTCCATAACTTCCGAATTATTGATTTCTTTCAGATAGCGGCGCAGGGCGTCCTGCCATGTGGGGAGGGGCTCGAATCCCGCCGCTGCAAGCTTGGTCTTATCCAGACGGCTGTTAAATGGCCGGGCCGCTTTGGAAAGGCCATACTCTGCCGTAGTCACCGGAATCACACGGGTCGTTGCCCCTGCCTGACGGAAAATTTCTGCTGCAAAATCCGCCCAGCTGATATAGCCACCCTCATTGGTGGCGTGATAATAGCCATACTTCTCCGTCCCGATCATATCCACCAGCAGACGGGAAAGATCCAGTGTATAGGTGGGTGTACCAATCTGGTCGTTCACAACCCGAAGAGCATCGTGGTTCCGACTCAAATTCAGCATGGTTTTGATGAAATTTCTGCCGTTCAGGCCAAACACCCACGCAATGCGGACGACGAAAAACTTTTCAAGGGTCTGCGATACCGCCAGCTCACCCTCCAGCTTCGTCTGCCCGTAGATGTTCAGCGGCCTGTAGTCCCTGCAATCCGGCTGCCAGGGCGCTGTCCCCTGTCCGTCAAAGACATAGTCCGTGCTGATGTAAACCATTTTGCAGTCCAGTTCCTTGCAGGCCTCCGCGATGTTTCGTGTGCCGCCGGCATTGACTGCACGGACCTTCTCCACCTTGTCATCGTCCTCCGCCAGATCCACCGCCGTCCACGCTGCGCAGTGGATGACTACATCCGGCTTTAATCGCGCGATGGCGGAGCCAACCGCAGCACGGTCTGTGATATCCAGCTGCTCATAGGGCATAGCGCAGACCGCCGAGCCGTCCTGTACGCCGCTGTAGGTAGGCGCAATATCGCTTCCCACGCCTTCATAGTCGCGCTTATGCAGTTCGTTCATCACATCGTGCCCCAGTTGTCCACCGACACCCGTTACAAAAACCTTCATTGCCTCTCCTTATCGGTTCCCGTACATCTTCTCGTAGTAATCCTGATATTCGCCGGAAATGATCGTCTGCCACCATTCCTTATTGTCCAGATACCACGCGATGGTCTTTTTGATGCCGTCCTCGAATTTTGTCTCGGGCAGCCAGCCAAGTTCGTTGTGGATTTTGGTCGGGTCGATGGCGTAGCGCATGTCATGGCCCTTCCGGTCGCCCACATGGGTGATCAGGCTCTCGGGCTTGCCCAGCTCCCGGCAAATGATTTTGACGATTTCAATGTTCTGCTTCTCGTTGTGGCCGCCGACATTATATACTTCACCCACTCTGCCCTTGTGCACAATAAGGTCAATGGCCTTGCAGTGATCCTCCACATACAGCCAGTCCCGCACGTTCAACCCCTCGCCATAAACCGGCAGCGGCTTGTCCGCAAGAGCGTTCGCGATCATCAGCGGGATCAGCTTTTCAGGGAACTGATAGGGGCCATAGTTGTTGGAGCAACGGGAAATGGTCACAGGCAGGCCGTAAGTACGGTGATACGCCATGACCAGCAGATCCGCGCCGGCCTTGGATGAGGAATAGGGGGAGCTTGTGTGGATCGGCGTCTGCTCCGTAAAGAACAGGTCAGGCCGATCCAGGGGCAGGTCACCGTAGACCTCGTCCGTAGACACCTGGTGATAGCGGGTGATGCCGTATTTGCGGCAGGCATCCATCAGCACCTGCGTGCCGAGGATATTTGTCTGGAGGAAAATCTCCGGGTTTTCGATGGAGCGGTCAACATGGCTTTCCGCCGCAAAGTTGATCACCATGTCAGGATGCTCTTCCTCGAACAGGTTGTACACGCCCGCCCTGTCGCAGATATCCAGCTTGACAAAGCGGAAGTTAGGGTTGTCCATCACGGGGGCCAGCGTAGAGAGGTTTCCGGCGTAGGTCAGCTTGTCCAGACAGATCACACGGTAATCGGGATATTTGCGCAGCATGTGAAATATAAAGTTGGGGCCAATAAATCCGGCCCCACCGGTCACGATAATTGTCATTTGGTTGTTCCTCCTGCAAGGCTCAGCAAATACTGACCGTAATCCGTCATCTTTAAGCTCTCGCCGATGGAGCGGAGTTTTTCTGTCGAGATAAAACCGCGCCGCCAGGCGATCTCTTCAATGCAGGAAATGTAGAATCCCTGTCTGTCCTGTACAGCTTCCACAAACTGAGCGGCTTTCAACATGCCTTCAGGTGTCCCGGTGTCCAGCCACGCAATACCACGGCCCAACAATTCAACCCGCAAGTCACCACATTTCAGATAGGCATTATTCACGGCCGTGATTTCTATTTCTCCGCGAGCAGACGGCTTTACATTCTTGGCAATTCCCACCACGCGGTTGTCATAGAAATAAAGCCCGGGCACTGCATAATTCGACTTGGGCTTTGTGGGTTTTTCCTCAATAGACACCACATAGTTGTCCGCATCAAATTCCACCACACCGAAAGCTGTAGGGTTCTTAACGGGATAGCCAAAAATTGTAGCCCCTCTGAGGTTCTCGATTGCGCAACGGAGATACCGCGTCATATCCTGACCGTAGAACACATTGTCCCCAAGGACCAAGCATACGCTATCATCACCAATAAATCCCTCGCCAAGAATAAATGCATCGGCCAGACCTCTAGGTGTTTCCTGCACTACATAAGATAATTCAACGCCGATCTGACTGCCATCGCTTAACAGCATTTTGTAGTCGTCAATATCCTCGGGCGTAGAGATGATCAAAATCTCTTTAATCCCGGCAAGAAGCAGGATAGACAAAGGATAATAAATCAAGGGTTTATCGTAGATTGGCAAAAGCTGCTTGCTTACACACTTGGTCATGGGATAAAGCCGCGTTCCCTTTCCCCCCGCCAAAATAATACCTTTCATGGTCATCTCTCCTGGTCTATGTAATGTAATATTCTACGACATTAGAATCAGGTCGCAGATGCGGTCTACCTGATCTATGGAAAGATCTGCATAGAGCGGCAAAGTGAGTACATGATCTGCAATGTATTTTGCAACCGGTGTCTTGTCTGGGCCAGCTGTAGGCATACTCCTATAACACGCAATGTCATTGGTCAATGGATAAAAGTATTTCCGCGCGATGATATTGTTCTCTGCAAGTATTGAAAAAAACTCATCCCGGGTATACATGTATCCATCGAAAATTACCGGGAAATATGCGTAGTTCGATTCTACTCCTGCCTGCTCTTTGCAAAGCTTGATACCTTTTACGCCTTCCAGCCGCTTACGGTAGTGCGCTACAACGGCTTTTCGTTTCAGAATCTCTTCATCAACATGCCGAAGATTGCAAATACCCATTGCCGCCTGAAACTCATTCATTTTTGCATTTCCGCCGATATATGCAACATCTTCCGGACTATGAATACCAAAATTCTTAAGGTCATTCATTTTTTTAACCATGTCGCTTTTGAAGGTAACTGCGCCGCCTTCAATGGTGTTGTACACCTTGGTGGCATGGAAGCTGAACATGGATGCATTGCCAAAGTTTGCAGCATTGATACCGTTTCTGGATACGCCAAATGCATGTGCTGCGTCATAGATGACCTTGAGACCATGTTTGTCCGCAATCTTCTGAATCGCATCTGTGTCGCACAGATTGCCATAAACGTGAACAGGAACAATTGCCACTGTTTGATCCGTGATCAACGCTTCAATTTTTGTCGCATCCATTGTATAGTCCGCATCATTGATATCGCAGAATACCGGAACAAGACCATTTCGCACGATCGCATGTGTCGTAGAAACAAATGTAAATGGGGTAGTAATTACCTCGCCACCCTTCGGAAGATCCATGGCCGCAATCACATTCTCAAGGGCTAGATGTCCATTGGTATACAGCACAACATGCGGGGTATCCAGATATTTCTCAAGTTCCGCTTGCAGCTTCTGGTGCTTTACCCCCATATTTGTCAGCCAATGGCTGTCCCATAACTCCTTAATTTCCTCACAGTATTCCTCAAACGAGGGCATAGACGAACGAGTAACGTTAATAATGCTCATATTGCCACCCTTTGTTTTCTTTCGCAGATGCTTAGTTCTTGTTTTTTATCTTTTGGGTTTTGAAGAGGCCTCGGCATAGAATAAGGCATATTCCGGCAAGAATAGTCAAGCATATTCCGTATATCAGCCCCGTTCCATTCAGCACCATCAACGGTGAAAATGTCACCAGCAGCATATCCATGATAGACAGGAAAATCCACGCAAAGCCAAAATCTTCCAGCACTCCCGTTTTAAACTCTGGATCCGTAACGCGAAGCAGAATGACACCGGTGGCGAGTACGCCAGTTGACATGCCGTAGATGTAAATACCACGTTCAAACCAATAATTCCGGAAGAATCTGGGGGATATCACAAGCAGCCACAGAACGACAAACGCAAATCCAATTAATGCGATAAAGGCAATGGGAACGGCGTGATTCATAACAACCGTCACATCAATTGATGCCACGCCAAACGCCACCAGATAATCTGTTGCCGTACTCCCGATATGTGTCACAATTCTTTTATCTACATAGCGGTCCATGCGGAACAGCTTCAATATCCACTGAACAACAATACTGCACAGCAACGCCAGTCCATATAGCGGAATCGACAACTGCGGGAACACTTTTTTGATTCCCATACTGACCAGATATGCACCGCCAAGTGCCACCATGACCAGGGACAAGTGCCATGAAAAGGAATCCAGCGACATGGCATTAACGGTATTTTCTCCAAATGACGATCTTTTCTCCTCGGGGACAAGTCCGGACATCATTTCCTCAGGCAGGTCACGCACGCTTTTGATCTGCTTTGTCCATCCCCTTCGTGCAGCAATATTAATAACAACTACGCCTGAAACAATACCGCCCAACAATCCAATAGTTGCGAAAGTTTGACCGATACTTGTAGCTTCCTCCCAGCCGTTTTCGCGCAGAACACTGCCAATCGCGGCCGCTGTCCCATGGCCGCCCACAAATCCCGCCGGAAGCATCAGGGCAAACTGCTCATTTACTTCTTCAAACAAATGCGGAAAAAGCAATGCCCCCAGCACAATGAATAAACCAAATTGTGCAATTTCCGCAGCCGCATTCACCAAAAAAGTATCGCCAACATTTCCCATCATGCTTTTGAAGCTTGCTTTCCCCTTGTTGCCCAAGAACATGGTTGCAAACAAGACTGCGATTAGTATGCCGGGATAATTTGATACTTCAGTGCTGAACGGCAGAATATTAAGAAAGTGTTTCCCAAAAAACAAGCCTAAAAAGCCTGCAATCAGCGCCGTGGGGATATACATCTTTTGGAGAAGCTTCACCCTGGTGCGAATAATCTTAGCAACAAATAATAGTGCAGACATCATACAGAAGTCATAAACTGCGTTTACAATACCAAATTCCATTCGTCGTTCTCCTCCAGCATGCTTGTTTAGTGAACGGTATTTCCGTAGGCAACGTCCTGATCTATGGCTGTGATATACTCTTCGTATTTTCTGGCAATGATCATATTGTGTTTGAAGTGGTATTCTTCAATTGGTGTTCCCATGAAGCATCGTATATGGTTTTCTACACATTCATATCCCCCAATGCAGGAGAATTCGCAGCCCGCAGAAAATCTCGGGTTGCATTCCACCAAGAAATAATCACCATTGGGATCCAGTATATATTCAAAATTTACATCGCCATTAACATCCAGCTTTTCTGCCAGAATTCTTGTACTCGCCTCCAGTTTTGCATCCTGAAATACCAGCACTGAAGTAGATAATCCATGCGGAGTGGACATAAGTTCTCTCCGCGTCATGGTTGCAATTTTATTCGTGGCAGCTTGGCGAACCGTCTCCACCATGACAATCGGGCCATCTATGTACGGCTCTACGATATATGTATCTTTATCTGCCGTTTTTACAAACTCGTCCCATTCCTGCTGGTTATGCACATACTTCAGCCCTTGGCTGCTGCGGCCATTATACGGCTTGCACACAACCGGGAAATCCCATTCCGGTTTTTCGATATCTCGCAGAAGTTTTGTGGGAATTGATTTTGTTTGCGGACAATTCTCTGCTACAAACTCTGCCAGTTTCTTTTTATTGCGTAAAATTTCCAGAGATTTATTTGATGACATGCACAGAACAATCCCTCTGCTTTCAAACCAAGCTCTGACAGTCGCCAAAAGATCAATCTCATAATCTATCATGGGCAAAACATATTCTATTGATTCTTTCAGACACAACTCCTGAATAAAACGTAAATACACATCCCCGCCGGAAATGGGGGGGGATTGATAGAAAACATCAACCTCTCCTGATTCTACGATCCATTCCTTAGGATATATATTGCATCCTATAACTCGAAATCCCATTCTTTTTAAGCTTTTTACAGCGATATCCGCAGCCGCGGAACCAGTAGATGTTATCAAGGCAGTTTTCATTAGACTCACTCTTTCCTGTTTTTGATAATAATTAGCAGCTTTTTATATCCGCGTAAGCCAAATATTGCAGATGTCGCGACATAGAACACGCCACCCGCAGAAATCTGGATCAGTAATGTTACAAAAGCACCTTGGTTCATTTTTCCCAATGCAAGAACCAGCATAAACATGGCCAAAGATGCCAACGCAGAGGGAAGGATATCCGACAACACCTCTTTATACGTATAACCCAGGCTCTTTCTGTTGGGATACACATTCACGATAATATCAAACGGAATGCAAACTGCGCCAGTGAGCGCAATAGCCAGCGGTGTATCAAACAGGAACACTGCGCCAGTCAGCAATGCCAATCCAAAGCCCTTCTTGATGATCTCCAACTTTAAGAAAATATCACTATGCCCCATAGCCTTGATTGCTTGCAGGTTACCGGTGTATACGGGATAAAAAGCAAAAGTTAAACAACAAATCCGTATATATGGCACACTCAGTAGCCACTTGTCCGTCAGCAGCAGATCAACCAAAGATGTTGCAATGCCCGCCACCCCGGCCATCATGGGGAAAATAATGTAGGAACTGAGCATGACGGAGTTTCTTGTCATGTACTTTACTTTTTGCTTATCATCCTGATCCATGGCCATGGCCGGAAGCAAAACGGTTTGAATTGAACTGTTAACCGCGCTGATTATAAACTGTGGGAATTGTTTTCCCTTGTCGTAATAGCCCAGCATGCCCGCATCGTATTTCTTTCCTATGACAAGACTTTGAATATCCTGATAGAGGGTGTCCATTAAACTTGACACGAGCAACTTCCAGCCATAAGAAAACAGGATCTTAATACGGCCAATGTTCAGCTGCATTTGAGGCCTCCACTTTACTGTAAACCACATCACGATGCAGGCTACCACAGTGTTCAACAGGCTCTGTGCCACAAGGGCCCATAGGCCCGCACCCAATAGTGCAAGAACAACGCCTGCCGCACCAGATGTAACAATCGCGACCAAATTGCTTCTAAACACTTTTTTGAAATCCAGTTTTCTGCTGACAATTGCCAGCTGGACAGAATTCAAAGCCCCCGGAAACAACATGAGGGCAAGCACGCGAAACGGCGCCACCAGATTGGTCATTGCATAGAATCTTTCAATCCAGGGGGCTACGGTAAACAGAATGATATACAACACCGCAGCAACCGCAAGCGTGACCCAGAAAACAGAAGAACAGTCTTCCTCTGTTACATCTTTATTCTGCAATAGCGCAACATTCAATCCCTGCTGAATAAAAACATTTGCAAGCGCAGTAAAAATTGTCATGATTGACAGCACACCGTAATGTTCCGGGCTGAGTAATCGTGCCAAGATGATTTGCAACACGAACTGGACACCAAGCACACCAAATCGCTCCAGCAGTTTCCACATCAGGCCGTTTACAATATTCGTGTTTTTCTTCTCCATGGGTATACTTACTCCTCAACATCAAACCTTGTTCGTTCTGCCTCTCTAATGAAATAAAGCGGAATAGAAACAACGCCCAGCCAAACAAGGTATACGACCGTTCCCAGCACACCGTTATGCTCTTGAAATATTTTGTTAGAAACATCTTTGTTCTGTGCATTCGGCTCAATAATTGCTTTTGCAATACCGGCAATCCCAGTGTGAAATGTGGTGTAATAATTCAAGAAAGGTTTCCCTGTGTATTTTCTTACATACTTTCGAAAATCGATGGATGCAATATGCAGCAGGAACGATAGATTTTTTCCATAATTCGCCGCACTCCAGCTATCGCCACGTTGCGTAACGATTCGATAAGCAGACATCCGTTCCTCAAAGCAATAAATATCGCCCGCCATCAGGAGCTTCAGAAACGTCCTCTTATCGCCCGTAGTCACCCGCATCCTGTAAAAGTCTTCCTCCTGTTCCGGCGAATCAAAATCATAAGCAGACTTTCTGTATACCAGAGAAGCTGTTTGCCCCGGATACACCACATCTCGCGAAAAACGCTTCAAAGTATATCTGTGATCACAGCAATGACGGTACATTGGGTAAATGCTCTTAATTTCGTTGCCATCTTCGTCAATAAAATAGCAATTATGCGTTGTTGCGGAATATTCCGGGTTATGATCCAGTAAATCCACCTGTTTTTGCAATTTATGTGGATCCGTCCAGTAGTCATCCCCTTCGCAATACGCAATGTATACACCTTTTGCTTTAGGTTTGAGAATATCTCGGTCAATATTGACCTTTCTGGAGTACTGATTCACAGTTTGAAAAATTGGTTTGATAATATCAGGATACTTTTCAGCATACTCCTGAATGATCGCTGCTGTTCCATCGGTAGACGCATCATCATGAACGATGGCCTCAAAATCGAAATCTGTCCTTTGAGAAACAAATCCCTCCAGTGTCTGGCGGATATACTTTTCATGATTATATGCTGTACACATAATTGATAACTTAATTGTTCTGTTTTCCATTGATACAGCCTCCCGGTTGGGACATTAGAATAATTCAGAAGAAACATCATTGTTTGCGTTTTCGCATAATGAATGCTGTGTTCAGTCGTGGTAAGAGAAACAGTGCCATCATAAAAAGATCAAACGACAGCACAAAATCCGTTCTGGTCATCGGGACATTATTCAAACTCATGCTCACCTGAGCAGCCAGCAAAATCTGTACAGCATTTCCATAATCACGTAACACGCGATCCGACAGAACAAAAACAGCCGCAAACAATATTGGATAAATAAAAACTCCCAACACGCCAAAATGCATATACGCTTCGGCAAACATTCCCGTATTGGGCGACGGAACCAACCCCTGAAAATAAGCATTACTGATCAGTTCCAATGGTGATACATCATAAACAGGTGCGAATATCTTTTGAAGGAGGAATACACTTTGTGTCCACAAAACCTTGTCATTTTTACTGAAAAAATCGTAATACAGCGTATTCAGCCAAGCTGGCACATACATTTCGCGGCGAATAATTAGTGTAAAAATCCTGTCGCCGCGTAGTAGCACATGCTCCAGCAGGCATATGACCATTAGAAGAATTATGCCGCAGCTAAAAACTCGATCGAAATTTTTCAGCAAATCAAGCCTGTAGAGAATGTACAGCAGGATAACCACTACAGGCATCAGCAGCCTGCTTTTCTCTGACGACACTGCATACATGGAAAGTGCGCAAAGGATACAAATTGCCGTAACCAATGGCTTTTTCCGCAGAAGCGATGAAAGCAGATAAAATGGTACGATATAAGAAATCAGATAACGCACGATCGCAAGAATATAAGAAAACGGCGTACCAGCAATCCTGTTCAAATACTCTTGGTAGGTGGCCCGATTTGAATATACAGAATCGCTAAATATTGACAGGCTGAATTCCAGACCGTTGTAGGAGAGTTTATGGATTATAAACACGCAACAGACAATAAAACAAAACAAGCTCACAAGAGGCTTTCTGTCGTATGTTTGCCCGATTGTTCTTTGCTCAGGCCGCAACCAATTCCATTTTATTTCGGTATATCTCGACAATCCCCAAACGGCCAGCATAATCAACGCAAAAAAGGAATTACTCAACATAAAAAAACTCCAACTTGCATCGTTCATGGAAAATGCAGAATTGAGGGGAACGTAATACAAAATAAAGAGGCATTGTATCAATTGTTTCAAAAAACTTCCAGAAAAAGAAAGCTTATGAAACAGCAGCCAAATTGCCACGAATACTGCGCTGGAAAAAATTTCCTTGCGGAACGCAAAGACCACGCCATAACTGCCATAGCCCTGATACCACTTATTGCCAAGGATCAGCACCGTTAGAAACATATAGAAATACTTGATAACCAGCATTTCAGCCAACTGCAACCTTGGAGTAAGTTGCTTTCGCACAGTTTTATCACAAAGCCACTGCAATTTTGTCACGGCGGAAACTTTTATACGTTCGAAGTTTATCGTTCGACTATGTTCCTGCATGTACTTAATCTCCTTGCATTACGATTTGCTCTTCCAGAAGTTACCAAGAATAGTATGTAGCATCATTCGTAATTCTCAACATTTTCCGTCATCATCCGATAGGTTTGCGTCCATTTTTTTCTATACTGCCCACTATGTCGAACAGCATCCTGTAAACACAACAACTTCCAGTATCTTCTGGTCATCGTGTGATATAGCGCGCCCTGATCTCGCAAATACTTCTCGTCATATCCCTGATTCCAGCTGGACGGACGTTCTTCCGTCAATTCCGCTATATACGCCGGAACCGCATAAACTTTCAATCCTTTTTGCAGGCAACTTGCAAGGAATAAGTTATCTTCTCCATGACAATGTTCTGTCCCGCCGCCGAAACACTGGTTAAAATAAATACCGTTTCTTCTGATTGCAGCATTTCGCACCGCCACTCTGGCCGTGCCATAGCGCAGGAAATTATACCATCTTACACGCTCAGTCCTGTGAATAACCTTTCGTGTTTTCTCTTTTTCTATTAAATTAAAAATCAGGACATCTGCATTGGGTTGATCTTCAAACGCCTTTGTGACCGTCTCCACATAGTCGTCACAATAGCACATATCATCATCTGCAAAGAGGCAAATATCTCCATCTGCACGCATCAGCGCGTTATTCCGATTTAAGCCAACCCCTCTTTCACGAAAATTCAAATAGACAATGCGATTACCGTCAGCATCAAATGCTTCCACGGAATTATGATCACATTGATTGCCGATAATTGCATCTGTCTTTATGTTCATCTTCTTTATCAATGAATAATCTGTCTGATTCATGGTTGCTACTAAAACCTGAATTTTCACCTCTTCACCCCTTTACATACCTTGCTTTCTTTATTGCGCCGAATATTAAAATCCTTATTGTCAGTAGAAGCGAAGACATAGGCGCTTTCTTCTCAGCCTCTCGATACAGCTTATAATGCCATTTGATATTACCGTTATAGCTGATTGCACCGTAATCTCCGAAAGAACCACTCTGTTTACCATGAAGTGTGGCACCCATTGCCTCCACTGCATCTTCGATCAGAAGCACTCCGTGATCTTCGCAGATTTTCTTTATCGCATCTTCTTTTCCGGTTGTTAACCTCGATTGAAAAATTCTTACACGTTTTCCTGCATCGCCACTAACGCTACGATCTGTTCATGTAGCGCTTGAATATGACTTTCTTCAGTGCACCGCAGACCAAATTCATCCCCGTCCAGAACAGGGCTGGGATCAATGCCATTTCTTCACCGTACCGCCACATCTGGTAGTTGTATTTCACCCGTAACAACGGGCTTTTGTGTCTGTCCATAATGGAACCGGAACGCCGGACACGATAGGTGGCCAGCACCTCATCGAGCAAATACGCGGGGCATTTATCCACAACTTTGACCCATATGGCATAGTCGTTTCTCTTTTTCAGATCCGCAATTTGAATCAGTCCCACATATTCCCGATCATACATCACAGTCAGGCATCCAAGATAATTAAACGCATGCATGGCCAGCCGGGACACCTTTTTGGGGCCAGTCCATACGGTGCCCAGAGAATGACCATCGTCATCCATTTCCTTATAATTTGTATAAGAAAAATGATAGCCATGCTCTTCCATGAAACGGATCTGCTTTTCCAGTTTGGTCGGTTCCCAAAGATCATCGCTGTCTAAAAAAGCGACCCATTTTCCTTTTGCCTCACGCAGTGCCCGATTTCGGCTGATGGCCGCGCCACTGTTTACTTCGTTTTTCAGATAGCGGATCCTCTCATCGTGGTAGCCGGCGACCACCGCATCCGTATGATCCGTTGAGCAGTCATCCACAATAATCAATTCCCAGTTGGAATAGCTCTGCTTCAACACGCAATTGATCGTTTCTGCAATCAAGTTGGCGGTATTGTATGACGGAGTAATGATGGATACCAAATTGTTCATACTTCGGTTTTCTCCTCTTCTTTTTTCTCCATCGCGCCGGTGCCGCCCTCTACCACACCGTCGTGCTTCAGCACGGAGGCGATGGTGCCGAAGAAGCATTTTACATCGAAGCCGAAGCCCAGCTTTTGCACATATTCCCCGTCCAGCCGTGCCTTCACATCGATGGGCAGCTCGTCCCGGCCGTTGATCTGGGCCCAGCCGGTCAGGCCGGGGCGCACCGCGTTGGCGCCGTACTTCGCCCGCGCTTCATACAGATCGTCCTGATTCCACAGGGCTGGGCGGGGGCCGATGATGCTCATCTGTCCCATGAGGATATTGAAAATCTGGGGCAATTCATCCAGACTGGTTTTGCGCAGGAATCCGCCGACCTTTGTTATGTACTGCCGGGGATTTTCCAGCAGATGGGTGGGGCAGTCCCGGGGGGTACACATTTTCATGGAACGATATTTGAAAATCTGAAAATACCGCTTTTCCCCGTTTTTATCCTGCGCAATACGCTTCTGGCGGAAGAAAACAGGGCCCGGATCGTCGATTTTAATGGCAATCGCCAGAATCAGCCACACCGGCGTCAACACAACAATTCCGCAGGCCGACAGGACAATGTCGATCAGCCGCTTGATATATTTCTGGTACATACAGACAATACCATCCTTTATTTCTTTTCAAATACCGTGCAGGAGAGAACCTTTGTCTTCTCCGGCACCGTTGCGCCCGATGCGACTACCGCATTGCAGTCGATCCGGCAACCGGGCATAATGTGCGCGTCGTGGTTGACCACACTGCCCGGGCAAAGCAGTGTTCCTTTTTCCACCACTGCGGAGGCATTGACCACCGCCTTGGACTCCACCGCGCAGCCCCGGCCAATTCGGGCCGAGGGGCAGACTCACGCTTTTGGATAAATGAGCGCCGGAAGCGTACAACCCACCTGCTCCGCCCGTTCCATCCAGTTCAGGCGCAGCTGTGGGTCTCAGATAGCAACAAACGCGCAGTCAAAGCGCCCGCACAGGGAAGCATAGTCCGCCAGCGATGGTCTCTGTCTTCGCGTCATCCAGAAAAGCGATTGGATCAAAGTATCCCGTTGCCCGCGCAAGCTCGGAAACAACGCGGCCATAGCCGCCGGCGCCAAAAATCAACAGGCTTTTTTGCATACTTTTTCACCTTCGGACAGTAGTCCTTACACCATTATATACTATGCTCCTGCAAAAAGCAAGCCTAATCGGCGTTTAGCGGCAGAAGCTTGCTCTCTTTCTTTCGCAAAATAGGCTATGCATAGCCTAATAGTAGCACGCATAGCCTATATTTGCAAGCAAATTGTTTATGCTATTATCAAATCCAGAATTTGAGGTGGCAAAAAATGAGTACCGTTTCGGCCGTGAGAGACCGGATTTTGCAGCTGTGTGGGGAGCGGGAGATCAGCATCAACCGTCTGGCCACGATCTGCGCCCTTCCGCCTTCCAGCATCAAAAATATTCTCTATGGAAAAAGTCAGAATCCAAAGCTGATCACCATCAAAATGATTTGCGACGGTCTGGAGATCACCCTGGGGGAGTTCTTCTCCACCCCGGAATTCGACGCTCTGGAGCAGGAGATCAAATAACCATATGACATGCGCCCCTAATAAAGACCCCCGGCAGGTGTGCCTGCCGGGGGATTTCTTATGCATTCAACTGATCCGCTTGGCGACTACGGCCAGGCGGCCGTTTTCCAGTGCGGTTTTATCGCAGGTGGACAGGGTGATCAGATTGTCGCCGTAGTGGGCGGTGGTTTCGATGCTGTAAAGGCTCAGCTCCCGGCAGGTGGCCACGAAGGAGTCGAAAGCCGCCTCGTCCACCGCATCATCGAACAGGTGGTAGGCAAAGCCCTTGCCATAGGTGCCGGAGGTCTGGAACACGGCGATGATCTCGTAGGTATGGCGCTCATAGAGGGTGTCAAACTGAATGTATTTGTGCTTTTCATAAAAACTCTGTTCCTTATATTTGTGCAGATTGCGGAACATGGAGCCGTTTAGCATATTGTGGCCGTAGATGGTCACATTGTCCGACGGGGTCAGCAGGTCACAGGCACCCCGGACGTAGATGCAGCCCTCGTTGGAATACTCATGGTAAAAGCTGGTGTGCAGGTAATAATCCGAGTCCTGTGGGGTCTGCATGACGGGGTAGTCGATGTTGGTACCCTCGATGCGGATCCAGCCCACCACATCGTTGTTCAGCTCGTGGATAGCCTGCAGCTCCTCCAGAATGGGGGAGTCCAAGGCCGACCCGGTGGCGGAGGTGGTATGCATGGCGGCGATTTCGCTGAAAATCTGCCGACCCTGAAAGGTACTGATGGCATAGCGCACCAGCAGCACCGCGCTGACGACGAAAACGGTGCTGAAAATGGCCATCATGACCCAGTAAAGGATCTTTTGCAGCTTTTTGTTATTCATGGGGTAACCTCCGTCTGGACTCGCTCTGCGGGTGTTTTTTCTATCATACCCCATTTCCCCCGGAAAGTAAAGCACTTTTCCGCAGGTGAACCTGCAATATGAAAGACTACGAGTTGATCGTCCGGATAGCCTGTGTCTGTGCTTCTATCGTTGGCGCATGGCCGAAATGATTCTTATATGCCCGGAAAAATGTGGAATAATCGGAAAAACCACATTGTCTGTACACCTCCATCATGGCAATTATCACGGAAACGGCGCCATCGCCTGTCGGCTCGTTGGCATCGGGAACATATTTCCACAGTCCCAGTTCGTTGTTTCGGACGGAAGAATGGGCCATAGACTCTTCGGAAGAGACCTTGAACGACTGCCAGATGCCATCGCGAATGCACATGGTGCGCAGATTTCCTGCGTCATCTGCAGCGCCAAGCAGCTTGCTGCCGCTGAAGATCTTCCATGCCGTGGGCGCATCGGTATCGCAGATTCGCAGACCGGCATTGCCGTTGTCTACCCACAGATACATGCTGCCGGATTTGATGAAGAAGCCGCCTCCTTCCGCGGGAACAGCCGCCCAGTGATAGCGGGCATGACCAGTGGCCGCCGTTAGGAACCGGCCGTCCTCGGAAACGGTACCCTGATCGTCCAGAGCAGGTGCGGATACAGAATTTGTGACTTTTGCGTTGGGCAGAATGTAAGTCACGCCATCGATGGTGATGGTAATGGCGAGCCGATCGCCATCGGAAAGCTCGGAAAGATCACGGATACGAATCCAGTGTGCGCCTTCCGGCGTAGGGGACAACGGCAAAGGTTCTCCTTCCGTTGCGCCGCAGTCGGTGCAGGTTTCAGGTGCCTCGATTGTGGCTTCGACCCAGCGATGGTCACTGATATTTTCGTTGCCGCAACCATCGCAGCTGTGATCACCATCATCGGCAGCGTCCACACACCCGGTAATTCCATCTTTCCCACAGATATCGCACTTGTGATCCTGGTCATCTTCGGCATCTGCGCATTGGCTTAGAACCTTGCCGCAGATATCACAGTTGTGATCCAGTGGCTCTGCATCCGCACATTCGGAGAAAACACCGCCGCAGACATCACAGATGTGATCTCTCGGGGCCTCATCCGGATGTGCGCCTTCACACATGGCAGCCCCGCAGTCATCACAGCGCTTGTCATTGTCATTGTCGGCATGGGCGGTGATGTTTTCCCTGCCACAGATATCACAGTCGTGGTCTCCATCGGTCGGATCATCGGTGCAGAGAGTCAGCTCAACACCGCAGATATCGCAGTTGTGATCCAGCGGCTCAATATCGGCACAGGAGTTCAGTGCATTACCACAGATATCGCAGTTATGATCCGCAGGATCAGTATCCACGCACTCGTGCGCGGTACTGAGAACCCACAGCCCCAGCACATTGCTGCGAGCCGTGCTGTAGGCGGTTCCATCTGCGGTGCCGCCGGTCGTACCCGGTGTCCACCAGCCATCTTTGGACATGTCGATGCTGAGCGTATGGTATTTACTGCCGCTGTTGGCACCCAACAGGCCGCAGTCCAGAATGTTCCACAGATAGCTGGCGCTGTCAGGTTCTCTCGCATAAATATTGATTCCATTGTTGCTGGCCCGGACATACAGATAGCAGCCGCTGCTGTCTGCAGCCTGAATATAGTAACCGCCCGATGCTTCGATCAGCTTCCATCCGAAGCTGAACTCCGTATCAGACACGGTCAGGGTATTGCCATCCACCACACCGGTAATTTCTGGTATGGCCTGAGACTGGCTGTTGTTACCGGACTGGACGACCGGCAACACATAGGTGCTGTCACCATCGGTGATCGTAATGGCAAAAATGTCATCTTCTCCAATGGAAGCAAGGTCATCAACCTTTGTCCAGGCCGTCTCGTCGGCAGCAGCGGCCTCCAGTGCGGGTATCACACTGAATATCATGGCCAGCACAAGGAATATGCCAATAATTTTTTTCATACTGTGAGCCTCCTCTATCAATTTATCCGGGTCGGGTCACCTGCCGTGTCCGAATTCCATCACTATTATGCTACCACAAATTTTCGTGAAGTACAAACATATAAAACCATACTTTTGTCCGTATTTTTGGTAAAATATTATAAGTCATGGGGGAGAAGGGGTACATGGAGTATTGACAAAGCCGTTTTTAGCGCTATGATCATTACAACGTTTTTCAAAGGAGCATACAACATGGACATGTCACAGATCGGCAGACAGTACCGGCTGCTGCTGGAGAAGGATTTTTTGCCATACTGGTTCCGGCATATCGACCAGGAATACGGTGGCGTTCTCAACTGCATTAACAACCGCGGCGACATGCTTCTGGCCGGAGATAAATTTACATGGTCACAGGGCCGCTGGCTGTGGGTGCTGAGTAACGTTTACGAGTTGCAGCACCAGGGACTGCTACAATCGGCTCCGGAGGAAAAGCTGCGCAGCTGGATGGATGGAACATGGAGTTTTCTGGTGTCCAACAGTTTGGGCAGCGATGCAGCCTGCTGCTTTGTCCTGACACGGGAAGGAAAGAAAAAACGTGACGCAGCGACAGGCCGGTTTGATGCAAGTATCTATGCCGACTGCTTTGCGCTGATCGGCATGTCCGCCTATATCCGGGTCCTGCACGGGACGGAGCAATTTCCCGCGGCAGAATTCCTTTATCACAGCATCCGCCGGCGGGTTGCGCAGGGAGATTTTCTGACCCAACCCTATCCCATTCCGGACGGCTTCTGTACACATGGGATTCCCATGATTCTGCTCAATACCGTCCACGAATATATACGAGCAAAACAGGCGCTGGGACTGGAAATTCAGGAGGAAGCGGCCTATGCCCGGCAGCAACTGGACTGGATTCTGACCCGGCTGTATGATGGAAATGGTCACATTTTTGAATATCGCAGGACGGAAGACAACGCTCCCCCAAAAACCGTTCTGGAACGGCATCTGAAACCGGGTCATACATTGGAGGACGCATGGTTTTGGGTGGAGTTTCTGGAGGAGTTTGGCGGATTGCCGGAGCGGCTTCCGCTAATAGAAACAATTGTCCGGAACACCTTTTCCGTTGGTTGGGATGCGGAATACGGTGGTGTCTTCTGCTTTGTAGATTATCAGGGCGGCCCGCCTCGAGGCACACGGTTCGGCGGAGCGCAGGAGCAGCTGGTTCTGGATACATGGGATACCAAGCTCTGGTGGGTTCACTCGGAACTGCTGTATCTGTTTTTGAAAATGTTTCAGGTAACGGGGAACCCGGAATATCTGGAGGATTACCGAATCAGCGCGGAATACGCCTTCCGGGTTTTCCCTGACGGAGAAACCGGCGAATGGATTCAGATCCGCCGCCGGGATGGAGCCCCGGAAGACCGGGTCGTTGCGCTGCCCGTCAAAGATCCGTTTCACATCATCCGCGATTTTATCAAGATTGTGGAGCTTACGAACAGATAATCGCTCTTCCTCCCGGCCGCGCTGTCGGAAGGCCGCCATGAAGCAGGCTATGGAAGCCCGGCGCAAGCCCCGGCATGGCGGGCGTCAAAAAAACTTCGATTTCTGACATTATACCCTTCCATTTGTGTATATTCCGGCCACGCAATATTGGAAAAGAGGCGGGTGGCCAATGGTCGCCCCTACGACAAATTGGGAACGTTGTACAACATTTCGGTGCGAAAGGGGCGTCGTGGGCGCCGCCCCTTTCGGCAATCATTCTGCAGGTCAGATATGAGCGTGCAAAAAACGGCAGGAGGCGCTTGGGCGCTTCCTGCCGTGATTGTTTGTTTTGCGGGGATTACAGCTTGGGGCCGGCTTCCACGAGGGCCTTGCCGGCTTCGTTACCGGTGTACTTGACGAAGTTCTTGACGAACCGGCCGGCCAAATCCTCGGCCTTGCGCTCCCACTCGGAGACATCGGCGTAGGTGTCTCTGGGATCGAGGATGGTGGGATTCACGCCGGGCAGGCTGGTGGGAACCTCCAGATTGAACAGGGGGATGGTCTTGGTCTCAGCCTTCAGGATGGAGCCGTCCAGAATGGCATCGATGATGCCACGGGTATCCTTGATGGTGATACGCTTGCCGGTGCCGTTCCAGCCGGTGTTGACCA
>CAZMBL010000013.1:0-22773 GCA_964564605.1 uncultured Oscillospiraceae bacterium
TGGACGCGGACAAGGAGGGGTTCCTGCGCAGTGAGACCAGCCTGATCCAGACCATAGGGCGGGCGGCCCGCAATGCGGACGGCCTTGTGATCATGTATGCCGACAGCATTACCCCCTCCATGCGCGCGGCGCTGGACGAGACGGCTCGCCGCCGCAGCATTCAGGATGCCTACAACCGGGCCCATGGCATTGTGCCCAAGACAATTATTAAATCCGTGCGGGATTTGATCGAAATTTCTTCTCCCACGGCAGAGCATCGGGGCCGCAGCGGAGTCAAGATGACAAAGGCAGAGAAGGAAAAGGAAATTGCCCGGCTGGAAAAGCAGATGAAGGAAGCGGCCCGCATGATGGAATACGAATACGCCGCGCTCCTGCGCGATCAGATTATCGAGCTTCGCGGCAACGGGCTGTGAGACGAATAAAACGCCGCAGGAAGAACGGGAAAATTGCCACAATTCCGGTTTTTCAGTGGACTTTCCAAGAAAACGCACCGGCTGCTGAGTTGACCGGGTGTTCATAAAACAAATTGTGGAGCGTATCAGGATCGATACGCTCCACTTTTGTCCATGAATATGTAGCCTTGGCTCTCCCTCTGGGAGAGATGTCACCGCAGGTGACTGAGAGGGTCTTGCGTCGGTTTTCAATGGTCATAGTATGCCCTCTCCGACCACGCTGCGCTCGGCCACCTCTCCCACGATGAGAGGCAAGGGGGCCTACACGGCAACGCGGGCTTTTCCAAGCAGTCAACTTTTTATGGCTGCTGTGCCTTTGCGGCCGGTGTGCTTTTTGAAATTTGAAGCTTATCTCAGCCGTTTCCACCGGAAATTCCGGGCAGAAGTGTCACATCGAACAGCCCTTCATACCAATCGGCGTGATTGGTCAGATACTGACCGGTGATGTTCAGTCGGTTATGCCGGACGTACTGATCACCAATCTGGCTGTAGGGCGTACTGCCGAAGCCCATGAAATAACGGAAGCCTGCGTTGAAGAGCAGATTGTATTTGGAGCCGGTGTAGGTGTCCTCGGTTCCGGCAATGTCGCTTTCTCTGGGGTAGACCAGAATATCCACAGCGGCCTGCGCAAGGGTGGGGGCGATTTCCTTTTCCCATTTTTCAAGATCCGCCTGAATTTGCGAGGCGGTCTTGCTGCCGTAATCGATATTGTCATAGCTGTAGCAGGCGATGCGGTAGCCCCGGGCCTGCAGCGCGGTGACGAGAGAGGTGGCGTCTGCTTTTTCGGCTTCCAGCTCGGCATCGCTCAGCTTGGTGGAGTTGATCCGGTAGCCGAAAATTCCATCATATCCGCTGACGGCCAGCACCGCGCGGGCATCCCGGTAGGAAAAATCGGGATGCTCTGCAATAAAGCTTTCCAGCAGCGGCACAAAATCGTAGACACCCGTGGCTGTGGTGCCATCGGTCAGGGGCATTTCGTTATAGAATTTGCCGTTTTCGTCCACACACAGGCGGCTGGCAAAGCCATCGGGCTTCTTGTCCTTGCGGCCGTCGATCATATACTCATAGTAATTGACCTGGGTCTGCACCAGCAGCAGCGGCTTTTTCCCCTCCGGCAGGCGAAGAGTGTTGACGGAGAAGGTGGTCTTGCCGGTGCCTTCGTCATAGCGCTCCGTGTACACGTCTGCCAGATCCACCAGCACATAGCCGTTTTGATACAGCTGCTGTAAAATGCTGTCGCATTGCTCAACTGTGATGAAATTCTTCTTGTAGGAGTCACCATAGGTGCCATCGGCGTAGGCAAGGCCGGAATCCGCAATCAGCACATGAAAGGACAGGGTGGTGATTTTAGCGGGATCATCCCAGCTGACCAGATTGTCCGCGATGCTCTGATACGTTTTGTACGCCTGCTCCAGTTCCGGGAAATCAGACATGGTGCCGCTGAAGGAGCTGAGGGTCATCAGCGCCTCCTCATAGTCATAGTTCAGCGCGGAGGCGGCGGCACTGGCCAGAAGCTGTTTGGCCTCCTCCTGATAGCGGGAGGCCAGCACAGGATCCTCGGTGGAGGCCGGCGGCGTGGTCTCCGGGGGCAGCTGCTGATGGCTGCGCCGGATGGCACCGCCAATGATAAACCAGATTACAAGCACAATGGTCAGCCCAACCAGTATGGTGGGCAGATAAGCTTCCTTGAAGATCTGCATTTTTGTTTTTCTGCGGCGTACCGGACGCCTGCGAGGGACTTCGTTTTCCATGGGTTCCATAGCGATCCCTGCCTTTCCTGAGTTATAGCACGATTATACCGTTATTTTGTCAAAAAAGCAAGGCAAAAAATCCGCCGGACGGCTGTCCGGCGGAGAAAAATCAGATATACCGCACCAGAATGCTGCCGAAGGAGGCTTCTGCGTCGATGGTCATTGTGCCCTCGGGCTGGGGCTGGGACTGCCCGGCGGTTTCCACGCTGCCAAAGGCGGATTCTGAAACCAGACGGACGGCAAAGCGCGCCGGAACCAGTATGGTGGCCTTGCCAAAGGCGCTTTCCACGGAAAGATCGCAATCCGGTGCCAGGGTCGAAACGCCGGAAAGATCTACTGTGACCTCCCCAAAGCTGTTTTCAACCGTACCGGAGATGAGGTGATCGCAGCGAATGTGATAATCGTTGGTAGAAAAGGCATTTTCGCAGTGGAAATGGTCATCCTGCACATCGCAGCGGTGAACCTGCTCGTGATGCTGGCCGGCCCTGTTGTGAACGGTCACCCGGTGCTTTTTCGGCTTGCGCAGGGAATCGAGAAGCAGGCTCAGGCCGAACAGCACGATCAGAACGGGCCAGATGATCTCACTGCCGGGGGTGAAGGGAATCAGATGGAAGTGATCCAGCAGGAAATAGCCGCCAAAAAGCACGCACCCAGCCGGAAGAAGGAAAAACGCTTGCCCCAGAACAGCCCCGCTATCACAAGAAAGCTGGGCCAGGCCAGACCCCATAGGCCGATATCCGTGTGGAAAATGGCGTCCAGAAGCATCAGTACGCCCAGTGCCACTACCCAGCAGGCAAAGCCCAGTGCGCCGCGGCGGCTATCGTAGCGGAATTCAAAGTGATTGGAGCCGGACAACGCTTCATTGTCGGCGTCCTTGTCTGTGACCACTTCGCCGGTATGGACATCTCCGGCCACGCCCATCAGCTCATCAATGGTGCAGCCGAACAGCTCGGCCAGCCGGGGCAGCATGTTGATATCCGGGCAGGACTGGTCGGTTTCCCACACTTAATGATATTGCTTATATTTTATTCGATTTTGCCGACGAAGCGGTAGAAAATCTCGATTTCCTGATCTCTCATGCCGCCCTCACCATTAACTGCTTCGTGAATCACGATCTTTTCAATCAGCGTATTCAGAAGTTCGGCAGTCAGTTCCTCGGGGTAGGCATATTGCTTAATCAGGGCAATCCACTTCTCGGCATCTACTACGGTTTGCTGCTTCTTCGCCAGCTCCGCTTTCAGAGCGTCGATTTTCTCAATCAACTCCTGCTGTTCGGTCTGGTACTTGGCAGACAACATATTGAAGTTATATTCCGTGATGCGTCCAGCGACCCAATCCTCGTACAGCTTACTGAACAGCCTGTCCAGCTCGGTCTTGCGCTTTTCTGCCCGGTTTAGTTCGGCGGCTTTTCGCTTGGCGATAGCTGCCCGTTCCTTGTCACCGGCTTTCAGAATGTGCTGCAACAGCCTATCTTCATTCACCTGCGCCTGATGCGACCAATACTGGATTCTGGAAAGCACATAAGTGTAGAGGACATCATACCGAATGTAGTGCTGTGAACAAGCTCCGCTGACCTTTCCTAACTGTCTGTAAGAAGTGCAGTTAAAATAGCTGTATGGTGTTTTGTTTTGCCTGTTCGTTGCAAAACTCATAGACCATCCACAGTCAGCACATTTCACAAGTCCGGCAAAAATCTGCGTAGTGGCATCTTTTCGTTGCCTGCGGCGGCTGGCAATCTGTTCCTGCACCTGTTCAAAGACCTCTTTAGAAATGATGGCTTCATGGGTATTCTCCACCCGGAACCATTCTGTTTCAGCTTTGCGAACCTTTTTCTTATTCTTGTAAGAAATGTTGGTCTGCTTGCCATGAACGCTGTTACCGATGTAGGTTTCGTCCTTCAGAATATTTTTAACCTGTCCTATCGTCCATGTATAGGATTTTTCCTCATCAGCATTCTCATAGATGTTGGCGAAGGTTCCGTATCGGGTGTAATTCAGCCATCCGGCAGTCGGCACTTTTTCGGCATACAAGATTTTGGTAATCTTTGCGGCACCAGCACCATGCACAGCTAAATCAAAGATTTTTTCAATGATCCAGCGGGTCTCCTCGTCGATGATAATGGCATTCTTAATATCAGGATGCTTCTTATATCCCAGAGGTGCGTATGCACAAATTCGCTGACCGGCAGCGTGTTTAGCACGAAGTGCTGTTTTGACCTTGCGGCTTGTGTCCTTTGCGAACCATTCGTTGAACAGGTTCTTAAAAGGAACAAAGTCGCTCAGACCCTTTTCTGTATCCTCGTTTTCGGTCACGGCGATGTAGCGGATCTTCTTCTCCGGGAATACAAATTCCAGATAGTAGTCCATCATCACGTGTTCACGGCCAAAACGGGACAGGTCTTTGGTAATGATGCAGTTGATCTTGCCTGCATCCACATCGGCCATCATGCGCTGAAAGTCCGGGCGGTCAAAATTGGTGCCAGACCAGCCATCGTCGATATACTCGTCCACCACATGGAAACCGTTGTCACGGGCATACTTCTGTAAAATGGTGCGCTGAGTTTCGATACTGACGCTGTCGCCAAAGTTTTCATCATCACGGCTTAATCTGTAGTATAATGCGGTATTGTACGGTTGTTTCACTTAAAAATCCTCCTTCTGAGAAACAACCCACGCTTACAATACTTTCTGTGACTATTATACCATAAGCGTGGGTTTCTTTCAATTTCATTTTGTTAAACAGCGGTCTTAAATTCTGTATTTTTCCTATTGGCAGAGAACCGGATCACATCTTCGATGAGGGATTCCATAGGCTTCCCATCATCGGCAAAATGTTCGGTAACTTTAATCCGGGTGTTACCGCAGTAAAAGTAAGTAGTGCCGTCCAGCTCGGTGCCATAGTGGGAAGTGTTTTCCAGAGTAGGCTCGAACTTATCTTCCATAAGTGCTTCCCGGCGCTTACGCCATGCCTCCACCAATTCCAGCGGCGGGTAGAACAGCGGCTCATAACAGGCGCACAGGTCAATGGGTTCGTAGTCGGTTTCCAGTTTCAAAACAGTATTGGTCATTCATATCCTCCTAATTTAGTCAATGGTTTGGTCTTGGGTTTTGGTTTGCGGCTGTTCCAGAGAACGATCCAGATTCTTCCGGGCAGTATCAATGTGGGACTTGATTTTCCAGAGCATCTGAGAATCTGCCCGGATCGCTTTGAACTCGGCATAGGTGGTGTCATGCTCCTGTTCCAGCTTTGCATATTCTGTTTCTAATGCCTTGCGGTCATATTTACCGTCCGGGAACTTCTGGGAGATAATACGCCGTGCTTCATAGAAGCGCTTCAAATCATTAGCGTGTTCTGCCTTGTACTTCTCTCGGGCCTTGGGAAATTTGATCTTCTGCAAGCCATCAAAGACAGGCTTCAACTGCTTGTAGGTTTCAAAATACTCCGGGATTTTCCGCAGGGTTTTCATATCAGCGGTCTGGGTGTCCAGCTTATTTTTCAAGCTGTCGGTAGTGTCACGCAGTTCACTGACACGGGCTTCCAATGTTTCAAGGTCATGGATATCATGGTCAAGCAAATACTGCGTCAGTTCGCTGTACTCTTTCAGATTGTTGACCTTTGCCCGCTGGGAGTAAGCACCTGCATTGCGCTGATCGAAGTAGAGCTGAAGCAGCGTGAGCAGATCGGGAACCTTGGGTTTGCTCAATTCGCCCTTGACCTCTTTCAGCCAGTCCAGCAGAGCAGCGATCTTTTTCTTGATATCCTGAATGACAGAATTGGTGGCCTTGATCCAGCGGTTGAACTCGCCCTTGTCGGTGCGAATACCCTTAGATTCCATCTGACGGACAGAAGGACCTTCGTGAATGGTGGGGAGAAGATCAACACCTTGTCTTTCGTAGCTACGGTGGTCGATCCGTTCCGGTAACCCCTTTTCTTCAAACTTCGCATTGCACATTGCCGCCCACTGTTCCCGCCAGAACTCCAATGTTTCCGGGCTTCCCCAGTCGGTGGTAGGCACAGCGTTGAACACATAGTTTCCGTCTGCATCCAAGATGCGGTTTCCATCATCGTCCAGCTCATAGACACGGCGCTGCTTCATGCCCCATTTGCCGTTTTGCTCGATGGGACGGATGGGTGCCATGACATGAAAATGGGGATTCTGGATGCCGCCATCTTCCTTGTCGGGAACATGGATTGCAAGGTCCACCACCATGCCCCGGCTGACAAAATGCTCCAATAAAAACTGCCTTGCAAGGGCGATGTTCTCATCCAGGGAGAACTCGTTTTGCAAGGCAATGTCAAAGCTGTATGCAAGCTGGGCGTTCTTGCCACGCTCGGCTTTTTCTACTGCGTTCCAGAGGGTCTGACGGTCAGCGTATTCTCTGGGTGCATGGTCGGGGAGAAGAATTTCAGAGCAGATCACGCCGCCCTTGTTGGTGTAGTCGGAGGTTTCGCCGTAATATTCACTGTACAGCTTTTCCCCAGCACGATAGGCAACGGCGGCAATAGCAGACTGCCCTTTGCTCCGCTTAATTTGTGTAACATTCAGATGAAACAGGGCCAATAGGCGGTTCCTCCTTCTTTCGTTTTTCATGCTCCGTCCTTGCATGATAAATGGCAGATTGCACATTGGGCAGACAGAAAATATGTTCCATCAGCTCATTGACTTCCGGAAGTGTCAGCAGCTTGATATCCGGTGCAATGCTTTCGATGGTTCCTGCGATGGTGCAAAGACGGTGAGTGCGTTTCTTTCGGTCAGCTTTCTCATAATAGGACTTCCGGTTCTCCAACCGTTGCTGATTGTGCTGAAGCTGTTCCAGCTTCTTCTCCACGCTGACCTTTTCCTGTTGAAGCTTTTCAAGCTCTGGATTTCTTTGATACATAGAAATGTTCCTCCTTTGATTTAAGATTGGAATAAAAAGACTTGGGGAACAAATATGGTTCATAAGAACCTTGTTTGTTCCCCAAGTTGGCAAGGATAGCCGCAAAGCGGCGCAAGGGGTGCAGCCCCTTGTACGGAACGCAAGTGACGCATCCCGGTTCAACATTCGGATGTTGTGACCGGGGTAACTCCGTAGGACGCACTACATGGTCGCAGACCATGTATAGAAGTGCGCCCTTACTTTCGTAAGGGTTTCCCACTCGTCGTTTTCCGTCCTCTTTTCGTGAAACCCCCTGCTTTTCGTGATTTATGGCTTCCTGTAACGCATTTATGTGGAATTTCTCAATTTTAATGTAACTGTACCACTCCTTCAGTTTTACGCTAAAAAGGTGTTGCGGCGCAACGGTTTTCAAGCTCAAATCGTTACACCTCGGCTTTCTTTCTCCGGTGTTTCCGGACTCGTTCTGCTGTCTGCTGCTTCCGGGCCGCTGTTGCACAGCTTTCAGAGCAATACATCTGGCGTCCCTTTGCAGGAAACGGCTTGCCGCACTGCTTGCATCGCTTTGCGGCGAGGTTTTGCAGGGCAGCGTTCAGCTCCGGGTCGTTGGGCAGTACCCACGCACGGAAATACTTGCACATTGCATTTCCGCAGTAAGCCTTACCCAGCATGACGCACTCATGGTTTAGGGGCAGGCACCCATATTCGCTGTCATAGTTGGCACATTTTTGTGTGACCAGCTTCCGAATCCTTCGGATCTCTTTGTCGGTCAGTTCCCGAATGGGTTTTGTCATAGGCATAGGTTTCCTTTCTTCAGTTTTCAAAATTTATAGATTCAGTCGATCTTGTTGGTTCGCCTTCTCAGCCATTCCAGCAGATCGTTTTTCATAACCATCTTCCGTCCGCCGATCCGCAAGGTGGGAAAGTCCGGACGGCTCAGAAGATTGTAGGCACCGGATTTGGAAAGCTGCAAGGCAGTTGCAAGCTGCTCCGCTGTCAGCACATCCGGCAAGTCTACAAAGATTTCATTTGACATTTGTGTTTCCTCCTTTCTGCATAAAAAACAGCAGCCACAAAAATGTGACTGCTGCTTAAACTGCGTGTTTACTTTTTGGGCTTGTTCAGATACTGATGATATTCACCGACGACAAAATCCTCGTAAGCGTTGGCAATTTGGGCGATTCGCTTATGGACGGCACTGGCGGTTTTGTAACCAACCTTGTCCGCAATTTCCTGCTCTGTATGCCCCTGCATCCGAAGCTGCAAGATCTCACGATCTGTGTCTGTCAGATTTTCTTCTGCAAAGGATGCAATCTGCATCTCCGAAAGAATGGTTTGCTCAAAATCGCCTGCGGGGTCTGCAACACCGAAGATATCTCCATCCTCGTCCTCCATCATTTCTTCCAGAGAGATGGATTTAGCGGAGCGGTTATGATGCCACTTGCGCATGAAGTCATTCTTGACGGTGCTGAACTTGTCATCGTAATCTTCCGGTGTGCGCATCTCCCATGCCGCATCGATTGTAGGTTGCCAATTCTGTTCTTCGATGATCATGTCCGTCAGGTTGCCGACCAGGTTGCCAAACTGCTGGTAGGTCAGCCAGGGAATTTCCACGCCCCTCGGAATGTTATAAAGATTCTGGAAGCCAAGACCGTATTGTTCAAACTTCATCCGTATGTAGGGAATAATTGCGTAGGAAAGCCGCCAGAGTGGAAAGTATCCTGCGTAATGGGCTCGGCTGCCGGGAATTTCACGATAGTTGCCGTGGCGATCTTTCACTTTGAAGAACTGCCATGCCACCCAGGAATAGGAGTCCCAGACCAGCATTTTCATCATCTCACCCTTAACGATACCAGCACAAACACCCTCACGCAGCACTTCATAGGGACAGCGTGGAATCTGCATCGCAGGCGGATATTTTTCTACAAGCTCCTTGGGGAGAGAGTAGAAAAGTGTCAGCCAGGACATATCATCGTCCTGCGGAATTTCAATGATCTCACCGGGCAGCACTACGATAAATCCCTGCGGCCCTTTACGGGATTCTGCCATGTTTTTCACCTCCTGTTTTTGATAGTAGAGTTACCCCTCTACTATACATGGCATGGGAAAGGTCAAATTGTTCCAATGTTTGTAAAAATTTTTAGAAATTTTTTCTCCAGACCAATATTTATAATCATTATAGTAGAATAGGAAAAGATTATCCAGTCGAAAACTGTTGATAAAGGATGAAATTTCCGTGTCCAATGGAATTATATATGATTTGATAGGAAATAAAACGGACACAAAAGGTCACAACTCAAAATGAGCCATGACCTTTGCGAAAAGATGATAGAAATGATTGATGTGGTTAGACTAAGCTGTATACAGAATACCACCATAGGCTGGGATCATTACCGGCAATACTTCGGAAGTTGTTTTTCTGGTTGTGCCTCCAAAGGACTCCCAATCGATATTCAGAATCAGTTTCACATCCCCATCGATATTCAAATTACACTTTGCTTCTTTGTCGGAGAAATTAAACAGTGCCAGAAGGGTCTGCTCTCCGTCGGTTCTTGTGTAACCAAAGACGCACTTGTTATCGCTCTTGCAATCCACCCACTTGAAGCCGTCGTAGGTATGGTCAAGGGCAGACAGGGCTGGTTCGGACAGATAAATACGGTTCAGTTCCGCCATGTAGCGGTGGAAGGAATCGTGGGCGGGCATCTTCAGCAGGTCCCAGTCCGGTTCCCGCTTCTCGTCCCACTCCCGGAACATGGCAAGCTCGTTGCCCATGAAGTTCAGCTTCTTGCCGGGGTGGGTCAGCATGTACAGGTACAGCAGCCGTGCCTGCTTGAATTTATCCTCGTAGCTGCCGCTGAGCTTGTCGATGATGGTTTTCTTACCATGCACCACCTCGTCATGAGAGAAGGGCAGGATATAACGCTCATTGTAGGCATAGAAGATGGAGAAAGTGATCTTATCTGGCATCGATGCCCGGTCATAGGGGTGGCACTCAAAGTATTTCAGGGTGTCGTGCATCCAGCCAAGATCCCACTTGTAGTCAAAGCCTAAGCCGCCCTTTTCCACATCCTTGGTTACACCTGGATAGGAGGTAGAATCCTCTGCGATCAGCATAGCGGTGGGATGCAGAGCGTGCAGGCCCTTGTTCATCACCTTCAGGAAATTGATGGTGGTTCCGTTCTCGCCCCGCTTTTCGTCACCCTGCCAGTAGATCAGACGGCTGACCGCATCCATCCGCAGGCCGTCAAAGTGGTATTCCTTCAGCCAGTAGTTGGCGGCAGACTGGAGGAAACAGGCCACCTCCCGGCGGGAGTGGATGAAATTATAGCTGCCCCACTCGCTTTTGCCCACATCTTTGTGGGGGTACTCGTACAGAGCGGTTCCGTCATACTCTTTCAGACCGTAGCCATCCACGGCAAAGTGGACGGGAACGAAATCCATGATGGCACCGATACCTGCGCCGTGCAGCTTGTCGATCAGCTCCATGAGCTGGGCAGCAGTACCATACCGGGAAGTGGGTGCGAAGAAACCGGTATTCTGATAACCCCAGCTTCCGTCAAAGGGATGCTCCGAAAGGGGCAGGAACTCCACATAGTTGTAGCCGTACTCCTTGAGATAAGCGATCAGATCGTCAGCAATCTCATTGTAGGTGTACCACTGACCGTCATTCATCTTCCAGGAGCCGAGATGCAGCTCATAGATGTTCAGAGGCTTATCATAGCACCGGGTGCGCTTCTTCATCCACTTCTCGTCGGTAAATTTGTACTCACTGAGATCACGGATGATGGAGCAGGCGCCAGGACGCAGCTCCATGCCGAAGCCGTAGGGATCGCAATGTTCCTGCCGTCCGTTCTGACCATAGATCACATACTTGTACATCTGCCCCGGCTTGGCATCCTTGGAGAAGCCTACCCACACACCACTCTGGTGGAGCTGTTCCAGCGGTTCTTCCTTCCAGCCATTGAACGCACCAACTACACTGATTTTTCTTGCGTTGGGCGCATAGGTGCGGAACACCACACCGCCGTTTTCGATGTGCGCGCCGAAGTATTCGTAGGCATCAAAGGCTTCACCCATATAGAATTTTTGCAGATTCATATTGCCCTCCTTATGCGATACACTTGTGTCGGTTTTGCTTTTGTGCTATCATAACACATGAGAAAAATGGATTTCAATAGATGCTAGTCAACTGACACAAACGAAGGAAAAGTGGGGCTTTTTTATGTATCACAAGCAGGCAAATAAGACGGCAATTCAGAGCCAGCACATGATCGCTGACGCGCTGTTCAGTCTGATGAAGCGCAGGCCATTCCAGCAGATCACTGTCACGGAGATTTGCGAGGAAGCAGCCATTGGGCGCAAGACCTTCTACCGCAATTTCGATGTGAAAGAAGATGTGATCGCCTTTCATCTGGATATTCTGTGCGGACAGTATGCAGACGAAATTCAGGGTATGGAACCGGAGCAGCAGCTTCGCCATCACTTTGAATTTGTGAAGCGTCATGCGCCTACTTTTATTGCTCTATATCAGAACGGTTTTTATCAGACAGCCTACGCAAGATTCGCTGTCCTACTCCCGGAAACCATGCCCACATGGACGGACGATCCTGTGGAACAGGAATACCGCAGTGCCTACATCATAAGTGGTATTGAAGCCATCCAGCGTGTCTGGATCGAGCGAGGCTTTGCGGAAAGCATAGACAGGGTGGTTGAAATCACCCTCCGCGCCCATGAGCGTCAGATTCCCATAATGTAAGCAAAATCCCAGAGGTGCATCTTACCTCTGGGATTCTATATTAGCCCATCGCCACATTTTTCAGCAGCATTCGGGTGACGATTTTTGACATTTGCTTCGGGGTTTCTTTGAGTCCATTTTCCAGCCAGCGCAGGATTACACTGGTGGAACCGCTGACAGAAAATTCGATCATGTAATCGAAGGTTGCCTTGTTTTTACGCAGTTCCGGTGCGGTGATGTCCTTCAGCTCCGTGTTCAGCAACTCAATCATCATTCCCTTGAAATCCCAGCCGCCGTTCTTGCCCAGCAGCGCCCGGAACAGCCTGTCATTCTGCGCCACATAGGTCAGAATCTGCACCATGGTCTGTTCCAGATTGGCTTCCTTGTAGGCTTCGGACTGGGCTACGATGTAATTCTGTAAATTCGCCATGGCATCATGTTCCATCTGCTCCAGAAGCTGGGGCGCATTTTCATAGTGGGCATAGAAAGTGCTGCGGTTCACATCTGCTTTTTCGCAGAGCATGGATACGGAGATCTTTGCGATTGGGTGAGTCTCCAGCAACTCGATCATGGCCTCCTGAAGTGCGTGTTTGGTGTATTTGATTCTGCGGTCGATTTTCTCCTGTTTCATAGGATATTCCCTTTCAGAAAAAATGTAAATAAATTATAAATATCCATCACTTTTGCGTAAAACTGTTGGTTATCATTCAACTTGTGTGGCATTTAATGGTTGTTTTTCGGATTTGACCAAATTATAATACAGACATGAAAGAAAATCAACACTTTGTTGGAAATAACATTAGAAAGGTAGATCAACATGAAATTCGCAGGACAACGCAGAAGTTTTGAAGAAGATTGGCGCATCCATACCGACAGCTCCGAGTGGTGGTACTCCACCGGCTACGGTCGGGACGCAGAAACAAACAAGCTGTTCTCTTTCCAGTTTTCTCTGATCCGGGTCACCATGCCCAAGCTCCCCATCCATCCTTACATCGTCCAGATCGCACTGACGGACTTTGAGACCAAGGAGCATCTGTATGTGCAGGAAACCGCTCTGCTTCCCTGGCAAGTGAAGGTTTCCGATACCGAGCTGCGCTACAAGGATATGCTGAAAGTCACCAAGGAAGCCGAGGGCATTCGTTTCGCCGCCAAGACCGAGCAGTTCAATTTTGAGGTATTCATGGACTACGGCAAGGGTCCCTTCTGGCACTGCGATAATGGCCTGCTGCAGATGGGTCTGAAGGACCCCAAGCAGGTGACCTACTACTATTCCTACACCAATATGCCCTGCCGCGGCACCATCAACTGCAAGGGCAAGCAGTATAAGGTAGAGGGCAAGAGCTGGTTCGACAAGCAGGGCGGCACCTACGAGTTGGATAACCCCAAGTGTATGTGGGAGTGGTTCTCTCTGCGATTCTATGATAACGAGGAAATGATGCTGTTCACCTTCCCCCAGCATCCTTACTCCGACGGCACCTACATCAAGAGCGACTGCACCTCCGAGCGTCTGAACAACTATCAGATGGAAGCGCTGGACTTCGTCAAGCCCGACGGCAAGACCGTGTACAGCACCGAGTGGAAGCTGACCGTCCCCGGCAAGAAGGAAGAAGTCTACTACATCCGTCAGCTTATGGAAGGTGTCATGCTGAATGTTGGCTATTATGAACTGCTGGCCGGTATCTACAACGAAGCCGGTGAGGAAGTCGGTATGTGCTTCGTGGAACTGCTGCCCGGTGCCAGAAACGAAACCATGCCCGAAATGACCCTGTTCAAGAAGTCTGGTAAGTAAGAATCACTCAACCCCGGCAAGCGACCTTGTCGGGGTTGAGTTCTGCTATACCAATCTTTATTGGCCTGTGATTACTTCAAAAAGCGGTCAAAATATCCGCTGCTTTCAAAGAAATACTTGTTGTCTTTCTTTTTGAGCAGATTTTCTGGAATAAGGATACAGACGAAGCCAATGATGCAGAGAATAATCAATGCCTCCACCCAGTCGCCGGAAACAACAGTACGACCCTCCATGCAGTACAGCAGGATTATACCAAACACTGTAAAACCCAAATATGCGGTGATGGAACCGGGACCATAGATGGTGGTCTTTCCCTTTGATTTGAATTTCAGATACATACGGATACCGAACATGGTGTGCATGAAAAATTCCAGAACGCAAAACACGATGGTTCCAAGAATGATACCGTTGCTGACCCGGCCATTTACAATACAGATGATGGTCAGAGTGATGTAGAGAACTGTTGCAACCAGATTGGTGATCATATCGGACAGGCGGCACATAGGATAGCGATCTGGCTGATCGGAACCAAAGGTGCAGTTATACTGGTAATGAAATCCACCGGGAAATACCCATTCCTCCACTACATGAACTGGGATCAGCGCGGCAATGGCAGCAATAATTTTCAGTTCCGCAGACCAGTTTTCCCAGTTGAGCAGAATCAGTCCGGTCATGATTGCGGCAATCAGGCAACTGCATTTGATCCACGCACGGTCGCACCACCAATTAAGTCCTTCTTTCTTCATAGAAAATCCCCCCTTGAATTTAGTTAGATTGATTGTATCAGTTTTTGAGATGTGATACAATCATCTCATAAAATTGTGCGACATGAGGTAAGGAATATGTATCATATCCCAAATGACAGGCGGGCCTTGCGTTCAGCGGATACGTTATATCATGGTCTTCTGGATTCCCTAAAAACGAAAAGTTATATAGATGTTACCGTCCGTGACTTATGTGTGGTTTCCGGTGTCAGCAGAGCGACGTTCTACCGCCTGTTTGATAATATTTCTGATATCCTCACCTGGAAGTGTGAAATGATTTTGCTTCAGGCATTGGAGCAGGCAGAAAGCTGTCAGTTTCCTGCTGCGCTGGAATCATTTGTAAATGCTTGGTTTGACAATCGCAGACTCATGGAAACGTTGATCCAGTGTGACAGAACAGAAATCCTATATGAAGTGCATGAAAAGCATATTGAAGATTTTCGAGTTGCGGTACTGTCAGACATAGAGGTCAGCGAAATCCAGTCGGATTACCTTTCCTCCGTGCTTGCTGCGATACTCCCGGCAGCATTTCGTATGTGGGTTCAGCATCCGGAGGAGCCAATGATGATTGTCACCAGACTTCGGGACTGTTTTGGAATCTTGGATAAAATGCTTAGCTCGGTGTGAACTGCACATGCCGACTGCTGCAAACACCCCGGAAATGCAGGTCTGCTACGATGCTTATCAAGTGATTTTTGAACCCAGGGAGGATTAACATGGGAATGCTGGATTTATTGTTCAAGAAACCAACCGTGCGTGAAGATATTGCAGTCAGCACCTTTGAATGCAAGCGGGACAACCTGACCATTCGCGGCACGGAGTACAGACCGCAGGGAGAGGATCTGCCTGTGGCTATCGTGTGCCATGGCTTCATGGCCTTTCAGGATACCGTCCGGCAGTATGCTATCGCCCTGGCGGAACTGGGATATGCGGCATACTGCTTCGACTTCTGCGGCGGCAGCTTTATGAAGTGCCAGAGTGACGGCGCAACCACCGATATGTCTGTGCTGACGGAGGTAAAGGATCTGGAAGCGGTGATTGCCTATGTCCAGAGCCTGCCCTATACCGGCAGCGAGCTTCTGCTCATGGGCTGCAGTCAGGGTGGTTTCGTGTCTGCACTGACCGCTGCGAAACATCCGGAAATGGTCTCCAAGCTGGTACTGTTCTACCCGGCGCTGTGCATCCCCGATGATGCAAGGGCAGGCAAAATGATGTTCGCTAAGTTCGATCCCCAGAATGTGCCGGAAACCATCAACTGTATGCGTATGAAGCTGGGCCGCTGCTATGTGACCGACGTGATCGGCATGGACCCCTACGAGGAGATCAAGGGCTACTGTGGTGATATCCTGCTGGTGCATGGCACCAAGGATAAAATCGTGAACCTTGACTATGCCAAGCGTGCCAATGAGATGTACAAAGCAGAGGGTGTCAATATCCGGTTCGAAATCATCGAAGGTGGCGGGCATATGTTCTCTAAAAAGCATGATGTTATTGCCATTAAAATGCTGAAAGCGTTTGCTGAAATTTCTACGAATACCGGTTCGGACAATAGTGTATCAATAGGTCAATCGCCCCATCGTCCTTGAACTCGCAGTCAACGCCAAAGTTTCCAGCAGCAAACCATGGGTGTGCGTTTAATAGTGGCTGGATGGTTCGATCATCAAAACTGACTATGGCGAATTCTGCCGGTGGCTGATCTGTGAACCATAGGTTGTTGATAGAATCCAAACAAGTTTGGCACAAATGGTTTTGGACGGAATCTCTGTCAATCGAGTATTTTACACCCGTGAGCTGCACATCGGCATAGGCATGATCCGGGTGGGAATAAGCGTGGAGATAGGTTTCAGCTTCCTTATCAATCAATCCGTTGCTGGACATATATCCTGCCGGTTCTTCGATCAGATTTCCATGATCGTTATAGCGGTTGATCTCCAGATACAGCAGTTCAAAGGTATTCAGATTGACGATGCCCACATTATCCTCGCCCCAATATGAGTAGCTATTATTCGTACCGCATACAAAACATTCCTCTTGTGTAATATTGGACACATAATCGATGTGTTCATATTCCTTTGGTGTCTGTTTCTGAATGTTGCTGATTCTTGCCGCAATAATAATTGCAACGAGCATTATAAGCGCACCGGCGAGTGCCGATAAGATACACTTTTTCATTCTGCTTCCTCCATCATATCAGCAATGTTGATATAGGGGACACGCTGATCCTTTGCGTATTTCATGGTCTGCCATGCACCGCCGCTTTCGTGGTGGATACAGAACACCACCAAATCCGATCTGTCCACCATAGCCCGGTTTCGGGTCTGGTGGGCATTTTTGTAGTGGCTCCCGGCAGCAGCTTCACACACTTCGATTTCATCGTAGTAATCCCGGAAAGCTTCTTCATTATCCCGGAACTCCGCTGTGAGATAAGGCAGTACCCAAATGTGGGCGCTGTTATCGCTCCGATACTCCCGCTTGCAGCGGCGTATGGTGGAGGAAACAAGTTGATCAAATTCTCCGTCACGTCCAACTAGGAACTCCACATATTCTTTTTCAGTGAGCAATTTTCGCACCAGTCGTTCAAGTTTTTGTTCCACCGGCAAAGGCTGTTTAATTCTTCTATGACCGAAGAAGGAAACCGTAAAGGCAGTCATAGCATTTCTCCCCACATTACTTGCGTATATCGTTAAAATTATACGACATAAAATATTAAATATCAACGATTTATCAAAGTATAATTTACGAAGAATACAAGTAAAGGGGTGAGTGTAGTGAAAGATATTCTTGCTGCCATAACCGAATACCGGGAAGAAAGAGGGTGGACGGAGTATCAGCTTGCGGAACACTCTGGCTTGCCCCAGTCTACAATTTCCTCTTGGTATCGCAAGAACATGGTTCCGACGATACCTTCTTTGGAAAAGATTTGTTCAGCGTTTGGGGTTACGCTCTCTCAGTTATTTGCCGAAGGTGACGCACCTGTTTCGTTGACAGAATCTCAAAGAAAGCTATTGGAGCGTTGGTCAAGATTAAGCGAAGATCAGCAGTCGGTAGTTTTCGCCTTAATCGATAAAATGTAAAAAAGCCGCCAGTACCGGCACCGTAAGAGGTGCCAGCACTGGCGGCTTTCAGTTAGTCAAGGGGCTTGTATTCTGTTACTGCTTTCAAATATGCTTGGGGATCACCGTTCAAGATCAAATCTGCATACGCCAGAGGGTCATTGTAAATTAGATAGTCCAGTTCAGACCGCTGATACATATTCTCAGCAACTTCATCCTCAACGGCAGGGCAGTAAATGGAAATCATGCTTCCGTCCGCAAACTTCAGTTCCACGGAAGCGGTATCGATATTAAACTCACAGGAAATCAGTCTTTTCATGGGGTGTACCTCCAAATTTTGATTATTGGAAGTATCGTAAGCGTGGGTTTGTTGGGTGGTATCTTTAACTGTGTGAAACCTCGTTTTCCCATTTGCTGACAGCCTGTGCCGTGACATTGAGCTTCTCCGCCAGTTGATCCTGTGTCATATTCAGCCGCTTGCGGTGCTGCATAATTCTTTTTCCCAAAGTATCTTCCATAAAGATTACCTCCTTTTCTGATGGGGCTATCATGCCATAAAAATGGGGGGAAAGCTATCAAGTATCCGTTAAATTCCGGATTTTGCCGGTCAACTGCCGGTTGAGAACCAATCAACGGCCGGTTGAACGGCGAAAAATGCGGGTTCTTCTTGCATTCCTGCGGCAAATGCGCTATGATAGGCAAAAGCAAACAGGAGGCATATATGGAAAAAATCGCAAGTTTTACAGTGGATCACATTCGCCTGCAGCCGGGGCTGTATGTATCCAGGCAGGACGGCGTGGGGGAGCAGGCGGTGACCACCTTTGATCTTCGGCTGACATCACCCAACGAGGAGCCGGTTCTGAACACCGCGGAAATTCACACCATTGAGCATCTGGGGGCGACTTACCTGCGCAATGAACCCCAGTGGAAGGACAGAGTGCTTTATTTTGGCCCCATGGGCTGCCGCACCGGCTTTTATCTGCTGCTGCGGGGGGACTATACCGCCCGGCAGGTGCTGCCGCTGGTGCGCTCGTGCTTCCGTTTTATTGCGGAATTTGAGGGCGCGGTGCCCGGGGCCAGCGCCCGGGACTGCGGAAATAATCTGGATATGAACTTGCCCATGGCAAAATACTGGGGCGCGCGCTATGCCAGGCTGCTGGAGCGGGCGGATGACAGCTGCCTGTATTATCCGAAGGAGGAAACCGTATGAAGCTTGGAATTATTGGCGCAATGGAGGTGGAGGTGGCGCTGCTCAGACAGCAGATGACCAATACCGCAGAAACGGAACATGCAGGCTCGGCCTTCTGCGAAGGCGTGCTGGAGGGCGTGAACTGCGTGGTGGTTCGCTGCGGTGTGGGCAAGGTCAATGCCGCCGTCTGTAGCCAGATTCTGATCAGCGTGTATGGCGTGACCCACATTGTCAACACCGGTGTGGCCGGAAGCCTCAGCGCGGAGCTGGACATCGGTGATCTGGTGGTGAGCCGGGATGCCATGTATCACGATTTTGACTGCCGTGGCGTAGACTACCCCATGGGAGTCGTTCCCGGTATGCAGGAGGCGGCCTTCCCGGCAGATGAGGCACTGGCGCAGGTGGCTTTCGCCGCCGCAGAGACAGTCAACCCCGGTCACACAGCCCGGGGACGAGTAGCCAGCGGTGACCAGTTTGTCAGCGAAAAGGGAGAAAAGAACCGCATTATCCACCTGACCGGCGCGCTCTGCACGGAAATGGAGGGGGCGGCCATTGCCCACACGGCTTTCAGAAATCATGTGCCCTTTGTGATTTTGCGGGCCATTTCGGACAAGGCCGATGAATCTGCACAGATGGATTATCCCACCTTTGAGACCATCGCCGCCCACCGCTGCGCCGCCGTCACGGCACAAATGGCCCGGCAGCTGCGGCAGGCGTGACATTTTCATAAAGGGAAAGATCGTCCCCTTCCGGGTGGGGCAGGAGAAGCTCCTGCCCATGAAGAAGGGGACGACATTTTTCAGCATTTTTCCAGCAGGCGGATGTAGAATTCTACGGAGCGGCAGATGCAATCGAGGCGGATGCGCTCATTGTTACCGTGAATGGTGGCCCGCTCCTCCGAGGTCAGATCCATGGCGGAGAACCGGTAGACCCGGTCGGAAATGGCACCATAGTAGCGGGAGTCGGAGCATTGCACCATCAGGTACGGAGAAACGATGCAACCACGCCACGTCTCGGCTACGGCCGCGGAAATCCGCTCCCATGCCGGGCAGTTGGTCACGGAGACACGGCTGGGCGGGAAGCTCTCCACAGCAGAGATCTGCACGTTGGGATCCCGGACGGTGCGCCGCAGGTATTCCAGCGCGCTCTCCACAGAATCGGAGGGGTTCAGGCGCATGTTGGCAATGATCCGGGCCTCCGGCGGGATCACATTCCGGGCGGAGCTGCCCTGCATCTGAGTGAAGGCAACGGTGGTGCGGATCATGGCGTTGATCTCACCGCCGGATTTTTTGCCCAACAGGTCAATGACCCAGCCGAAGCACCACAGATTGGCGAAAACCATCCGGTACAGGAAGGTGGAGCGGCGGCCGAGGGTGTCGAACATCTGCGCAGCAGGCCCCTGAATGTGGGCCGGAAAGGGATGCTTTTCCAGCCGCTGACAGGCACGGGCCAGCGTGGGAATGGGGGAGTTGGGCTTGGGCGCGGAGGCGTGGCCACCGTTGGAGGCGGCACGGAATTCGGCGTTGATCATGCCCTTTTCCGCAATACCGATCAGGCCGCAGGGGGTCTTGACACCGGGGAACACATTTTCCACCACGGCACCGCCTTCGTCCACCACCATGGCCGGCGTGATCTCGTGCTGCCGGAAGTATTCCACAATGTTCCGAGCGCCGGAGCCGTTGATCTCTTCGCCGCCGGAGAAGGCAAAGTAAATGTCGTTTTCCGGCTGGAAGCCCTGCCCGATCAGGTGATTGGCAGCCGACAGGGCACCGTTGAAGGTGACCTTTGTATCGAGGGTACCGCGCCCCCAGAGAACCCCATCCTCGATGATACCGGCAAAGGGAGGCTTTTCCCATCCGGCCTCATCCACCGGCACCACATCGTAGTGGGCCATCATGACGGCAGGGGCCTTGTCGGATTTGCCGGGCCAGCGCAGCAGCAGCGCCCGCCCGGGCAGCCGGTCAAAGGAGCAGACATCGAATACCCGGGGATAGAGACTCGGTAGCATCGCCACCAGCTTTTCAAATTCGGCATCGTCCTCCAGCGCCGGGTCGTTGTTGGAGACGGTTTTGCAGCGTACCAGCTGCTGCAGAGCGGAAATGGCCGCTTCCTGATCGAATTTGACATCCTTCGGGTCGATGGGCTTCTGATCGCGGGGCCGGAAGGCCAGGGTCCGCACAAAAATCACGATCAGAAACAGCAGCAGTGCCGCAAGAATGATGTATCCAACCATATTACAGTACCCCCCGTTTGTAGAGAATGCGGCCAACGGCAATGGTGAACAGAGCCGACACGGGCACCATAATGCCCACTGTGCCGGAATTCAGGCCGGGAATGAACACGAACAGCACCAGCATCAGGGCAATCGGCGCCAGTGCCAGTTTCCAGTTTTTGCTGACGAATGCAACCCCCAGTCCGCCGAACAGGGCCGGAAGGATCTGCTCAAAGGCGGGCTGCAACATGGGTGCCTGCAAAATGGGGGTCAGGGGCACAATGCAGATGACACCAATGATAATCACCACCGTGGTGACGATGGAGGAGGTGGCGATAGCGATGGTGGAAATGACCTCGCCCTCCTCGCTGTTGGCGCTGACCTCGTTCTGCTCCAGCGCGTTCAGGGCGCAGGGGAGTTTCAGATTGGAAATATTGCCGGTAACGAAGCTCAGGTAAGAGCCGCCGGCACCCAGCATGGGCACAAAGGTGACTGTCTCGATGGCACCCACCGCCCAGTACATAGGCGCGGTGGCCAGCAGGCCAAGTCCAAGCGCGCCCCAGTCCGGTGCGGCGCTGAACATAATGGAAACGGTGATGGGGAAAGCAATCAGCAGCAGCATCACGCTGATGTTCCAGATCCGGCCATCGCGGTGGATGCTGTCAATATAGGACAGTTTCTTTTTCATATCGGCACCTCCTCAGCCAAGCCACGCGGTCAGGGGAATGGCGGCGGCCATGCCCAGTACCAGAGAAATAGGCAGCGCGTATTCGCTGAGCCATTTCAGTTTGGGCTTTCGCATCAGCAGGCCGCAGGCGACCATGATCAGGGCGGAAACAACCATCACGCACACGGGGATCAGGCCCGAGGTGGCGGACACGGCTACCTGCTTTTTCACTTCTTCACCGTTTTCCATTACGGTTTCGGTGATATAGCGGGCCTCCGGTGTCCACAGGCGGTACACATCGCAGAATACGAAGCCCAAAAATGCGGAGATCATGCCGATAAACAGGGAATTGGAGAAAATGTCGGCCCACTTTGCGTCCCGGTTGGACAGGGAGGACATACCGTGCAGCAGCTTCTTGCCAAACAGGGGAACCAGCCAGATGCCGCTCATGATGGACAGTGTCATCACCAGCAGCACATTCACATACTGCTGTGCCGTCAGACCCAGACTGGAGCCAAGACTCTGGCCCATGGCCTGCAAAGCATTGCTGGCGGCTACGGTCTCATAGCTCATGGAACCGACCACACTCAGCCGCAGCCAGGGCAGGGGAAGACCCAGCTTCTTACTCAGGGTGATGATGCTGATGACGATGGCAACCGCCGGCGCAATGGTAAAAATGGCGGCGGTGCGGATGGTTTTCCCGATCTTTTTCTGATTCATGCCAAGCTCCCGGCTTCGTTTCAGGGCACGAATGAGAAAATAGATCGATTGCCCCAGAACCACAGCCACCAGCAGCCCGGCCAGCAGATACAGAGTCGGATGGTTGACGTTGAATTCCATGGTAACACCTCCAATTTTTAATTGCTATTCATTATACCATGGACATTTATATTTTACAAGAGGACAAAATGCCTAAAATGAACTTTTTGTGACGGTAATTCTTGCACTCCGGTCATGGCGTTGCTATAATCGAAGAAAAAGGAGGGATTTGTATGGCCCAAAACGGTTTCACACCAGCCCGATGGGCGGCAATGCTGGTTTTGCTGGCGGTTTCGCTGTGCGCCTGCATGACGCTGCCGGGAGAGATTCTGACCACGCCAACGTCAGCGCCGGCACCCACGACGCAGACACCTGCCGTACCGACCACCACGCAGCATGTGCATGATTTCCTGTTTGACAGCTGCATGGAGCCGAATAGATGCCTTTGCGGTGAGACAGATGGGGAAGCGCCGGGGCACAGCTGGGAAGATGCCACCTGCACGGCGGCAAAGACTTGCACCGTCT
>CAZMBL010000013.1:22873-32374 GCA_964564605.1 uncultured Oscillospiraceae bacterium
CTTGCACCGTCTGCGGTGAGACGGAAGGGGTGCCATCGGGTCACAGCTGGGAAGACGCCACCTGCACGGAACCGAAGCACTGCGCCCGCTGCGATTTGACCGAGGGAAAGCCTGCCGGCCACCAGTGGAGAGATGCCACCTATACGAAGCCCAAAACCTGTACCGCCTGCAATCTGACCTCCGGCAGCCCGAAGGAGGTTCCCGGAAAGGAAAACTACCACGGCCATGTCTACACCGGGGGCTCCGGAAGCGTCAAGTACCATTATGAAGCCAACTGCGCCGGAAAATACAGCCACGAGATCACATGGGAAGAGGTAGAACGCCGTGGTCTCGGCCCCTGCGGCACCTGCGTCCTGCATTGAGAATAATCTGTTTTCGTTGTGCCACCGACAAACAACGTGTCATTGCGAACCGGGGCACACACTGGCGTGGCAATCCCCCGGGGAACCGCAAAACGCTCCGTCCTTCCGCAATCGTATGGGGTGGCATCCCTGACGCACCTTATGTGCCCGGATATCACACAATCTCCCCATTGCGTTGTAGAGGCGGCCATCGCTCGCCCGCCCGGTTTCCCATTTTGATCCGCCAAAATATATGTATGTGGCATGGATGAATGGGAAAAATCGAAGATTTTTGCCGCATTCCCACTGGAGAATACGGCGGGGCATCGAGGGCGCTGCCCCTTCAATACCTGAAAAACAGCCCGGGCGCACTATGTAAGCGGTGCGCCCGGGTATTTTATGCGGTTTCGGTGGGGACGGGGTCAGTGGAGGCGGGTTCGGATGGGGCCGGGGCCGTGGGGGCGGGGGGCTCCTCCGGCGGGAGAATTCCCAGTGCCAGCTCCAGCTCGGTCTGCGCCCGGGACAGGTATGCGTTTACCTCTTCCAGTCCGTCTCCCACAATCTTCATGGTGCGATCATAGGAGCCTTTCGCCAGCGTCAGATGGGTGTTGGACAGGGAAAATGCCTCTTTCCAGTCCTCCAGATTTTTGTCAAGAGGGAGAACGGTATAGACAGGCTTATTGGCAATCAGCTGCTTGCGCACCCATGTGGGCAATATTTCAACGGACTCGAGAATGATCGAACCATCGGAATACCGGGCGTAGTTGAGGCTGAAAAGCATGCCGTCCTCCGTGTGGCCGGTTTTCAGATTCATATTGTCCCGCCGCTGGTTGGCGATGGTGTTGCCCATGGAGTACAGGCAGACGGTTTTATGGCTTTCGTCTATGGTGGAGCGAAACAGCTCCATCGGCTGCACCACATGGGCGTGGCCACCGATGATCACATCCACCCCAAGATCGCACAGCTCCTGTGCGATGGCGGCTTGCCGACTGTTGCTGCGGATGCTGTATTCATCGCCCCAGTGGATGAAGAAAACAATGGTATCCACACCCTGCCGGCGCATCTGCTGAAAAATTTCGGCAACCTCTGCGTAGAACTTATCCAGCCGGTAATAGTGGAAGGAGTTGACCAGCGGCCCGTCCGCTACGGAAACGGGGATGCCGTTGAGATATTTCCGCGCAGGATCGGTTTTCGGATCGTCATACTCATAGGTGTAGCAGACAAGCCCCATCCGGATCCCGCCCTGCTCCACTACGGAGAAAACGGGATCGTCCTCCGTCTCTCTGGTGCCCAGCACGGAAAGTCCGTAATCCCGGATGACCTTCTGGGTGCGGTGGAAGCCCACACTGCGGGTATCGTAGGAATGGTTGTTGGCGGTGAGAATGGTGTCAAACCCCACCTCCCGTAAATCACGGATCAGCACATCCGGGGTGTTGAAGCAGGGGTAATTGGAATAGGAATAGCCGTTGTCCAGCCCGGCCAGCGTCGTCTCCAGATTGCAAAAGGCCAGGTCCGCCTCCTGCACATAGGGGGTCAGGAAGCGGAACAGGCTGTAAAAATCATAGTCCTTGCCGGAGCGGACGGAATTGACCACGCTCATGTGCATCAGCATATCGCCGGTGGCGGTGAGGCGAACCGTCTGCTCTTTCACAATGGGCGGCTGTGTCGGCTCGGTGGGCGGCAGGGTGGTGGGGGGCGGCGCGCTCGTCGTCGGCTGGGGCGGCAAGGTGGTATTGAGGGTGGGAGAGGACGGCTCCGGCGAGTGCAGCATGGGAACCAGAATCGCCGTTCCCATCAGTCCGGCCAGTAGCACGGATAATATCACAATAAGGCTCAGAAGTTCACGTCTCATAAGGTCAATTCTTTCGATAAAATGAAAAGCAGCAGGCGGTGGCCGCCTGCTGCATGGGCTTATTTTTTGGGGAAATGGGTTTTACAGGCCACCAGCGCGGCCACGCCAAAGGATGAAAGCAGCAGCATTGCAATCACAATTCCAAAGAAATCCCCGGTATTATCCGGTCCGGCGGCAGAAACCTGCGCCGCGGACGCATTCACAGAAGTGGCGCACAGGCACAGCGCCGCTATGGGCATGGCCGCAAATACTTTTTTCATAGCTGCCTCCACAATATGGATAGTGACAATATAGCATTTTGCAGGGAAGCTGTCAATGACCAGGGGAAATGGCCATGGGTTTTCTCTGTTTTCGCCAGTTTTTCGGATTGCTGTTTGTGCAGAATGTTGCACACGGAATGGCTGAAAGGGAAAACTTATTTCAGGAATTCGTCAAAACCGAAGTAATGCAGGGTATTGTAATAGCTGATGTTCTCCACCATCCGGCCAAGCTGGTTCAGGTCTGCGGGATATTCGCCGTCTTCCACCATCTGGCCGAACAGGTTGCACAGAATGCGGCGGAAATATTCATGCCGGGTGTAGCTGAGGAAGCTGCGGGAGTCGGTGAGCATACCGTTGAAGGTGCCCATGGCGCCAAGGCTCATCAGGCTGATCATCTGCGCCTCCATGCCGGGCTTGTGATCGTTGAACCACCATGCGGAGCCCTGCTGAATTTTGCCGGGAATGGGGCTGTCGGTCTGGAAGGCGCCCATAATGGTGCCGATGGCCGCATTGTCGGAAGGATTGAGAGAGTAGAGAATGGTCTTGCCCAGTGCATCGGCCTGCTCCAGCGCGTTGAGCAGGGCGGCCAGTCCGGCCGCGTTGGACTGATCGTTGATGCAGTCGAAGCCGGTGTCGGGGCCGAGCTGGCGCATCATCCGGGTGGAATTGTCCCGCAGGCAGGCAAAATGCAGCTGCATGACCCAGTTGAGCTGGTTGTAGGCCTGACCGACGGTCAGAAGCAGCGCAGTGTGGTAGGCCAGCTGCTCATGATGGGTGATGGGCTGCCCGGCTCTGGCCCGGGCGAAGATATTGTCAAGCTGCTCCGGTGTGGCCTGCACATAGAAGCAGTAGTCCAGGGCATGGTCGGACACGCGGCAGCCGTGGGCGTGGAAATAGTCGATGCGGTCGGTCAGCGCCCGGCGCATATCCTCCACGTTGTTGATGGGGTAGCCGACAACCTGCTCCAGCCGGGCAACGTAAGCCGGGAAGTCCGGCTTGTCCGCCCGCATGGCCTTGTCCGGACGGAAGGCGGGCAGCACAATGGCGGGGGCCGTGGGATCGGCGGCCAGCTTTTCGTGGTAGCACAGATCATCCGCAGGGTCATCGGTGGTGCAGATGAGTTTGACATTGGAGCGGCGGATGATACCCCGCACGCTCATGTCCGGCTGCTGCAAAATGGCGTTGCAACGCTCGTAGATTTCCATGGCGTTTTCGCCGCACAGGGGCTCTGTAATGCCGAAATAGCGTTGCAGCTCCAGATGCGTCCAGTGGTACAGGGGATTTCCGATGAGGTTGGGAATGGTTTCGGCCCATTTGCGGAACTTCTCCGCCGGATCGGCGTTACCCGTGATGTAATATTCCGGCACACCGCACGAACGCATGGCACGCCATTTGTAATGGTCGCCACCGAGCCAGACCTCTGTGATGGTGTCGTAGCGCTTGTCCTCCCAGATCTCCCGGGGGTTGATGTGGCAATGGTAATCGATCACAGGCATGGCTGCGGCATGATCGTGATACAGTGTGCGGGCGGTCTCGGATTTCAGCAGAAAATCCCGGTTCATAAAGGGTGTCATGGCAATTCCTCCTGCTTGTTTTCTACTACAAGCATACCAGCCCGGGCCACCGTTGTCAAGAGGGGGCGAGGGCATCATTTTTCGGAAAACGCAAAGTTTTTCGGAAAATATACCGAATTTGCGATGTAACATTGTGAATATTGCGAATATTTTCATTGACTTTCGGGGCAATACCCTTTATGATAACAGTATCTGGAAGGGGGGCGCATATGCGAAAGGCGGTATCCTTTGATCCACGGCAGGAAATGAGCCGGGCGGATTTTGAAATTCTGCACACCCGGGATACTTATCTGCGAGATGTACAGCTGCATCACCATGATTTCTTTGAGGTATACTTTCTCCTCTCCGGCGATGTCAGCTATACCATCGAGAGCCGGGTATACCATCTGATTCCCGGAGATCTGCTGCTGATCAGCCCCCGGGAGCTGCATCGAATCTGCATCCAAAGCGACATTGCGCCCTATGAGCGGTATGTTCTGTGGCTGGATCCCCAGCTGCTGCGCCGTCTTTCCACAACCCAGACGGATCTGAAACGGCTGCTGACGGCGGATCATGCGGCCCATGGCAATTTGCTGCGGCTACAGCCCCGGCAGCGCAGCACCATGCAGCTGCTGCTGGAGCAGCTGTGGGAGGTGGCGGATTCCCGGGAGTACGGGGCGGATCTGATCCGGGAAAACCTGATCGGTCTGATCGTGGTACTGCTCAACCGGCTGGCGGGGCAGCACGACAGCGACCGGCTGGAGGAGGTGACACGCTCCAGCGTGGCCGTGTCGCAGGTGGTGGATTATATCAATCTGCACTATGGCGAGCCGCTGTCGCTGGATATGCTGGCCGCCCGGGTCTATGTCAGCAAATACCACCTCAGCCACGAATTCCAGCGGCAGGTGGGCACCAGTGTTTACCGCTTCATTCAGAAAAAGCGGTTGCAGATCGCCCGGCAGCTGCTGGCGCAGGGCTACCGGCCCAATCAGATCTTCAGCCAGTGCGGTTTCCGGGACTATGCCGGATTTTACCGGGCGTTTCGCAATGAATACGGCATTTCACCCCGGGAATTTGCCGCCGGGGCAGTACAAAATCCATAAAATACAGGAAAATAATCCGGCATGTCTATGGACAAACCGGCTAATTTCCGTTATGATTAGTTAGAAGATAAAAGGGGTCGCCTGCGGCCCGGAAGGAGAAAGCGAATATGAACGAATTACAGCAGCAAATCAGTCGGATCGGCGTGGTGCCGGTCATCAAGCTTACCAATCCCCAGCGGGATGCGGCGCCTCTGTCCGATGCCCTGTGCGCCGGTGGCGTGAACGTGGCGGAGATCACATTCCGGGCAGCCGGCGCGGCAGAGGCCATGCGGATCATGGTGCAGCGCCATCCGGAAATGCTGGTGGGCGCCGGCACGGTGCTGACCACCCGGCAGGTGGACGAGACCATTGAGGCCGGTGGCAAATTCATTGTGACACCGGGCTTTGATCCGGAGCTGGTGCGCTACTGTCAGGAGCGGGGCATCACCATTTTCCCCGGTTGCACCACACCCACGGATTACCACGCGGCCTACCGCTTCGGGCTGGAGGTTCTCAAATTCTTCCCGGCGGAGCAGTCCGGCGGTCTGGCCAAGATCAAGGCCATGAGCGCACCGTTTCCCATGTTCCGGGTCATGCCCACCGGCGGCGTGAACCTGAAAAATCTGGCGGAATATGCCGCCAGCCCCATCATTGCGGCCTGCGGCGGCAGCTATATGTGCCCGGACAAGCTGATCGAGGCCGGTGCGTGGGATGAAATTACCGAGCTTTGCAGAAAATCCGTTGAAATTGTGAAGGAGGCCAGAAAATAATGGCAAGAATCATTACATTCGGAGAACTGATGCTGCGTCTGCAGCCTTATAACTATGAGCGCTTCGTCCAGTGCGACCATGTGGAGTTCACCTTCGGCGGCGGCGAAGCCAATGTGGCCGTCTCCCTTGCCAACTATGACGAGGATGTGGCCTATGTCACCAAGCTCCCCACTCACGCCATCGGACAGGCCGCCGTCAATTCCCTGCGGCGCTACGGTGTGGATACCGGCAAGATCGTCCGGGGCGGCGACCGCGTGGGAATCTATTTCAATGAAAAGGGCGCGTCCCAGCGTGGTTCCGTCTGCATTTACGACCGGGCAAATTCCGCCATCGCAAAGGCTGAACCCACCGATTTTGACTGGGATGCCATTTTTGACGGTGCCGAATGGTTCCATTTCACCGGCATTACCCCCGCACTGGGCGGCAATCTGGTTGAAATCTGCAAGCAGGCCTGCATTGCGGCGAAGAAGCACGGGCTGAAAATCTCCTGTGATCTGAACTACCGCGGCAAACTGTGGACCCGGGCCGAGGCCAATCGGGCCATGACGGAGCTGGCGCAGTACATCGATGTGTGCATCTCCAATGAAGAGGATGCAAAGGATGTTTTCGGTATCGAGGCGGAGGCCACCGATATCTACGGCGGCAGCCTGAACCACGAGGGCTACAAGTCCGTGGCCAAGCAGCTGGCAGACCGGTTTGGCTTTGAGAAGGTGGCCATCACCCTGCGGGAGAGCCATTCCGCGTTCGACAACGGCTGGAGCGCCATGCTCTATGACGTGGCTTCCGGCGAATACTGCTTCTCCAAGAAGTACGATCTGCACATCATCGACCGGGTCGGCGGCGGTGACAGCTTCGGCGGCGGCCTGATCTACTCCCTGCTCAACGGAAAGTCCACCCAGGCCGCGGTGGAATTCGCCGTGGCAGCCTCTGCCCTGAAGCACTCTATCGAGGGTGACTACAACATGGTCACATTGGCCGAGGTGGAAAAGCTGGCCGGCGGCGACGGCTCCGGCAGAATTCAGCGGTAATTTTACAGAAAAACCCGCCGTGGCACAGCCGTGCCACGGCGGATACATTTGGAAATATCAGGCACGGTTGTGCAGAAGCTTTTCAGTCATCAGCTGTTTGACGGCCTCCAGCCGACCTTCCGCAAAGGGGCTGGTCAGCCCGGCTTCTTCCAGAAATGCCAGAAAATATGCCTGGGTTGTGGACAGATTGCTCTCAAGCGCTGCAAGACCGGCACCGGACTGGCTCTGCTCCAGCTGATACAGTTGCAGGGCAGCATCGTTACTGACCACATAGCTGATAATGTACATGGGATTGGAGAAATAGTGGGTGATATTCACATAGCCGCGGCTGTCCCATCCGGTGCTGTCCAGCCCGTAGGCGTGACAGACGCTGCTGTAGAGCTTTTCCACGTTTTCCACCGTCAGATCCTCGCCCTGCAGCCCGTAGACCTGCCGCTCGAAGCTGGCCAGCGCCGCCTGCTCCACATACAGGCACAGGCAGTCGGAAAGCTTCAGCGCTGTCAGATCGCTTCCACCGTCGGCGTAGAACAGGCTGAGATATTCCATGCCCTGCGAGAAAATTTCCGCCACATCCACACCGGCCACGCTGCCATAGCTGACGTAATCACTGCAAAAATGGCCAAATTCGTGGGCAAAGGTCAGATAATCAAAGGTGCTTCCGGCTGGATTCAGGAACACAAAGGGCTGGTAATACCCGGGCAGGTACACTTCAAAGGATGCGTTATACTTGTTCGCACCGGGCCGGATGCTGTAAAGGCCGTTGTGCTTGAGGGTGGAAAAGGCTTCTTCAATGGTGCCACCCATGGCTTCGGCCATGGAGGAGACGTAGGCAAAGGTTTTGGCTTCATCGGAATAGACCGTACCCCGATCCCAGAAGTCGCTTTGCAGATGTTGCACATAGAGCGGAGTCAAATGCTGCTGAATTTGATCCAGGTATTCGGTGGCCTGCGCAGGGGTGTAGTCCCGATAGTAGTAAAAATCGTAGGCAAAGTCGGTATAATCGCCGTAGCCCAGATGCTGGGCAAGCTGCTGCCGCACGGCGATCAGCTCCACATAGATTTGCGCCATCCGGGTGCCATAGCGGGTGAAATAGGCATCGGAATAGGTGTCCATCGAACCGGCCTCGGCACTGACATCATAGTAACGGTTCAGAAGTTGCGCCTCCTGCTCCAAAAGGGCAAGGGTCGTCTCGTCATACTGGGTGTCCGTTTCGTAATAGTCAAAATAACCGGCACCGAAATAGGCCTCGTCCTCCAGCTGGGCTCGCAGTGGAGAGACGGCCAGGGCCCGGTAAAGACTGTCCAGCGCGGCGTTGGCTGTGGCCTCGTTTTCTACGCAGAACTGGTGTTCCTGTGCCCAGTAGCTGTCGGTCAGATCCTCATAGTAATAGATCATGGACAGGGCATAGGCGGTGGAAAATCCGTCATACAGCTCGTAAAAATCCCAGATTCCGTCCGTCAGCTCCTCCACATCTGTGGCGTTAGCGGCCAGTGCGCAAAGATCGTCCAACTTTTTCTGCATGGCATCCATGTCCGGACGGGTATATTCCATGTTCGAAAAGGCAGGCGCGCCGGAGAGTATCCCCAGCAGATTATCCCAGTAGCCCTTCAGATCAATTCCGGTGCAGCCGGACAGCAGCAGACACGCCGCAAGGCACACGGCCAGAAGCCGTCGGAAAATAGCGCTGCGAGCCATTCAATCACAACCTTTCTTTGAAACCTCAGCAATGAGTTTAGCACAGTTTTGCCCCCATTGCAATCAAAAAGAAAAACTCCTTTACAATTTCCCGCCATCATGTTAAAATGGAGACAGAAAACAGGAGGGAGAATGCCTATGTCACAGCTCGTCAAGGATATTACGGAGATCACCCGCTGCGGTGCCCAGTATCGGACGGAGCAGCTGGCCCCCATGGGGCTCAAGGGCTGCCACGCCAGCTATCTGGAGGTGATCTGTGCCGAACCGGGCATTTCACAGGATCAGCTGGCACGGCGCATCTGTATTAACAAGAGCAATGTGGCCCGGCAGATCGCTGTGTTGGAGGAAGACGGTTTTGTACTTCGCCAAAGCTCCCCCAGTGACAAGCGGATCATGGAACTCTACCCCACGGAGCGGACGTTGCAGCTGTTGCCGCGCATCAAAAGCATCCTGACAAACTGGGAAGAGTGGCTGACGCAGGATCTGTCGGAGGCAGAGGTGGCCTTGGTCGCCCAGGCTCTGGTGAAAATGAAGTCTCGCGCCACGGCCTGTATGGAGGAATAAGCGCTGATTACAGTTCAAAAAGCACTGAAAAGCCCCGGTCAAATGACCGGGGCTTTTGATTGTGCCGATTGAGAATTACTCGAAGATCTCGGTGACAACACCGGAACCGACGGTACGGCCGCCTTCACGGATAGCGAAACGCAGGCCCTTCTCGATAGCGATGGGGGTGATCAGCTCAACGTTCATAACAACGTTATCGCCGGGCATGCACATCTCAACGCCCTCGGGCAGAGTGATGATGCCGGTCACGTCAGTGGTACGGAAGTAGAACTGAGGACGATAGTTGTTAAAGAAGGGGGTGTGACGGCCGCCTTCTTCCTTGGACAGGACGTAAACCTGGCCAGCGAACTTGGTCA
>CAZMBL010000014.1:0-32109 GCA_964564605.1 uncultured Oscillospiraceae bacterium
TATCGCTCCTGGAAACCATGCTTGCAAAAGAGGCTAAGACTATGGAACATTCTGCCGTGGAAATCACCTAGGCTGTCGTTATGGGGCAGACAGGGGATTACAGTTCGGACTAAGTGGCAATCGGGTACATAAGTTGGCAACGCTTATGCGGCCGGATCAAAGGGAAACCGCCTGCACGGCAACGGCAGGTTCCGTCCGGAGAAAATCAACCCGACCTAAGCCGTAAGATTTACCCTGTCTGCTGCCGTCTCTTTATTCATTTTGTAAGGAGAAAAAACCGTGTCCAAATCAGACCCAGCCGCGGACAAACAGGCCCGGCTCCGGCATATCCGTTGGGTGATCACCATTTTTTTGACCACCATTGTTGTCTCCGGCACCATTTCCTTTGTTTCCGATGAAATCATGTCCTCCAGCGGTATGGCAGTTGCCTTTGTGATTTTGCTGCTGATTGTGCTGGTGGGCATCATATTCGATATTATCGGCGTGGCGGTCACCTCGGCCGATGAGCGGCCCTTCCATTCCATGGCGGCCCGCAAGGTGCCCGGCGCTGCGGAGTCCATCCGCTTGCTGCGCAATGCCGAGCGTGTCAGCTCCATCTGCTGCGATGTCATTGGCGATATCTGCGGTGTTGTATCCGGCTCCGCTTCGGCCACCATCGCGGCACAGTTGCTGAACAAATTTACCTTTTCCGTGCCTATGCTGGTGGGACTTGTCATGTCCGCACTGGTAGCCGGCATGACCGTGGGAGGCAAGGCAATCGGCAAAACCTTTGCCATGAATTCCAGCACAAAAATCGTCCATGGCGTGGGAAAACTGGTCTATACTCTGCGGAACATCCCCTCCGTGTTCCGGAAAAAGAAAAAATAAGTTAGGTTGTGATACCCAATGGGTATTCTGGACAGCGTGCATGGGCACGGCGACCTGGTCGGTCTCAACCCGGAGCAGCGGCAGCAGCTGTGCGCCGAAATCCGGGATTTTCTGGTCGGCAGTGTTTCAAAAACCGGCGGACATCTGGCTTCCAACCTTGGGGTTGTGGAGCTTACGGTTGCGCTGGAAACCGTTTATAATACCAATCAAGACCGCCTGGTTTTCGATGTTGGACATCAGTCTTATGTGCATAAGCTGCTGACCGGCCGCCAGGCGGATTTTGCCTGCCTGCGGCAGTTTGGCGGCATGGCTGGCTTTCCAAAACCCTCGGAGAGCCAAACCGATGCCTTTACCGCCGGTCATGCTTCCAGCTCCGTTTCCGTTGCGCTGGGCATGGCCCGGGCCAGAACGCTGCTGAAGGAAAAATATGAGATCGTCACCCTGATCGGGGACGGGGCCGCCACCGGCGGTATGGTCTATGAGGCATTGTGCGATGTTGGCGCCAGTCAGGAGAGCATGGTCATCATTCTCAACGACAATGAAATGTCCATTGCGCCCAATGTGGGTGGCTTTGCCCAGCATCTGTCCCGCCTGCGCAGCAAGGCAAGCTACCTTGGCCTGAAAGAGCGCTACCGCAATGCCATGTCCCGCAATCACTTCACCCGCAGTGTCTACAGCGTGACCCGGCGGGTCAAGGATTTCTTCCGCAGGATTGTGCTGCCCGCTACGATTTTTGAAAACATGGGGCTGACGTATCTCGGCCCCGTGGATGGCAATGATGTGGAGAATATGATCAACCTGCTGCAGCTGGCGCGGGATATGCGCCGTCCGGTGGTGCTCCATGTCCACACTCAAAAGGGGCGGGGCTACGCACCGGCGGAGCAGGCCCCGTCGCTGTATCATGGCGTGGGGCATTTTGTGCCCATGTACGGCGTGTCAACGGAAAAAAGTGGGGATACTTTCTCTGCCGCCTTCGGGCAGGAGCTGCAAAAGCTTGCCCGGGACGATCGGCGTATCTGCGCCATTACCGCCGCCATGCCGGACGGTACCGGCCTTTCCGGCTTCCAGAAGGAATTTCCAAACCGCACCTTCGATGTGGGCATTGCGGAGGAACATGCCGTCACCATGGCCGGTGGTCTGGCCAAGCAGGGGATGGTTCCGGTGGTAGCGCTTTATTCCACCTTTTTGCAGCGTGCCTATGATCAGATCATGCAGGATATTGCCCTGCAGCGGTTGCATGTGGTGCTGGCCGTAGACCGGGCCGGACTGGTAGGGGAGGACGGCGAGACGCACCACGGTGTCTTTGACGTGGGCTTTCTCAGTCAGGTGCCGGGGCTGACGGTGCTGGCTCCTGCCTGTACGGCGGAGCTGCGGCAGATGCTGCACTGGGCCGTGTGCCGCCAGACGGGGCCTGTTGCCATCCGCTATCCCCGCGGCAAGGACGGATCCTGCCATGACAACCTCTGGGACTCGGAAAAGAGCCTTGTCTGCCATGCCGGCGGCAAGGAGCTGGCCTTCGTGACCTACGGCACGATTGTGGAAAATGTCTGCGATGCCGCGGTGATTCTGCGGCAGGAAGGGCTCGACCCCGCCGTTTTTCGTCTTACACGGCTGGCTCCTTTCCCGGAACGGGAGCTTTCCGCCGCGCTGGCGGACTATCGCCATGTGGTGGTGGTAGAGGAAGTCTGCAATGGTTCCGGGTTAAAGGAAAAAATCGCCTATGCCTGCCCGGCGCGGCAGGTGACCGGGCTGGATCTTGGCAACTGGTTCCCAACCCACGGCAGCATTACCCGGCTTTACCGCTACTATGGGCTAGATGCCCGCTCCATTGCCGATTATGCACAGGAGGCACTTCGCCATGGCTGATGAACGACTGGATCTGTATCTGACCCGCATGGCGCTGGCTCCCAGCCGTTCCCGGGCACAGGCCATGATCCGCGCCGGGAATGTCTATGTCAACGGTCGTCAGGCAGAAAAGCCGGGGCAGATCTGCCCCGCCGATGCAAAGGTGGAGGTGCGGGGGCTGCAGTGCCCCTATGTCAGCCGGGGCGGCCTGAAGCTTGAAAAGGCACTGACGGAATTTTCCGTGGATCCGACGGGTATGATCTGCTGTGACTGCGGCGCGTCCACCGGCGGCTTTACCGATTGCCTGCTGCAGCACGGCGCGGCCCGGGTGTATGCCATCGATGTGGGCACGGCCCAGCTGGCCGCGTCCCTGCGGGAAGATCCCCGGGTCGTGGTCATGGAGCAGACCAATGTCCGCTATCTACGGCCTGGGCAGCTGCCGGAGCCGGTGGATCTTGCAGTGATCGATGTCAGCTTTATCTCCCTTTCGCTGGTGCTGCCGGCGGTGCGGCAGATTCTGCAGCCGGTTCATGGGCAGATTGTCTGCCTGATCAAGCCCCAGTTTGAAGCAGGGAAGGCCCATGTTGGCAAAAAGGGCGTTGTCCGGGAGCCACAGGTTCACCGCCGGGTGCTGGAGGATTTCTGCGCCATGGCAGGCGCCCTTGGCTTTACCGTGGCAGGGCTGACCTATTCTCCTATCCGTGGCCCGGAGGGAAATATCGAGTTTCTGGGGCATCTGACCCTCGGCGGCGAAACCGTTCGCCATCCGGAGCCTGATCGCATTGTGGCACAGGCCCATCAAGCATGGAAGGTGTGAGCTTATGAAGAAAATCATCGTAACACCCAATCCCTACCGTGATAAAAATTTCCAGACTGTTCGCACGGCCATGGAGATTCTGCGCACGGCCGGTGCCGATGTCCGGCTGTGCCTGCCCTTTGAAGTGGAGAAGGACTATGTTCTTCCCAGAGACCTTCGCTTTCACCGGCTGGACAGGGAAATGCCCGGCGCGGACGCGGCCGTCTGCTTCGGCGGGGACGGCACCATTTTGCACATCGCCAAGCAGGCCACCCGGCACGGTGTTCCAGTGCTGGGGGTCAACATTGGCACCATGGGTTTCATGGCGGAGCTGGAAAACTCGGAGCTTTCGCTTCTGGCCCGCCTGGCCACCGGGGATTATGGAATCGACAGCCGTATGATGCTGGACGTGACCGTGACCCGGGAGCGCAATATCATTTTCCATGAGCAGTGCCTCAATGACGTGGTCATCACAAAGGGCGCCGTGGCCCGGATCGTCCATCTGAGCGTTTCCTGCGATGGGGTGCAGGCCATGGAATGCGGCGGTGACGGTGTCATTATCGCTACCCCCACAGGCTCTACTGCCTATAATCTGTCCGCCGGCGGCCCCATTGTGGAGCCGGAGGCCCATAATATCCTCGTCACCCCCATCTGTGCCCACGATATGGGCAGCCGCTGCATGGTCACATCGGACAGCCGCACCATCCGGGTGGAGCTGACGAGAAATGCCCGCCGCAACGCCTATGTTTCCGTGGACGGCGGCAAAGCCTTGCGCATGAACATCGGGGACGTGGCCACGGTGCGCCGGGCAGACCGGGAGACCCGATTGATCCGGCTCAAAGAGCGCAGCTTTTACGATGTTGTCCGCATGAAATTCAAGTAACAGGAGGAGCCTCCCATGAAATCAATTCGACAGGCGCAGATTCTGGAAATCATTTCCACCCGGGATATTGAAACCCAGGAGCAGCTGCTGGAGGAACTGAACCGTGCCGGTGTCCACAGCACACAGGCCACCATATCCCGGGATATCAAGGAAATGCACATCGTCAAGGAACTGACGAAATTCGGAACCTACCGCTATACCACCGCCTCCAGAGATCTGGGCAGCAGCTTTTCCACCCGTCTCAATACCATTTTCCGTGAATGCGTCACCGGCTATGACTATGCCCAGAATCTGGTGGTCATTCACACCATGCCGGGACTGGCCGGGGCGGCGGCCTCCGCTGTCGATGCCATGACCATGAGCTTTGTGCTGGGTACCATCGCCGGGGATGACACGGTGTTCATCGTCATGCGTGACACCAATGCCGCCGCCGCCTTCTGCAGCGAGGTTCGCAATCTGCTCAGCTGAGCGGCACACATAAGGAGTGATTTTATGCTGGATTTGCTCCATATTGAAAATATCGCCGTCATTGAACAGGCGGATATCGCCTTTGCCAGCGGCTTTAATGTCCTCACCGGCGAGACGGGTGCCGGTAAATCCATTGTGATCGATGCCATTTCCGCCATTTTGGGGGAGCGGGCCTACCGGGATATGATCCGTACAGGCGCGGCGAAGGCCACCGTGCAGGCCGCCTTTTCTCAGGTGCCAAGACTGGACTGGTTCGAGGAAAACGGCGTGCCCTATGACGAGCAGACCGTCATCCGCCGGGAGATCTGTCAGGACGGGCGCAATGTCTGCCGGGTTAACGGCTGTCTTGTCACCGTGGCGGTGCTACACCGCCTTGGCCTGCAGCTGATCAATATCCACGGCCAGCATGACAGCGCCGCACTCTTTGACGAGGAAAATCACCTTTCCTATCTGGACAGCTTTGCCCAGCCCGATGCACTGCTGGAACAGTATGGCCGGCAGTACCAGATTATTCAGTCCCTGCGCCGGGAGATCGACAGCCTGACCATGGACGAAAGCGAGAAGCTGCGCCGCATGGAAATGTTGCGCTATCAGATCACGGAAATCGAGCAGGCCCGCCTGACGGCAGGGGAGGACGAGCAGCTGGAACAGCGGCGCAAGCTGCTGCAAAATTCCCAGAAACTGGCAGACGGCCTGCAGGAGGCGACCCGTTGTCTCTATGGCGCCGAGGATACGGACGGTGCGGCAGCGCTGCTGTCTCAGGCGGAGTACGCCCTGAACCGCCTTGGCCGTTACACCGATGCCTACCGTAGCCTTTGTGAGCAGGTGGCGGATCTGAAATTTCAGGTGCAGGACGTGGCAGAGCAGGCCCGGGATGCCCGGGATGGCCTGTCCTGTTCCGAGGAAGAGCTGGAACAGCTGGAAAGCCGTCTGGACGTGATCCACAAGCTGCGCCGCAAATATGGTGCCACCTGTGTGGATATCCTCGCCTATCTGGAGCAGGCCCGGCTGGAGCTGGACGAGATCGAATTTTCCGATGACCATTTGCAGCAGCTGCAGCAGCAGCTGAAAAAGGCGGAGCAGGCGGCGTGGCAGTCTGCGCTGGCTCTGCGGCAGCTGCGCTTGCAGGCGGCGCAGACCATGACGGAGCGGATTTTGTCCGAGCTGCGGCAGCTGGATATGCCCCGGGTGCAGTTTGAATGCGTCTTTACCGAGACGGAGCTGACCCCCCGCGGCGCTGACAGCGTGGCATTTTTCATGTCCGCCAATGCCGGCGAGGCCCTCAAGCCCATGAGCAAGGTGGCCTCCGGCGGCGAGCTGGCGAGAATCATGCTGGCCATGAAAAATGTGCTGGCGGAGCGTGATCAGGTGGCGACCCTGATTTTTGACGAGGTGGATACCGGTGTTTCCGGCCGTGCCGCCCAGAAGGTGGCGGAAAAGTTGCGGAGCGTGGCCCGGCACAAGCAGGTCTTGTGCGTCACGCATCTGCCCCAGCTGGCCGCACTGGCCCAGACCCATCTGCTCATATCCAAGTCCGAACGGGACGGCAGAACCTATACTACCGTCACACCACTCGATCTGCAGGGCCGGAAACGGGAGCTTGCCCGCATCATTGGCGGCACCACCATCACAGAAACTACTCTGAAAAGCGCCGAAGAAATGCTGCTTATATAATAATGTATTGTAGGGGGCGGCGCCCACGGGTTTAAAAAAGAGGTGTCATTGCGAATCAGTGCGTACACTGGTGTGGCAATCCCCCCGTCCTTCCGGGCTGCCGGAAAAACGGGGGGATTGTACGTCTAACCGGGGGATTGCCACGCCAGTGACATCGGTCACTGGCTCGCAATGACAGCAAGACTTTGTGGGCGGCCTGCGGCCTGCTCAAAATGACCGTCTGGTTCGATGTGGCCTTATGAAATGACATTTTCACATCGTGGCAAAAAGCGTGAAAATTTGTAAAAATAATGCTTGACAAACGGTGATACCATCGCTATAATAAGCGTGTTCTGTTTGAGCCGCCGGTATAGCTCAGTTGGTAGAGCAGCTGATTTGTAATCAGCAGGTCGGGGGTTCGAGTCCGTCTACCGGCTCCAATAGAAAGAAATGGTTCGCAGGACTCGAATAGTTGAATTTGATTTGCCGGTGGCAAATCAAATCACCGGTTCAAAAACCGGTGATCACCTTAACTTCGCGAGTCCGTCTACCGGCTCCAATAGAAAGAAGAGGCTCCGGAACGGATAATTTAATATGGGGGAGTTCCCGAGTGGCCAAAGGGGACAGACTGTAAATCTGCTGCGTATCGCTTCGATGGTTCGAATCCGTCCTCCCCCACCAACTGAAACAACCATAGTAATTCGAACACCCAGGTATTGGACGACTATGGTTGTTTTTGTTTTTGCATTGCAAATAGCGGCTTTTTCAAGCCGCACTTTTCTTATTCAGTTGGACACCGATTTTCAAACTCCGGAAAACCCGTGCAGAAACTCAGAAAAATGTGCGAATCGAACACCCTTGTCTAAGAAGCAGATTGTGTAAAGTTATTGCCGCTCTAGGACATTTTCTCTTCACTTTGAAATTTGCCCAGATTTCATCCTAATATATGTAAGCACTTTGCATTTTTCTATTATTCTGTGCCGTCACCAGCTTCTGTTTTATGCGCTTTCGCATAAGCCTCTTCTTTTGCTTGGGGTGTTTTGTAATGCAGCGTCTTATGAGGTCTCTGTGTATTATAGAAATCAATATATCTATCTACCGCCGCTCTGAATTCCCGTTCAGAGCGGTATTTGTATCTATACAGTTCTTCCCGTTTCATGGAAGCGAAGAAAGTCTCCATCACAGAATTATCGTAAGGTACGCCGGGTTTGGAGAACGACTGCGTAACCTCTCGTGCTTTCAAATAATCGCCAAAAGCTCTTGACCTGTAATTACCTCCCTGATCTGTATGGAAAATCAGACCTGGCTCCGGTTTCCGGGATTCGTATGCCATTCTGAAAGTTTCTTTAACTAGGTGCGTGTTGTTGCTATATCCCACCTTGTAAGCGATCACCCGTCTGGCATACAGATCCATTATGACACAAATAAAGTACTGCATCTCATCAAAGCGATAGTATGTTACATCACTTACCCAGATTTGATTTGGGCGCTCTGCTGTGAAATTTCTCTTTACTATGTTTTGGCATTTTCGTGTTTCATCATAATGGCGCATTTTAGATCCTATCCGGATGCTCTGCAAATCCATCTCCCGCATCAACTCTCGAACATACGCAACCGTCACCGCTTCGCCTTGATCTTTCAGAATTGCATGAATCTTTGCTGCCCCATATATCTGGTTGCTGTCATAATAGATATCCCGAATTTTGGCTTTCATCACCTCGCGCCGTTTTGCGGCTTGCGTATTGCCCTTCAATCCTCGGTTTATGTAGTTGTAGAATGTTCCCCGTGGAACCTCCAGTGCTTCACACATAAGTCGCACGCTATATTTGCCCTGGTGATAGAATTCCTCAAGTACCTTAAGTCTCTTGTCCAGAGGCATTTCTGTCACATCAAATACCGCTTTGAGAACTTCAAGCATTCCTTCCAACTTATCAATATGTTCTTTTTGCTTGAAATAGGTTCGCGGGTCTGCCGCTATTATCTCCCCCTTCTTCCGAGACTCTTCCTCCCTAGCTTCCCGCGCCGCCGCAATCCAGGAATACACTGTGCTCCTCGGAATGCCTGTATCCGTTGCGATTGAAGCTACGCTTTCGCCGCCAAGCTTCCGCTGAAGCAGCTTATCTTTCATCTGAATGTCTGTGTCCTTTTGTTGCATAATATACCTCCTATAATTCTTTGGGCAAATGCCCAGACAATTATATCGGAACTACGCAAGTCACAGCATTTGACTATCTGATTGTAACTACAACAAATCGGCTGGCACTTTTCGTGCCAGCCGACTTTTCAATAACTTTCGATTATGTTTTGCTGATCAGGTATCTCTGAATATTTTTTAATCAGTTCTTCTATTTCCGCAATCAAATTCTTTTTATTGCTTACGCTTGTTCTTTCAAGATCCTTAAAATTCATGCTGATTATCCTTAACATGAATCCAAGATCCCAGTGCATATTTTCACTAAAGCTTTTTAACTGTTCGTTTGTTCTTTTGATATTATACTCTGATGCAAATTGGAAGCCAGACAAGATATCATTAAGAATCTCTATGTTATCTCTATCAAACGAGCTTAACCGTTCCAACACTTCTTCTTTTGATTCCATCTCTGCAGTTACAGCTTCTTTTTCAGTAATCGAATAGAATTTGTGCAAGTTCAGAATTCTTACTGTTTCATCGATTAATACGGAATTATCTTCATCTGAAATCTGAATGACTTCACCATGGTATTTTACTTTCAGAACATAATACAGAATGCAATACACAAATACATATGGACATGCATCAATCTTGCATTCCAAAATTGCATTCATTGTACTTTCGGGCAACTTAATCTTAATAGACTGGGCCGCTCTATCATTCCTTGTCTTGTGATACCAATGATTGAACGGAATCCGCTCATCCTCAATCTCTTCCGGTGACAGTGCTTCATTTGCATTAATGCGTTGATTAAGTTGCTGAAGGGATATTCCGATATCTTGGATAAGGGCATTAATCTCGGCAATAAGGCTCTCTGGAATCGGAAGAGTTCGCTCTACGGTATCATAGTTCACAAACCAAAGCTGATCTTCAATTTCTTTTGCAGAGTAGCGAACCTTTAATGTGCTATATATTCTTTCTGCCAGCTGCGCTGTATTTTCCTCTCCTCCAGAAATGTACTGAAGAATCATGTACAGCTCACGCGTATCTATGGTCTGTATATTTCCACTCTCAAGCTTGGAAATATATGCTGGACTTTTGCCGATATGCTCTGCAAGTAGCTTAGCCTGAATTTTATTCTGAAGACGAATACTTCTTAGTATTTCGGTGAGTTCCGGGGTCACAACAGCACGTGGCATATGATAAACTCCCCTCCTGTCTAGATATGTCTGTATATTACCACTTTAATCCCAATAATTCAAGTCGTTTACTTAAATTATAAAAAGTAAAATATTTTACTCAACCTCTTGAAAAGCGGTTAAATTTGTGTTATACTCCAGTTAGGCGAAAATCGGCAAGATACATATCTCCGCTTCGTACTTGATAATGACTGGAGGTGAAGAGCAATGGCAACAAATCCCCCCAAGGGCGACGGCAAAAGAAACGGTGCTGTCAGAGAGCGTTCGCAGACCTACAACCCCAAGACGGACAAATGGGTCAAACGCGACACGAATACCGGCCGCTTCATGGATGTGAAGCAGGACGGAACCCCGTTCAAGGGTATTCGTAAAGAAAAGTAAGCAATGCCGGTAAGTAGCCGGGGCAGAATCTGCCCTGGCTACCCAACGCATTCATTAGATATAGATCCCGGTATGGGAATAAACAAAAGGATTCCAGAAAAGAGGTGTAGAGAATTTATGGCCCGTAAGTCTAATCGCGGTCCTGATCCTTCGGAACTTACGTTGCGCATGCTATGTGCCAACGCTGCTGGCAGGTGTCAGTTCGAAGGATGTAATAAGCCCGTTTTTTTTGATGGTCTAACATTAAGGGAGTTTAACAAGTCTAATGTTGCCCACATTGTATCATCGAGTTCCAGTGGTCCTCGAGGTGATGTTCTCCGTTCCCATCAGCTTTCTGATAAGCTCTGCAATCTCATGCTTCTTTGCCCTGATCATCATAAGCTGATAGACGATTTCCCTAACTCATATCCAGAAGCCGACCTAATAGAAATGAAGCGCAAGCACGAGGAAGCCATCGCCACTCAGTGCGGCTTGATTTACAAGGAACCTTCCGAAGTACTTATGGTCAGCTCACCAATCAAGGGCCGTACTCCAGTGACAGTTAACTTCAATCAGTGTGCAGATGCAGTCATGCCTGAAAAAAGAGTTGCCTCGGTTCGTGGGCAGCGGATTAAAGTTGAAATTGAAGAGGATTATCATTCCCCCGCTTATTGGGAAAGTGCGGTCCGTGCATTAAATCGCAAGTTCGGCTTGACTGTCAGCGCCATTTTGGAAGAAGATCCCAATGCACACTTTTCGGTATTCCCGCTTGCCCCCATGCCATTGATTATGAAGCTGGGTTATATGATTGGTGACAAAGCACGTGCTGATGTCTTCCAGTTTTCTCGCTCATGTGACTCTTGGAATTGGCATACCCAGGAACAGACCAATAGTTTCTCCGCAAAAAAACAAGTCGTTCACGATGGTGATCGGGTTGCTCTGGTATTTTCCCTGACCGCCGACATTGCAACCGAACGCATTACCAAAGTGTACGATGCGGATATCCTGTATTTCATCCGAGCAGACCATTTCGGTGTGGACTGCATCCAGAGTACCGCAGATTTGGCAGCGTTCTGGAGCCAATACCAGGCTATTTGCGATGAAATTAAAAATACATATCCGGTGGTTCAGGAGATAGGCGTATTCCCTGCAATGCCCGTATCCGCGGCCTTTGAGGTTGGCCGTAGGTATATGCCTGGAGTGTATCCGAAGCTCAGAATTTATGACGACGACAACGGTTTCTTCGAAACCATTACCATTGGAGGTAGAGAGAATGACTGATAAAGAAAAACAGCTTGGGATCATACTGAGCCAGATTGCCGACGAATTGAACATTACTCCCACTATGCTTGAAAAAGCAGTTAGTAGCTACACATCTGTTGGAACGTGGCTCTCTGATGGTATCCCCTATGATGTTAAAATCATGCCACAGGGATCTATGAACCTCGGCACGGTAGTTCGTCCCATCTCTGAAAAAGACGAGTATGATGTTGACTTGGTATGTCTTCTGAAAAATGGCAGCACATTGCCGCTGAGCCGTATTAAAAGTCTTGTTGGAGATCGTTTGAAAGCGCATGGGGCATACCAGCAAATGCTAGAGGAAGAGGGGAAGCGATGCTGGACCATTCAGTATAATGAGTTTCACATGGACATCCTTCCCTGTGTGCCCAGAAACACTTATTACGTAGAGCCCTTTCTGACCGCCATTAAGTTGACCCACAAAAATGAATGGGGTGGTTATGAACCTCGCTTTAGTGATCCGTATGCATACCATGCATGGTTTGAGGAACGGATGAAAGACATCCTCCACATTGAAAAGGGCAACTACGCCGCCAGAAACAATGTAGATATCGCCAAGGTTCCAACCTACAAAGTTCGCACACCACTGCAAAAGGCAATTCAGCTACTGAAGCGCCACCGGGATATTCTTTTCCAAGACAACGATGAGGATGCCCCCATCTCCATTATCATCACCACACTTGCTGCCCTTTCGTATAATGGCGAGACCAATGTGTATGAAGCATTGTGCAACATCATCGACAAGATGCCGCAATTTATCGAAGTAAGGGGCAGTGAATATTGGATCGCAAACCCGGTTATGCGCGAAGAGAATTTTGCTGACAAATGGAACGAAGTACCTAATAAACAGACAATGTTTATGCACTGGATTAAAAAGGCGAAAAAAGATCTACTCACAGATCCACTGAGTTGCTTCGGGCAGGACAGCATTGCCAACCAGTACAAGCAGGTCCTGGGTAAAACACCTGTCGAACGCGCTGTGTGTGCGATAGGAAATGCCACCCGCACTGCACGTGAAAACGGTAATTTGTACATCAACGGCTTGACTGGTGGCATAACAACAACTCCAACAGAGAAAAGTAAGCCAGTAAAGGAGCACACATTTTTTGGCAAATAAAGATTACATCCCGAAGAGGAACATGCGTCTGTTTGATCAAATGATGACGCTGAGGGCAGCATACCCCTCAGCGTCATGCGAGCTCCGCAATGGTACTTTGTTCTGGTTTGGAAAAGTGAAGCCAACATCCCTCTCGCGAGAGTATAATGTAGCACTAACATATAGCAACTCACAAGCACCGAAAGTATGGGTTATTGGCGAAGAACTCCAAAAAATCGATGATCCTAATTTTCCACATAAGTATGAAGTTGACCCCAAAAATAACATGGTTCGGATTTGCTTATACCGTTACCGTGAGTTCACCAAAGATAAATTCTTGGCAAACACCATAATCCCCTGGACAGTCGAGTGGCTCTATTTCTATGAAATCTGGCTAGCTACAGGCACATGGTGTGGTGGAGGGGATCACCCAACCAATACTACAAAAGAGGAGCAAGCATGAGTATCATCTTAAAGCCGTTGTTCGAGATTCTTACTGGTGAGGTCACTGTCTGTGAAAACATACTACTCAACTATGCCATCATGTTAGGTATTGGTGAGATTGCATTTCAGGCAGCGCGTAGTCTGGTTGGAGATGCGTATCGTGCCGGTATGATCAGTGGAAAAAGTGCAGGTTCCTTTTTGCATTGGATCATCCGACTATTAATTTATGTGGTGATTGCATATCTTTTACGTGCTGCAATTGCGATTTACCTATTCTTTGCCAGCATCCCGGGTTGGATATGGATTTGTATAGTTTGCATAACCAGCTGTTTACTGATAGCCTTTTGGGCGTATAGGAACTACACCGCAAAAATAGCTTGAACATATACGAGTTCTTCTATTTTTCAAAACATTCATATCGCACCATTGCATAATTGTACTGCCGTTTTTTATGCTCGCACAATGCATTCATTTAGACCACACATGTTTTTGCTTTTAAAACTTTGAAATACACTGTATTTTATCTGTATATCTAAAACTATTTGGCAAGATATTTTGCGTTTTCAATTTTCCTGCATTCATTTAGACCACACATGCCACGAAAAACCGCTATCCTAACGGATAGCGGTTTTTTGTGGTGGAAGATAGGGCGGGCGGATTCGAACCCATCTAAATGCAACAGTCCGGTGGACTGTTGCTCGATGCGGGCTCGACCGCATCGACTCCTTAATTTGCTCCCTCCGGGAGCAAATGCAAATCGAATCCGTCCTCTCGCACTTGCGAAAACACTGATTCCTGCTATAATAAAAAAGGAGGTGATGGCCTGTGTTTGAATTAACAAATGAGCAGCGCAAATGCTTCGGACTTTTGCCTGTCGAAAGCACCTGGATTCTAACAGAAGTTAAAGCCGGCCCCTATGATGATTTCCAAACCTTTGTATACATAGATGGCACAGTCATTCGCAAATGTATTCTCTCTAGTAATGACAGATTTGTAGAGTACGAACTATGCGAACAGTTATCCGAAGATCTGAAATATCTTCTTCCTAAAACGGCTAAAGGCAAGCCTGCCTTGCTTTCATCATCCACACTACTAAAGCGTAACGGCTTCGGCATGCGCCTTGCCTATGGTAAAGGATACATCTCCCTGGATAACAGAACATCCATGCGCACCTACCACTCATCTGTTTATGACCCGCTCAGTTTTAACAACTTAGAGGGTTTTGCTCAATGGGTTTTACAGTGGTGTGCGGATACAACCATTGAGGATTGCGAGAACATAACCAGATTTAGCTTACAAGCAAGAAAGCATGTCAAATACCAAGAAGGCGATGTCTTTCGTTTTAAGATCAACCGTCGCCAATATGGATACGGACGCATCATTCTCGATTATGATAAGATGCGGAAGAAGAAAGAACCGTTCTGGGATATTTTAATGACAAAGCCGCTGGTTTGCAGTGTCTACCATATTGTAACAGAGAATAAGCATCTTACGATCAATGAACTTGAAAATCTTCAATCCCTGCCCTCAACCATTATTACAGACAACGACCTCTTCTACGGTGATTTCGAGATTATCGGCAATATTCCGGTGCGTGATTACGAGGACTATCCGATCATGTACGGCAACAGCATCCATATCGGTGAAAACGCAGTTGTTCTGCAATGCGGCAAGCTATATCGTAGAATCGAGAACGATTCTGCCATTTTCAAAGGATTCATAAACAATGGTGTTGGATTCAGTTTAAATGTCAAGCTGCCAGTTCTGCTACAATGCATAGCAGAAAAAACCAACACTCCTTTTTGGGAGCAAGAACGTTGGGCACCGGTTAATCATGATCTTCGCAATCCTAAATTCCGCACCGAACTGGAGCAGATCTGTAAGCAATTTGATCTTGAACTATCTCAGCTAATCAAGTAATATACATTTAGTTCTAAAGCAAAATGACCACTTTTGGCAGCTACCAAAAGCCAAAAACCGTTGCAGCTCTAAGTTTTTTCGGTTTTCCCATTATCTAAAACCTAACGAAAAATATAGATTAGGTTCGAAAATGCCAAGAAACGACGATTTTCGTAAGAAAATCGTCGTTTCTTTCTCTTCTCTTTTCACTTTTCTCTCATCGTATGGGCTCTCTGCCATCCCTGGAGGGGAAGGTGGCCCGGCATGCAGCCGGGCCGGGAGAGGTGCTTCCCGAAGAAAAGCGTCACCGAAGGTGACAATGTATGCGGCAATGGACGTGACAGAGGGGCGTCGAGGGCGCCGCCCCCTACAATGGCCGGGTGGAAGCCACACCGAATCAGGCGGTCATTGCGAGGAGGCCGCAGGCCGACGTGGCAATCCCCCGGTTAGTCGTACAATCCCCATCATCCGACAGCCCCGAAGGACGGGGAGATTGCCACACCAGTGGCGCGGACTGGTTCGCAATGACACTTCTATCGGCCACACCGGTGGCGCGGACGGACTCGAAGTGATATATGTCTTGAATCATTGCGTCCAGGCGGCAAAAACTGACGGTTTGCTGAAAAAGATTTGCAAAATTTGGTCGAAATACATATTGAAAACTATTGTTCAATGTGATACACTTTCCAATGGAGAAATAAAACCCGAGCGTGTACACCGCCGGGAAAATTTGAAGGAGGTTCACAGGTTTATGAAGAAAATCCTTGCAATCGTCCTTTGCCTCGTTATGGTGCTGTCCCTGCTCCCGACAGTATCCTTCGCGGCTGGACAAACGTACACAAAAGTTACAACGGAACAGGAGGACTGGTCTGGTACTTACTTGATTGCATATGTCGATGGTTCCGATGCATATGTTTACACTGGCGTGGATGTGAATCCGAATAATAATGTGAAGGTAGCGAACACTACAGAAATTACGGCGACTGACGGAATGTGTGCTGTTCAGATTGAAAAATATCAAGATGGCTACAGCATTAAATTGCTGAGTGGAAACAATAGTGAAAAGTATCTTTCCCGTAAAGGAATAAAAGATAACGGAACAAAATTCAACGATTCAGCTGTTGAACTTTCTATTTCCTATACAGGCGGACATACGGTCATTAAACATGGAGATGCCCCGTTCCAGTTTAATAATGATGATGGCCAGCTGAGATTTAGATTTTTTGGAAAGAATAATGGTGGCCAGCAAGAAATCGACCTGTATAAGCTTACTGATTCCTGTGACCACGTGTGGGACGATGGCGTGGTGACCACCCCTGCTAGCTGCAGCGCGGACGGCGTGAAGACATTCACATGCACTAAGAATTCCTCTCATACGAAGACCGAGGCAATTCCCGCTCTGGGCCACAATTTCGGCGCTGATGGCAAGTGTGGTAATACCGGCTGCACGCAGGAGGGTGTGATCGCATCTCTGGTGGCGAATATCACCGATGGGATGAAAGTTGTTATCTACAATAAGAGCACCTCGGCCGTTGTTGGCGGTAAAGATGAACAATACAAAAGCGGCACTCATACCAATACAAAGGTTGACTATGTTCCCGCCTATAAGTGGGATTATTCTGCCGGCGAAGGTGACTGGATTGTTACGCAGCCGGATGCCGTTCTGACCGTTAAAGTGAATGATGACGGTACTTATTCTTTCCTGAACAGTGACGGAAAGTATCTGTATGCGGCCCAGTATGACACAAAATATGTAAGCGCAGAGGATGTTGCAGAGAGCAACGAGTACACCACCTTCACGCTGGACGCGGCAACCGGCGGCTGGAATATCAAGAGTGTTGATTACAAATATTTTGAGAATGATCAGCATCTTAATTTCAACAAAGGCGTGGTCAAGCTGTGGACTAAGTCCGGTGAGGGCGCGGAGTTCCTTATGAACTTCTATCAGGTCTGCGCCCATGCCAATACCGAAGTGAAGAATGACGATGCTGCGACCTGCATTGGGGACGGCTACACCGGCGACACCTACTGCAAGGACTGCGGCGTGAAGCTCAGCTCCGGTGATACGATTCCTGCCAATGGCATTCACACCGGCGGCACGGCTACCTGCACCGAGAAGGCGGAATGCTCCGTCTGCCATGAGAAGTATGGTGATCTGGCCGACCACAAGGGTGAGCTGACCTGGGCCGAGCAGGGCGAGGGCCACATTCAGAAGTACAGCGTCTGCGGCTGCACCGTGGGCGAAGTGGAAGATCATGATCACGATGGCGAGAACGGCGTCTGCTCCAAGTGCGGCCACGGTTGCGAGCACACCGGTGGCACCGCCACCTGCGACAAGCAGGCCGTCTGCGAAAAGTGCAACAATCCCTACGGCAAAGTGGACAAGACCAACCACAGCGGCGAAACCGAATTGAAGAACGATAAGGAAGCCACCTGCGGCGCGGCCGGCTACACCGGCGACACCTACTGCAAGGCCTGCGGCGAGAAGCTGGAAGACGGCGACGAGATCCCCGCCACCGGCAAGCATGTGGACGAGGGCAAGGATCACAAGTGCGATGTCTGCGAGGCTCCCGTTGGTGAGCACAAGGCTGCCGAAAACTCCCACAAGTGCGGCTACTGCGGTGAAACCATGTCCGAGTGCGCCGACTCCAATGCGGACGGCAAGTGCGATGTCTGCGGTGCCGCCATGGAAACCAAGCCCGATGACAAGGACGACGGCAAGGAAGACAACAAGCCCGATGACAAGGACGACGGCAAGGAAGACAACAAGCCCGTGACGGATCCCGACTCCATCACCGCGCAGCTGGTCACCAGCCTGAAAGACGGCATGCACATCATCATCTACAACCCCGGTGACGGCGTGATCAACACCGGCGTGGAGTATGAGTATGTCAACAGCAAAACCGGCAACTCCAAGTGGGAACTGAAGACTGCTGCGGCCACCGTCAACGGCAAGACCCTGACGGCTGCAAAGGCTGATGCCTGCATCCTGACCGTCAAGCTGGTCAATGGCCACTACAGCTTTGTCAATGCCGATGGCAAGTATCTGTACATGGACACCAACGATGTCAAGTTTGTGGATGAGGCCGGCGATTACACCCTGTTCGATCTGGAAAAGGCCGAGGGCGGCTTCTTCATCAAATCCGTCAACGCGGTCTACACCTATAAGGACAAGGATACCAACGAGACCATCAGCAAGCCCCAGTATCTGGAGCTGTTCTCCGGCTGTCTCACCGTATACAGCATGAACGCCTCCAAGCCCGAGCTGTACACCTTCCAGTTCTACACGACTGACGAGGTCAACAGCGAAAGTGGCGACCCCATCGCCATGGTGCTGGGTCTGATGGCTGTTTCCGGTCTGGGCATCACCGTCCTGAAGAAGAAGGAGCACTAATTCCCATATAACCCCCGGAAGCCCACGGCACAAGCCGTGGGCTTCCTTTCGCGCAATGTTCGATGGTAATATACCTGCGGTCATTGCGAGAAGGTGTAGCCGACGTGGCAATCACCCGGTTAGTCGTACAATCCCCATCATCCGACAGCCCCGAAGGACGGGGAGATTGCCACACCAGTGTGCGCACTTACTTCGCAATAACACTTTTCTTTTCAATAAAAATGGTGCGCTGCTTTTGGCAGCGCACCTGCGACACGGGCCTGTAAGCCGGGTTCTGTTCTGACAGCCATCTATCTAGACACACGGTTGCCCATGTGTTCCAGCCGCCTCCTCGAAACGGTCGGGCAGACCATTTGTTTCTCCACGGCGTTGCTCCGGGATAGAGTTTACATCGTAAAACCTGTGTTACCACAGGCCGGGTGGGCTCTTGCCCCACCTTTTCACCCTTGCCGGGCAGATGCTTTCGCTGTCTGCCCGGCGGTATATCTCTGTTGCACTTGTCCTGGGGTCACCCCCGGCGGGCGTTACCCGTTATCCCTGCCCTGTGGAGCCCGGACTTTCCTCACCCGGTGCCTTTCGGCATCCGGCCGCGGCTGTCCGGCCCGGTTGCTTCGATATTGTAGCGCAAAATGGGGCCGTTGTCAAATGATCTGATAAATTTCCTGCCTTTTTTCGCTTCCGGCGGTAAATCCCTTGCAAAATCCGCTTTTGGGGAGTATACTATAAAAGCGATTTCTGAAAGAAATGAGGAATTTTTCATGCAATCTGCATTTGAAGCATATTTTGACACCCTGCGCCACAGGCGCATTGCCGTGATCGGACTGGGTGTGAGCAATCTGCCGGTGGTTCGGCAGCTACTGGAGCATGGCTGCACTGTCACCGCCTGCGACCGCACCCCCCGTGAAAAGCTGGACGCCCAGGCGCTGGAGCTTGAAAAGCTGGGTTGCTGCCTGCGCCTCGGGGATGGGTATCTGGACAATCTGGAGGCGGATATTGTCTTCCGCACACCGGGTATGCACCCCAATCACCCGGCCCTTGTCCGCCTGCGGGCGAGCGGCGCGGAAATTACCAGTGAAATGAGCGGCTTTTTCCGCACCTGTCCGTGCCCCATCATTGCCGTGACCGGGTCTGACGGCAAGACGACCACTACCACGCTGATCAGTGAAATGCTGAAAGCCTCCGGCCGCCGTGTCTGGCTGGGGGGGAATATCGGCACGCCGCTGCTTCCTCTGGTGGGGCAGATGGAACCGGAGGATTTCGCCGTGGTGGAGCTCAGCTCCTTCCAGCTGCAGGATATGCACTGCCGCCCCAACCGGGCCGTGATCACCAACCTGGCCCCCAATCATCTGGATGTTCACCGGGATATGGATGAATATGTGGATGCCAAGCGGAATATTTTCCGCTATCAGCAGCCCGGCGATCTTCTCATTCTCAATGCCGACAATGCCATTACCGCCGCCATGGGCGGCAACGGCGAGACCCGTTTCTTTTCCCGGCAGGGGAAAAATGTTCATGTGCGATTGCAGGGTAGTACGATTCTGCGGGGCGGGGAAGCGGTACTGGACACCGGGGATATTCTCCTGCCCGGCGTTCACAATGTGGAAAATTACATGGCGGCCATCGCCGCGGTGGAGGGACTTGTGTCCGACGAGCAGATCCGGCAGGTCGCCCGCACCTTCGGTGGTGTGGAGCATCGGATTGAGCTGGTTCGGGTGAAGGACGGGGTTCGCTATTATAATGACTCCATTGCGTCTTCTCCCAGCCGCACCATCGCCGGACTTCGCAGTTTCCGGGAGAAGGTGCTGCTGATCGCCGGTGGCTATGACAAGAAAATTCCCTATGATGTTCTGGGCCCGGAAATCTGCGCCCATGTGAAAAAGCTGTACCTCGGCGGCGCAACGGGGGCCAAAATCCGTACCGCCGTGGAAAAATGCCCGGAATATCGCCCGGGTTTCCCGGAAATTGAAGACTGCGGCGATTTCGACAGTGCCGTGTTCGCCGCCGCCCGGGATGCGGTGGAGGGGGATGTGGTACTCATGAGCCCGGCCAGCGCCGCATTTGACCAGTTCAAGAATTTTATGGTTCGGGGGGCCCACTTCAAACAACTGGTGAAGGAGCTGTGAGCATGAATTTAACGACCGTTACCCGCCCGGTGCGCCGCGTGCTGAAGCTGAAATACTGCGGCGCGGTGATCGTGGCGGCCGGGAACGCCTCCCGCATGGGCGGGATTGACAAGGTCATGGCCGAGCTGGGCGGCGAGCCTATGGTGGTGCGCACGGTACGGCAGTTTCAGCAGTGCGATGCCATCCGGGAGATCGTAATCGTCACGCGGCAGGATCTGATCGTGCCGATCATGGATCTGTGCCATGGATTTGACAAGGTTCGTGCCGTTGTTGTGGGCGGCAGCAGCCGGGACGAGTCGGTTTCGATGGGACTCAATGCCCTGTCCGGCCGGGTGCGGCTGGTGGCTGTACACGATGGGGCGCGCCCCTTTGCCGACTGGCTGCTGATCGACCGGGTGGTGCGCGCGGCCAATACCTATGGAGCGGCGGCGCCGGCCATCCCGGTGAAGGATACCATCAAGGTGGTGCGGGGCGGTCTCGTGGAGCATACTCCCCAGCGGGACACATTGCAGGCGGTGCAGACCCCGCAGGTGTTCGATTTTGACCTGCTGCGGGGTGCGCTGGCCAGAGCCAGACGGGACGGCGCAAAGATCACCGACGACTGCTCCGCCGTAGAGCTGCTGGGGGCATCCGTGCGGATCGTCCCCGGAGACGAGCGCAATATCAAAATTACCACCGCTATGGATCTTTCCGTCGCGCGGCTTTTGCTGGAGGATGTATGAGAATCGGACACGGATACGATGTTCACCGCTTTGCCCCGGAGCGGGCGCTGGTGCTGGGGGGCGTGAAGATCGAGTATGAACTGGGACTTCTGGGCCACAGCGATGCGGATGTGGTGCTGCATGCGGTGATGGATGCTCTCCTCGGCGCTGCCGGGCAGCGGGACATCGGCTACCATTTTCCCGATACCGATCCGGCCTTTTTGGGGGCGGACTCCATGGAGCTGTTGCGGCGTGTGGGGAAAATCGTGACCGATTGCGGCTACCGGGTGGGCAATGTGGATGTGACGGTCATTGCCCAGCAGCCGAAGCTGAAAGGACATATCCCGCAGATGATGAAAAATATTGCCGCCGCGCTGGCTCTGGATGTGTCCCGGGTCAATGTCAAGGCCACCACGGAGGAGGGCCTCGGCTTTACGGGAAGCTTGCAGGGCATTTCCTGCCATGCGGTCTGCCTGCTGGAAGAGTGAATAAAAACCGGAGGATTATTCCTCCGGTTTCTCTTATTTATGGTATCGGCTGCCGGACTGGATGGCCTCGGCCCGATAGAGCTGCTCAAGCACCATGACCCGAGCCAGATGGTGGGGAAACGTCATCGGCCCCATGGAAAGGGACAGATCCGCCGCGGCCTTCACCCGGGGGGCCATGCCAAAGGAGGAGCCAATGACAAAGCAGGCACTGCTTTTTCCGCTGAGCTTCACCTGCGCCATCCGCCGCGCAAAGTCCTCGCTGGACAGCATCCGCCCCTCCGGCGTGAACACGCACAGCCATGCACCCTTGGGGATATGGGCGAAGATGGCATCCGCCTCCTTTTCCAGCCCTGCCGAAATTTCGGCAGGGGAGGGGCTCTCCGGCAGGCGAACCTCCGGCAGCTCCACAAGACGGAACCGGCAGGTGCCTGCCAAACGCTTGGCGTATTCGGCGCTGGCCTGAGTATAGAACTTTTCTTTCAGCTTGCCCATGGCAAGCAGGGTGATCTCAAACATCAGGAAAATTCCCGCACTATGGCAACGATTTCTTCCCCGATGCGCTGCTGTGCTTCTACTGTGGACGCACCGATGTGGGGCAGAGCAGAAACGGCACTGTGCCGGGAAAGAGACTCGTTGGTGGTGGGCTCCTGCTGCCAGACATCCAGTCCGGCGGCACGAACCTTGCCACTATTCAGGGCGTCGAGAAGGGCTTCTTCATCGATGTTGGCACCACGGGAGGTGTTGATGATCACCACACCGTCCTTCATTTTTGCGATGGAGTCGGCATGGATCACCGGCTGCCCCAGGGCGGGGGTGGACAGGGCAATGATATCGGAGACGGCGAACAGTTCATCGAGGGAAACGAAGCGCATGGTATGGCTTTCCAGCTCCGGTTTCGGGTGGCGCTGGTAGGCCACAACCTGCATCCCCAGTCCCTGTGCCAGCTGACCGATCCGGCTACCGATGCGGCCATAGCCGATGACACCCAGCGTCTTGCCCCCCAGCTCGAAACCCTTGGAGTAGGCTTTTTTCTCCCATTTTCCCTGCCGCATGGTATTCCCGGCCACGGAAATGTAGCGCGCGCAGGAGAACATCAGCCCGATGGCCAGTTCTGCCACGGCGTTGGAGGAGGCGTTGGGGGTGTTGCGCACGGCAATACCCATAGCCTCGGCATCGGCAACATCGATGTTATCCACACCCACACCGCCGCGAATGATCAGCTTCAGCCGGCCGCCCCGGGCCTGCTCCAGCTGAGCCCGGCGGATTTTTGTTGCGGAGCGCACCACCACGGCGTCAAATGCCCGCAGAGCCGCCCCCAGCTCTTCGGGAGGATAGAACTGTTCCGTGACTTCGTGACCCATTTCCCGCAGCTTTTGCAGGGCGGAACGATCAGCACCATCGGTTACCAGAATTTTCATGGCTAGTCCTCCTTATGTATGCTCTTTTTCGAACTGCTGCAGGCAGGAAACAAGGGCCTGCACCCCTTCAATGGGCATGGCGTTGTAGATCGAGGCCCGCAGACCGCCCACGGACTTGTGCCCCTTCAGATTGTCGAACCCGGCGGCTTTGGTGTAGGCGACTACCTGCGCATCCAGTTCCTTGCGGCCGGTGACAAAGGGCACGTTCATCAGCGAGCGGTAGGGCTTGTCCACCGTACCGTGGAACAGGCTGGAGCTGTCAAGATAATCATAGAGCACCTTCGCCTTCTTTTCATTGTAAGCGGCCATAGCCTCCAGTCCGCCGTTGTTCAGAAGATATCGGAACACCTTTCCGCACACATAGATGGCCCAGCAGTTGGGGGTATTGTACATGGAACCGGCCGAGGCGTGGGTGTCATAGCGCAGATAGACCGGCGTCCTGGGATCCAGATCGGAGCGGATCAAATCCTCCCGGATGATGACGATGGACATGCCCGCAGGGCCCACATTTTTCTGCACACCCGCATAGATCACGCCGTAATCGCTGACGTTGCAGGGGGCAGACAGGAACATGGAACTCTGATCGGAGACAAGCACCTTTCCCCTGGTGTTGGGCAGTGTCTGGAAGGTGGTTCCGTGGATGGTCTCATTTTCGCAGATGTAGACATAGTCCGCGTTCTCCCGGATGGGAAGATCGGAGCAATCGGGAAGATAGGCGTAATTGCGATCCTCCGAGGTGGCCACGCAGGCGATATCTCCGAACTTTTTCGCTTCCTGGTAAGCCTTTTTGCTCCATGCGCCGGTCACAATGTAATCGGCCACACCGTTTTTCAGCAGGTTCATGGGCAGCATGGAAAACTGCAGCGTTGCGCCTCCCTGAATGAAGAGAACTTTGTAATTGTCCGGAATGCCCATCAGCTTGCGCAGATCGGCCACGGCCTCGTCACAGATCTGCTGGAACACGGCGGAGCGGTGGGACATTTCCATCACGCTCATGCCGCTGCCACGGTAGTTGAGCATTTCATCGCGAATTTCCTCCAGTACGGGTACCGGCATGGTGGCCGGGCCGGCGGAAAAATTGTAGCTTCGTTGATACATGACATAACCTCCTGTAGGAACATGGTATACCCATATCATACAGGAAAATACGGAAAACGGCAACTGTTTTTTCGGATTTATCTGCTAAAATCAGCGGATAATACTTCCGGAGGTGATACGTTGAAAACCAAAAAGCGGAAAAAGACGCAGCTGCCCAAAGATTTGCTGCGGCGACTGGATCTTGTGCTGCCGGGCAGCATCAATACCGATCCCTTCGGCAGCTATACCGGCCGTCCCACCGGGGAGGTGGATCTGCCGGTGCAGGATGTGGACGATCTGTAAAGCCGGGGCCGCTGCGTTTGCGGCGGCCCTTCCCACCAACGGACTCAGCTTCCCTTATATTTGCGCCGTGTGGCCAGTCCGCCGCGAATGTGACGCTCCAGTTTGTTCCGCTCCAGCACCACCCGAACGGCTTCATACAGAGCCGGATTGCACCGGGGCAGCCGCTGCTGCAGATCCTTGTGGACGGTGGATTTGGAAATGCCGAAGTGTTTTGCGGCGGCCCGGACGGTCGCGCCGGTTTCGATCATGTACACAGCCAGTGCGCAGGCTCTGTCCTCAATGGTATCCGTCATAGCCATTCCTCCCGATGCTGTGTCTTCCGGAAAAACCTATGCGCCGGAAGGGGAGAATATGCGTTCTTGACAGATGGGCAGGCCCGGGTTAAAATAGATTTTACAATTGAGAACTGGACATTGGAGTTCAAATCCGCTATAATAGAGAAAAAAAGGGGGAATTGGCTTTGGAAATCAATAAAAAGAGCATCCTTCGGATTTTCCTTGCGGCGGCAGGCTGCATTGTGCTCTACTGGCTGCTGCACGAAGAGGAACGGGTGAAAAAGGTCTGGAGTTTTTTCAGCGACATGCTCACACCCTTCGTCATCGGTGCGGCACTGGCTTTTGTGATGAATGTGCCCATGCGGGCCTTTGAGCGGATGCTGGTGAAGGTGCCATCGCCTTCCGTGCGCCGGGCGTTGGCCATCGTGCTGACGGTGATTGCTATTGCGCTGGTGATCGCGGCCATTGTCATGCTGCTGATCCCGCAGCTCAATGAGACGCTGGAAACCCTGTTTGCCCAGCTTCCCGCGTTTTTCGAAAATCTGGAACAACTGGTTCTGGGTTTTCTGGAGGAACGGCCGGAGGTCATGGCCTGGGTTACAGAAAATATCGGTCTTGAAAAGCTGGACTGGTCAACCCTGATCGAGAAGGTGGTCAGCACCGTGGGCAACAGTCTGGCCTCGATACTCAACAGCGCTTTTTCCGCCGTCGGCAGTCTGGCCAGCACGGCTGTCAGTCTTGTTATCAGCATTGTATTCGCCTTCTATTGCCTCAGCAACAAGGATGTACTGGCCCGGCAGGCCCGGCGGTTGGGCTATTCTGTTCTGCCGGAGCGTGTCTGCGATGAGACGGTGCGCATTCTTCGCATGACCAACAGCTCCTTCTCCAATTTTCTGACGGGGCAGTGTCTGGAAGCGATCATTCTGGCGCTGCTGTTTGTGGTGGCTATGGCGATTTTCCGGATGCCCTATATTCCGCTGATCTGCCTTGTTATCTGTGTCACAGCGCTGATCCCCGTGGTGGGTGCCTTTGCCGGATGTATTCTCGGCGGCTTCCTGATTCTGGTCAACGATCCCATGCAGGCGGTCACCTTTGTGATCATGTTCCTGATCATCCAGCAGTTTGAAAACAATGTGATCTACCCCAGAGTGGTGGGCAGCTCGATTGGCCTGCCAGGCATGTGGGTGCTGCTGGCGGTGACCGTTGGCGGCAGCTTGTTTGGCGTGGTCGGTATGCTGTTTATGGTGCCGATTGCCTCCGTGCTGTATACCCTGATTCGCGAACTGACGGCCAAACGGCTTGAAAAACGCACTATTTCCCCGGAAAAGCTTTTGCCTCAGCCGCCGGAGCTGCAATCCCATTTGAAAATGCGCCATGCCCGCAGACGGCAGGCGTGGAACCTTCGCAGAAAAGCTAAAAAGGAAAACATAGAGGAAGGCTGAGCCCATTTTCGGGCAGTCAAACAGACATATGAAACGTACAATTTCGCTTCTGCTGACAATCTCCCTGCTTCTGGCGCTGGCCGGATGCGTAAAAGATCCCTTTGCTTCCACACCGGGCAGTACCGGTACTACCGCAGCGCCCACCCAGGGCGACACATATCTTCCGGATGACACCACCCATCCCACCACGCCGCTCCCTACCACGGTACCGCCCACGACCCAAACGCCTACCACGGTACCGCCCACGACCCAAACGCCCACTACGGTACCGCCTACCACCGAAACATCAACCACTGTGGCACCGACTACCACCGTCACGCCCACAACTGTTAAACCCTCCACGGCTACCAAGCCCAATGAGGATCAGCAGCAACAGCAGCAGACCTCTTCCAGGAATAATCTGCTTGTCCGTGTGGCCGATTATATCCCGGATATCGTGGTGGAGCTGCGCTACGCTTCAGAAAATAACTATACCGGAAAGACTGTCTATGATTTTCAGGATGCCTATCTGCGCTATGGTACGGTGAAGAAGCTGCTCAAAGTGCAGGAGCAGCTGCGCGAGCAGGGCTACAGCCTGAAAATCTGGGATGCTTTCCGTCCCATCGGGGCACAGTATATTCTCTGGGAGGCCCACCCGGATGAGGCCTATGTCAATAACCCTGCCAAAGATCCCAGTGCCCATACCCAGGGCGATACCGTGGATGTAACGCTGGTGGATGCGCAGGGCAACGAGCTGGATATGCCCTCGGACTATGATGTGTTCAGCGTCCAGGGCGACCGGGATTACACCGACTGTACCCCGGAACAGAAAAACAACGCCCTCATTTTGCAAAATGCCATGAAAAAAGCTGGCTTTTCCGCCTACTATGCCGAGTGGTGGCACTTTTCCGATAAGGACAGCTATTCCGATAACACCGCTTTTGACCCGGCTGTGGTGTCGGTGTGGTATGCCAACTGTTCCAACTATATTACCTTCCGTAAAACACCCTATGTCAACGGCAAGGAGATCGGCAAGATCCGGGCAGGGGAGACGGTCATTCTGATGGGCTGGTATGAAAAGTTCGCCCTTGTGGAGTACGATGGCGTGCAGGGCTACGTCCTCTCCGAGTATCTGGCGCCGGAGTCCCAGTGGGATCCTGGTGATCTTTTGACTGTGGTGAAGGTGACCGATACCTATACCTATGAGCAGATGCAGCTGGATATTGCTACGCTGGCTGCCACCTATCCCGATCTTTTGCAGGTTGGCTCCATCGGAACCAGCGAACTGGGGCGGGATCTGACCCTTATGAAGGTGGGCGATCCCAATGCTTCCCACCATGTGCTGATTCAGGCGGCCATTCACGCCCGGGAACATATGACCACATGGGCGGTAATGGCCATGGTGGACTACTGGCTCAGCCATGGCATGGCCGGGTGCGAGGATGTCTGTTTCCACATCATTCCCATGCTTAACCCCGATGGTGTGACGCTGGCCCAGACAGGCAATATGACCGAAGAGCAGCTGAGCATTTATAACACCGACAGGAAAAAGGGCAATACGAGCTATACGGCCCAGGAGTATGCCGCTACATGGAAGGCCAACGGCCTCGGTGTGGATCTGAACCGGAATTTCGATGCCGCATGGGATATCACCAACTCCCGTGGCGCCCCCTCTTCGGAGCGGTATAAGGGCGAAGCCCCCTTCAGCGCGGCGGAGGCCGCGGCCCTGCGGGATTACACCCTGACCCTTCAGCCGGATGTGACCATCAGCTACCATTCCACCAGCAGCGTCATCTATTATGAGTACGGCAGCAAGGAAGTCGTCAACCGGGAGTCTGCCTCCCTCGGCCACGCGGTGGCGGGCGTCACCGGCTACCGGATGGACGGCCAGACCGGCCTGGATGCGGCGGGATACAAGGACTGGTGTATGGATGCACTGGAAATTCCGTCTCTGACCATTGAAATCGGCTGCACCTTCTGTCCGTTGCCCAAGCGGGAGGTCTACTCTATCTTCCTGCGCAATCTTCGTGTGCTTCCCACGCTGGCCCAGTGGACGCTGACGCACACATAACGTTAGCGTTTCCCAATGGCTCCCTCTGTAACATAATAATAAAAAGCAGCGCGCCGGTCGGCACGCTGCTTTTGCGTTGTACTTATCCACGCAGCCGGCTCAGAAGCATCCGTAGCGCTTCCTCGGCGGCCTGCGCTCGAACGGTGTCCCGATCTCCGGCGAAATGAAATTCTTCTACCTCGGTGCCGGAATCTCCGGCAAGACCGATAAACACCGTGCCAACCGGGCGACCGAAGCCGTCTCCCTTCGGCCCGGCAAGACCTGTAACGGACAGGGCATAGTCTGTTTCCAGCGCGTTCCGGGCCCCTTCGGCCATCTGCCGGGCCACTTCCGGGGAGACGGGGCCCAGATTTTGCAGATCATCCTCGCTGACATCCAGAAGCTTTGCTTTGATCAGGCTCCAGTAGCTGATGATGCCGCCTTTGTACACCCGGGACGCACCGGGTACAGCCGTCAGGGAAGCGCCCAGCAGTCCGCCGGTGCAGCTTTCCGCCGTGGCTAGGGTCTTGCCCGCCAGCGCCGCCAGTGTGTCACAGCAGAGCTTCGTCATCATATTTCACCACCAGCTTTTCAACTCCGGCCAGCGCCCGCTCCATCAGAGCCTCCCGGTCAAGCTTTCGCTCCGCCTGCACCAGTTGGGGGAGGGTGGGCTTCGTTTTCGGGTGCCTGGGCGTAAACACGGTGCAGCAGTCCTCATAGGGCAAAATGGAGGTGTCCAGCGTGCCGATGCGGCGGGCGATGGTGACGATCTCTTCCTTGTCCATGCCGATCAGGGGCATGAAAATCGGCAGCTCCACCACCGCACCGGTGACGGTCATGGCTTCCATGGTCTGCGATGCCACCTGCCCCAGATTTTCGCCGGTGATCAGGGCGCCGCAGCCATGCTCCCGGGCAATGCGCTGGGAGATCTCCATCATGAACCGTCGCATGATCAGGGTGAAATACTCCTCCGGGCAGTTGTCCCGGATGGCCTCCTGAATTTCCGTGAAGGGTACCACATTCACCGTCATCCGCCCGCAGTAGCGGGTGACAAGACGTGCCAGCTCCAGAACCTTGTCCTTCGCCAGCTGAGAGGTGTAGGGATAGGAGAAGAAATGCACCGCTTCAATTTCCACACCCCGCTTGGCGATCATATACGCGGCAACAGGGGAGTCGATGCCGCCGGAGAGCAGACACATGGCCCTTCCGCCGACGCCGGTGGGCAGTCCTCCCGCACCGGGCTCCGCCGGGCCGTGGACATAGGCAGCCAGATCACGGATTTCCACAAAAACAGTGTAGTCCGGGTGATGCACGTCCACCTTCACATGGGGGTGCGCCTCGGCCAGACGGCCACCGATCTCCTGCGAAATGGCGATGGAGTTCAGGGGGAAGCGCTTGTCCGAACGCTTCGATTCCACCTTGAAGCTTTTTGCGCAGTCCAGATCGTCCCCCAGATATGCTTCGATGGACTGAAAAATGGCGTCGAGATCCTTTTCGCAGGGACGGCAGCGGCACAGAGATACCAGCCCGAAAATGCTCCGGCAGGCTTCCCACGCACCGTCCACATCACAGCCTTCATCCATGGGCTCAACATAAATGGTCGATTGCATCAGATACACATCGAATTCACCGAATTGCTTCATCCTGCGGCGCACATTGGCCCGCAGCCGATTCTCAAACTGGCGCTTGTTGGCTCCCTTGAGCACAATTTCCCCCAGCTTCAGCAGAAAAATTTCCTTCATATTGCTTTCCTTTCCAATGGAATTGCCGATGGCAATTTTATCGATTTCCAAGATTGACGGCCCGGTACTGGATGGCCTCGGCAATATGCCGGGGCTCGATTGCCTCACTTCCGTCCAGATCCGCAACGGTGCGAGCCACACGAACGATCCGGTCATAGCTGCGGGCCGTCAGGCCCATGGTGTCAAAGGCCTGCTTCATCAGCGCGGCGGCCGTTTCGTCCAGCGCGCAGAAGCGGCGCATTTCGTCCGGACCCATGCGGGCGTTGCATTTTCCGGCGCAGGCGGCGAAACGGCGATTCTGGATTTGCCGGGCGGCATCCACCCGCTGCTTGATAGCGGCGGAGGGCTCTGCCTCGGCCCGTGTGCGCAGCTCTTCAAAATGTACCGCAGGAACCTCCACCACAATGTCGATCCGATCCAGCAGGGGGCCGGAGATGCGGCTGCGGTATTCATGCACCGAACGCTCCGTGCAGGTGCAGCGGCCGGAGGGATCGCCGTACCAGCCGCATTTGCAGGGGTTCATGGCACAAACCATCATAAATTCCGCCGGGTAGGTCACCGCACCGGAGACACGGGAAATGGTCACGGTACCGTCCTCCAGCGGTTGGCGCATCAGATCCAGCGTGTCTTTGCGAAATTCCGGCAGCTCATCGAGAAACAGCACGCCCTTGTGGCTCATGGAGATTTCGCCGGGCTTGGGATTGGAGCCGCCGCCCACCAGCCCCGCATTGGAGATGGTGTGGTGGGGGCTGCGGAAGGGCCTGCGGGTCACCAGCGGTTCCCGGGCGGTCAGAAGACCCATCACAGAGTGGATCTGGGTGATTTCCAGGGATTCTTCCCATGTCATATCCGGCAAAATGGAGGGAAGCCGCTTGCTGAGCATACTCTTGCCCGAACCGGGCGGGCCGATCAGCAACACATTGTGGCTGCCGGCGGCCGCAACCTCCAGCGCCCGCTTCACATTTTCCTGCCCCAGTACATCTTTGAAATCCAGCCCGGCCTGCTGCGCGGGACTGGGAATCCACTCCGGCTGGGCAGGCAGCTCTGTTTCGCCGTTGAGTCCGGCGGCCAGCTGGCGGATATTCTGAATGGGTATGATCATGGGGCCACGGGCGAGGGTGGCCTCCGGCGCGTTTTCCGCCGGGACGAACAGCACTTCAATGCCGGCCTGCCGGGCGGCCAGCGCCATGGGCAACACGCCGGAGACGGGACGCACTGTGCCGTCGAGCCCCACTTCTCCAAGAAAAGCGCTGCCGTGGTGAGGCTTGCGCACGCTTCCTGCCGCACACAGGATACTCAGCAGAATAGGCAGATCGTAGTGCGTTCCCGCCTTTTTCAGATTGGCCGGAGCCAGATTGACGGTGATGCGGCTGCTGGGAAAGGTAAGCCCGGAATTTTTCGCGGCGGCCCGAACCCGTTCCCGGGCCTCCTTGACCATTGCGTCCGGCAGGCCGACAATGTCGAACCCGGGCAGGCCGTTGGAAATATAGCATTCAGCCGATACACGGCTGCCGGTGATGCCGGTAATGCCCAGTGTCTGGATGCTGCAAATCATAACCCAGCCTCTTTTCTCATGGTTTGCATCTATGATACTCGATTTCAAGTAAAAACACAAGTATTCCGCCATGAAAATTGGCACAATTATTTGCCGGTTCGGATAAGAATACCCTGAAAGACTGCATTCGTACCGTATTTCATCCGAGAATTGTCATCTAAGCAGGAAGACCCTGCTTTCACCAACCCTTTTCTTTCGGCATTTTCCACGGTTTTTCCCAATCTTGAGGCGTTTATGACTTTACAAAACCGGGATTTCGTGCTATGATGTACCAGACAAAAACTGAATTACTTTAGGAGGTACTTCATTTTGGCTAGAAAATTCAAAACCATGGACGGCAATACCGCTGCCGCCCACGTCAGCTACGCCTTTACCGAGGTCGCTGGCATCTATCCCATCACCCCCTCCAGCCCCATGGCGGACAATGTTGACCAGTGGTCTGCCGCCGGCCGGAAGAACATCTTCGGTGACACCGTCAAGGTCGTGGAGATGCAGTCCGAGGCCGGTGCTGCCGGTACCGTTCACGGCTCTCTGGCCGCCGGTGCCCTGACTACCACTTACACCGCCTCCCAGGGTCTGCTGCTGATGATCCCCAACATGTACAAGATCGCCGGCGAGCTGC
>CAZMBL010000015.1:0-27813 GCA_964564605.1 uncultured Oscillospiraceae bacterium
GTATTCATCCAGCGTGGTGGCACCGATGCAGTGCAGCTCGCCCCGGGCCAGCATGGGCTTGAGCAGGTTGCCGGCATCCATGCTGCCCTCGGTCTTTCCGGCGCCGACAATGGTATGCAGCTCATCGATGAAGAGGATGATTTTCCCATCGGACTGCCGGACTTCGTTCAGCACAGCCTTGAGCCGCTCTTCAAACTCGCCACGGTACTTGGCACCGGCGATCAGTGCGCCCATATCCAGAGAGAAAATGGTCTTATCCTGCAGCTGCCGGGGCACGTCCTTCTTGACGATCCGCTGGGCAAGCCCCTCGGCAATGGCCGTCTTGCCCACGCCGGGCTCACCGATCAGCACCGGGTTATTCTTCGTTTTGCGGGAGAGAATGCGGATCACATTGCGGATCTCCTCATCACGGCCGATCACCGGATCCTGCTTCTGCTCCCGGGCCCGTTTGACCAGATCCGTGCCGTACTTTTCCAGCGCGTCATAGGTGCCTTCGGGATTATCCGTTGTCACCCGCTGGTTGCCACGGACACTTTGCAGTGCCTGCAGCACCCCCTCCTTGGTGATGCGGTAGGTGGCAAAAAGCTCCTTCACCCCGTCCCGGGCCGTTTCCACCAGAGCCAGGAACAGATGCTCCACGGAAATATAGGAATCTTTCATACTCTTTGCCTGCGCCTCGGCGGCATTGAGTGTGGCATCCACGTCGGCGGTAATATAAATGCGGTCTGCCTCCCGGCTGCCGCTGACGGCGGGAATGCGGCGAAGCTGTGCATTGGCTGCCGCCTCCAGACTCTCTACGGTCACATCCATTTTCCGAAGCAACTGCGGCACAAGACCGCCTTCCTGTTGCAACAGTGCCAGCAGAAGATGCACCTGCGCAAGCTGCTGGTGAGAATTCTGCACAGCCAGTGCCTGTGCGCTCTGGACAGCTTCCAGAGACTTCTGGGTATAATTATTCAGTGTCATAGCCATCCTTCCTTTCATTTTAGCACTCTCAGCTCAAGAGTGCTAATTCTTTTATCCTAACTATACTCCATTTTTCCCCAAAGTCAAGGTTCTGTGAAAAATGTAATAAAAATTTCACAAATCTTGCGGACACGCCGGAATTGTGCTATACTGGTGTAAAGGAGCGATGTTGATGAAAAAGGAAGAAAAGACCAATGTCATGCGGATCCTGCAGCAGAAGAAGCTTCCCTGCCGGGCCCATTATCCCGGTACGGAAGCGACAAACGGGATGGAAATCGCTGCTGCACTAGGGATGCCGCCGGAGCAGGTGTTCAAAACCCTTGTGACCGTGGGCCATTCCGGGCAGCATTATGTGTTCGCCGTGCCCGTCTGCCGGGAGCTGGAGCTGAAAAAGGCGGCAAAAGCCGTTGGCGAAAAGAGCATCGAGATGGTGCGCAGTCGGGAGCTTCTGCCCCTGACGGGCTACATTCACGGCGGCTGCTCCCCCATCGGGATGAAAAAGCAGTTTACAACGGTGATCGACTGCTCCGCCGAGGACTGGAACACGGTTTTCTTCAGTGCAGGAAAGATCGGCTGTCAGATTGAGCTGTCCATCCAGGAGCTGGGACAGGTCATTCCCTTCACGCTGGCAGATCTGTGCGCAGAATAAAAAAAGCAGCAGCACACGGTTTTCCGTGTGCTGCAAATTATTTATATGGGTGTCGCGGCGATACCCCGGGTTCAATCGCGTATCCCTAGTGGACGGCATCCCTGACGCCCCTTGTCGCCCATTCCGGGTACCCGGTTCTTACCGAAGGGAACGATGGGCCGCAATTGGCCTCTTGTCACAGGTTGCCGCCATAGACGAGGGTGCAGCAGTAGCTGTTGACGGAGCCATCCACATATACCGCCTGCTCCGACACTCTCTGAAAGCTGCAGCGCAGATGGGTTTGCAGGGAGGCCGTGTTGTGCTTTCCCACATGGGAATAAAGCTTTTTCTCCCCGGCCAGCTGCTGCGCCGCCCGTAAAATTTTTGCGCCATAGCCCATGCGCCGGAACTGCGGCATGGTCTCCAATGCCTCCACCAGCAGTCCATCCCGGTATGGTTCCAGCCGAAGGGCGCTGATATAGCGTCCCGCCTCTTCCCAGATGCAGTACACTGCCCCGGGCACGGGGAAAAACACCTCCTGCAGGTACCGGTAAAAATCCTGCTCTACCCGCAAAATTCCCTCGCCCTCGGAAAGCCGGGGCCACAGCTCCTGTGCGTTTTTCAGATTGCTTTCCGCATAAATTTCCATGAGATTGCGGAAGGAGAGTTCTTCCAGCGAACGCGCCGTCAACATCATATTATACCTTCTCCCCCAAAATGGACTTGGTGGCATAGGCGTTCAGGCTCATATCCGCCACATTTCCAGCCAGATATTCATAGTACGCCTGGGAACCGATCATGGCGCCATTATCCCCGCAGAGCTTCAACGGCGGCAGATACACCGTGCCGTGCAGCTGCTCCACCGCACGGAGAATATCCGCCCGGATGCGGGAATTGGCCGCCACGCCACCGGCAATCGCCACTTTTTTGCAGCCGGTCTGCTCCACCGCCCGGACAATTCTGGGAACCAGCGTGTCGGAAACGGCAGCGGAAAAGCTGGCGCAGAGACTGGGCACATCCAGCTCCTGCCCCACCTGCCGGGCATGGTGGATCAAATTCAGTGCCGCGGTTTTCAGCCCGGAAAAGCTCATATTATAGGGATTTTCGCCGGGTCTGCTGCGGGGCAGGTCATATTTCCGGTCATCCCCGCCCCGGGCCATGGCATCGAGGGCCGCACCGCCGGGATATGGCATTCCCAGCACCCGGGCCACCTTGTCAAAGCATTCTCCGGCCGCGTCATCGAGGGTGGTGCCGAGAATGTGCATTTGCGTGTAGGTTTTTATCTCCACGATCATGGTGTGCCCGCCGGAGACAACCAGACACAAAAATGGCGGCTCCAGCTGGGGAAAGGCCAGATAATTGGCGGCGATATGCCCCCGGATATGGTGTACCGGGATCAGGGGGCGGTTCAGTGCCAGCGCGGCCGCCTTGGCAAAATTCACCCCCACCAACACCGCGCCAATCAGTCCCGGCGCATAGGTCACGGCCACGGCATCGATCTGCGCTTTCGTCAGTCCCGCCTGTTCCAGTGCCTGCTGCGCAAGGGGGTAGATCGCCTCGATATGCTTCCGGGAGGCAATTTCCGGCACAACACCGCCGTATTCCCGGTGCAGCGCCACCTGTGAAGCGATGCAGTCGGTCAAAACCTGCCTGCCATCGCGGACGATGGCCACTGCCGTTTCATCGCAGGAGGACTCAATTGCCAGTATGTTCATGGGTGTATCCCCTTTCAGGTAAAATCCGTTTTTTCGTCATTGGTCAGGTTGCCGTCCCCGAAAATGGGGATCATCTCCCCCAGATAGGTCGGCTCCGGCTGGAAAATGGAGGTGCCGAAGTCCTTCACCCGGGCCAGAACCTCCCGCACATCCCGGGCAAACTGCCCGGCATAGCGGTTATAATCCGATGGAACGCCCCAGGCCTCCAGCCCCAGCGAACGGGCAATGTAAACCGCCCGGTAGAGATGATACCGCTGGGTGACGATGATGATCCGCTTCGCGCCGAAGACATCCCGGGCGCGGTACATGCTCTCATAGGTGGAAAAGCCGGCGTGATCCATAAAAACATCCTCCGAGGGCACACCCTGCCCGATGGCATAGGTTTTCATGGCATACACTTCGTCATACCCCGTGCGGCCGTGATCGCCGGTCATGAGCAGCTTGGGAGCAGCGCCGAGCCGGTACAGCTCTACCCCCTTCCGTAGCCGGTCATGGAGCATATCACTGGGCACACCGTCATCCTTCACAAGGCAGCCCAGCACCAGCACGCAGTCCACATCCGGCAGCGCGGCAGCTTCCTGTTCCGACAGGATCCGCGCCGACGCGGTTCCCACCACAATGCCGTTGAGCCCCGCCACGGCCAGCATACCCAGCAGTCCCACTGCCAGCACAATGCACACAATTTTCCGGATCTTTTTGTTTATCTTGACATGCTTTGCCGGCATTGTTTCACAGCTCCTTTGCTAGAATGAATGCATCCTCCCTGGGATGGCGGTAATAATTGGGCCGTCTGCCCGCCTGGGTAAAGCCGAGGGTCGTGTACAGCGCAACCGCACCGGTATTGGAAGGGCGAACCTCCAGCTTGAGAGTACGAACGTCCCGGTTTTTCAGCTCTTCAAAAAGTCTTTCCATCAGCAGGCGGGCCGTTCCCCGGCGGCGCTGCCCGGGCTGTACGGCCAGATTCATCACATCCGCCTCATCCGGCACGATCTGCGAGCCAACATAGCCCACAAGAAGCCCATCTTCCATGGCCACCAGCCACAGCGCCAGCGGGTTTTCCAGCTCGGAGGCGATGCTCTCCCGGCTCCAGGGGTCCGCAAAGCAGCACCGTTCCAGTGCCGCAACCTGTTCAACGTGGCCCGCCGTCATTTCAAAAATATCCATCATTTCGCCTCGTACCAGCTGCGGCCGATCTTGGCCTCGGCCGTCAGGGGCACATGCAGCTGCGCCACCTGTTCCATTTCCCGGCTGACCAGCGCCGCAACGGCATCGGCCTGCTCCTGCGGGCACTCCACGATCAGTTCATCGTGTACCTGCAAAAGCAGTCTGGCCTGCGGTGCCTCCTGCCGAAGGGCCTGCTCCACACGGATCATGGCCAGCTTGATCAGATCTGCCGCCGTGCCCTGAATGGGGGTGTTCAGAGCGATGCGCTCCGCTCCCTGTCGGATGTTGAAATTGCTGCTGCTCAGCTCCGGAATATAGCGCCGCCTGCCGAACATGGTGCGGGTATAGCCCACATCTCTGGCCTGTTGCACCACCTGCTTCATATACCGGCGCACGCCGCTGTAATGATCGAGATAGCTGTCAATATACGCCCGGGCTTCCCAGCGGGAGACACCGATATCCTCCGCCAGAGAAAACTCCGAAATTCCATAGACAATGCCGAAATTGACCGCCTTGGCATGGCGACGCTGCAGAGGCGTGACCTGCTCCGGCTCCACGCCGAAAACCTGCGAAGCCGTCACGGTGTGGATATCCTGCCCGCTTTCAAAGGCCCGCTGCATCACCGTATCATCGGCAATATGTGCCAGCACCCGCAGCTCGATCTGGCTGTAATCCGCGTCCACCAGCACGCAGCCCGGCTTCGGCACAAACATTTTGCGGATCTCCGCTCCCAGATCGGTGCGGACGGGAATGTTTTGCAGATTGGGCTCCGTAGAGGACAGCCGCCCCGTGGCGGTGACAAGATTCTGGAAGGTGGTGTGGATCCGTCCGTCTTCCCCAATGACCCGGATCAGGCCATCGGCATAGGTAGATTTGAGTTTGGTCAGCATCCGATAGTCCATGATGGCCGGAATGATGGGATGCCGGTCTTTCAGTTTTTCCAGCACATCGGCATTGGTGGAATAGCCGGTTTTGGTCTTTTTCACCGGGGGCAGACCCAGCCGGTCGAACAGCAGCTCTCCCAGCTGTCTGGTGGAATTGATATTAAAGCTGCCGCCGGCATAGCCATAGATCAGTTGCTCGCAGTCGTCAATGCGCTGGGCCAGCATGGTGCCGAACTGCTCCAGCTGGCGGCGGTCAATGGCCACACCCTCCCGCTCCATACGATACAGCACCGGACACAACGGCAGCTCGATCGTGCGGTAAAGATCGGTCATTTCCTGCTTTTCCAGCTCCGCCTCCAGCACCGGGCGCAAATGCCACAGTGCCTCGGCGCAGGCAGCCGCGTCCGCATCGTCCACACTGCAACCGAGGAAGGTGGTGGCCAGCTTGGAAACGGGATATTCCGACTGGGAGGGGTTGAGATCATAGGCGGCCAGTGCCGTGTCGAAGTCAAATTCGCCATGCTCCATGCCCAGCTCGTCCAGCCGGTGCAGCACGGTTTTCAGGTCATGGCAGACACAGCCCCTGCGGTTGCACAGAAGATGCGTCTGCATCTGCGCTTCCAGCGGGGTCAGCACATACACCCCCTGCTCCCATGCAAGGCCCACACTGCCGTCCGCTGCCGGATACACCGCGCAGCCCAGATCTGGCGCCGGGGGCTCCGTGACGGCAGGCAGCGGGGCAAACTGCGCTTTTTTCGGGGCAATTGCCTCCTCCGCTGCGCCACGCAGGCCGTATTTATCGATCAGCTTGACAAATTCCAGCTTCTGGAACAGGGCATACAACCAAGGCTTCTGGTATGGCCGGACAATGGCATCCTCCGGCGCAAAATCGATGGGTGCCTCTGGCACGATGGTGGCCAGCTCATAGGAAAGGCGGGCGCTGTCCCGCCCGGCTTCCAGCTTTTCACGCAGCTTTGGCCGGATGGAAGGATCCTCCAGATGGGCATATACCCCATCCAGCGAGCCGAAGCGATGCAGAAGATCCGTAGCCGTCTTCTGTCCCACGCCGGCAACACCGGGGATATTATCGGAGCTGTCGCCCATGAGGGCCTTCAGGTCGATCAACTTTCTGGGCTCAAAGCCGTACTCCTGCAGGAAAACCTCCCGGGTGTACAGCGTGGCACCGGTCTGGCCGCTCTTTGTGACCACCAGCTTGATATGCACATTTTCATCGATCAGCTGCAAACTGTCCCGGTCACCGGTGACCACCACGCACTCCCAGCCGTTGGCGGAGCAGATTTTTCCCACGGTGCCGATCACATCATCGGCTTCCCAGCCCTGACATTCGTAAATGGGGATGTTCATGGCCCGTAGCACATCCTTCATGACGGGCATCTGCATGGCCAGCTCCTCCGGCATACCGTGGCGGGTGGCCTTGTAGCCGTCATATTTCAGGTGGCGGAAGGTGGGGCCGTGCAGGTCGAAGGCGACGCACACCGCCTCCGGCTGCTCTTCCCGCTCCATTCGCTCGAGAATGTTCAGAAAACCGTAAATGGCGTGGGTATACAGCCCGTCCCGGGTGGTCAGCGGTTTCACTCCGAAGTAGGCCCGGTTGATAACGGAGTTTCCGTCCAAAATCAGCAGCTTCATACTTTTCTCCATTTGGTGCCCTGCGGGGTATCGATGATCTCGATTCCCCGGGCCTTCAGCGCAACCCGGATGCGGTCAGCTTCTGCCCAGTTTTTCTCCTTCTTGGCCTGTGTCCGGGCGGCAATCAGCCCGTCGATCTCAGGATCGGCCTGCACCGATTCCTCCCGGGCCTGCTTTTCCCGCAGGGCGGCGGCAGCGGAAAGCAGGTTCAGGCCCAGCACCGTGTCAAATTCTTCGATGGCAGCCAGCCGGGTGGCATCGCTGCACCCCGCCTTGAGTACATCATACAGCGCCGTCACCGCCAGAGATGTGTTGAGATCTGCGTTGAGGGCATTGGTAAACCGCTCCCGCAGCCGGGAAAGGGCCTCCGGTTCCACGGTACCCTCCTGCTTCAGTGCCGCAATTTTTGCGATCAGCTTATCATAGGCCGCAACGGCATTATCCAGATTTTCCCAGGAAAACACCAGATTGCGGCGGTAATGGCTCTGCAGGCAGAACAGTCGGTAGGCCATGGGGTCATAGCCCTTCTGTTCCAGCAGAGAGACGGTGAGAAATTCTCCCTTGGACTTGCTCATCTTCCCACCTTCCGTGTTCAGATGGTGGACATGGAACCAGTAATTGCACCATTTGTGGCCCAGATAGCTTTCCGACTGGGCAATTTCATTGGTATGATGGGGGAAAGCATTGTCAATGCCGCCGGCATGGATATCCAGATCCTCCCCCAGGTGTTTCATGGAGATGCAGGAGCATTCAATGTGCCAGCCGGGATAGCCAACGCCCCATGGCGAGTCCCATTTCAGAGCCTGATCCTCGAACTTGGATTTGGTGAACCACAGAACGAAATCATTACGGTTACGCTTATTGGTATCTTCCTCCACGCCGTCCCGGACGCCGACTTCCAGATTTTCCTCCTCATGCTCGCCAAAAACATAGTACTGCGCCAGTGTGGAGGTGTCAAAATACACATTGCCCCCGGCCAGATACGCGTGGCCCCGCTCCAGCAGCGTCTGCACCATGTGAATGTATTCCGCGATGCAGTTGGTGGCAGGCTCCACCACATCCGGCCGCCGGATATTCAGCTTCCGGCAATCTGCAAAGAAAGCATCGGTATAATATTGGGCGATCTCCATGACGGTCTTATGCTCCCGGCGGGCGCCCTTGAGCATTTTATCCTCGCCGGTGTCGGCATCGGAGGCCAGATGGCCCACATCCGTGATGTTCATGACCCGGCGGACATGATAGCCCTCGTAGCGCAGAGCCTTTTCAAGCACATCCTCCATGATATAGGTGCGCAGGTTGCCGATGTGGGCATAATGGTAGACCGTTGGGCCGCAGGTGTACATTTTCACCACATCCGGGTGGTTAGGAACAAACAGTTCCTTTTTATGGGAAAGGGAATTATAAAGATACATGGCTTTTTCCTCCTGTTGACTGAATAAAAAACGCCCCTTGTGTCCTGAACACAAGAGGCGGGTCATCCGCGGTTCCACTCTCATTTATCACTTGCTATGCACTTGACCGCTCCCGGACGCACATTCCCGGCACTCCCCTGCCCGGGCTTCCAGCCGATGGCCCCGGCTCTCTGATGGGTCGCACGCCGCTACTATTTCCGTTCACTGCGATACTGCGGCCATTTTACCACCGCTGCGGCCACTTTGTCAAGATAAACCGGGGGTTTGGCGGGATTATTTTCCCCGTCAGAAAATAATCTATTCTCAATGTATAGAAAACTGCCGCAGGTTTGCTTTCCCTGCGGCAGCGATTTTTTATTACAGACCCATAACCTCACTGCGGTAGCGGGCAATGCCCTTTCCCAGCAGCCCGATTGCACGGCGCAGCTGATCTTCCTCCAGCACATAGGCAATGCGCACCTCATTGATTCCCTTGCCTGGGGTCTCATAGAAGGGCGCGCCGGGGGCAAACATCACCGTTTCGCCCTGATCTTCAAATTCCTCCAGCAGCCAGCGCTGAAAGCGGTCGCTGTCGTCCACCGGCAGGCTGGCCATCACATAGAAGGCGCCCATGGGCTCCTCCACCAGCACGCCGGGGATCTCCTTCAGCCCCTGCACCACCGCATCCCGGCGGACACGGTATTTTTCCCGGCAGCGGCGGAAGAAATCATGATCGGTATGGTACAGGGCCGCCGCGCCCTGCTGGTCGATGGTGGCCACCGCCAGACGGGACTGGCAGAATTTCAGCAGCGCCGCCTGCAGCTCCGGATTTTTCGTCACCACGCAGCCGACTCGGGCCCCACAGGCGGAAAAACGCTTGGAAACGGAATCGATGATCACAAGATTGTCGTCAATATCCGTAAAGCGCCCCATGGTGGGCACACCAAACCGGTCATCATAGCAAAACTCCCGGTACACCTCATCGCTGATCAAAAACAGATCGTGCTTTTTCGCAACATCTGCGATCATGCGCATTTCCTCCGTGCTGAGCACCACACCGGTGGGATTGCCCGGATTGGTGATCAGAATGGCACGGGTGTTTTTGGTGATCAGACTTTCGATCCGCTCCCGGAAGGCATAGCGGTAACCCTCCTTGGGGTCCGTGGGCAGAGCCCGGATAACACCGCCTGCCGCATGGACGAAGGTGGTGTAGTTGGGATAGTAGGGTTCGGGAATAATCACCTCTGTATAGGGGTCGAGAATGCTCAGGCAGGTCAGCAGCAGCGCTTCGCTGCCGCCGGTGGTCACCAGCACATCCCGGTCGGCCAGCTGCACCCCCAGCTGGGCATAGTAGTCCCGGATGGCCCGGATCAGCACTGGATTTCCCGGGGAAGCATCATAGGCCAGTGTTGATCTGCGATAGGTGGAAATGGCCTGATAATATTCCGGCGGTGTGGGAAGATCCGGCTGGCCGATGTTCAGATGATAGATTCTCTTTCCCTGCTGTTCCGCCGCTACAGCCAGCGGGTGAAATTTCCGCATGGGAGACGGTTCACAGCGGTTCGCATTGATGGATATTTTCATAAGTACCTCCGGCGGCAGAGGCTCTGCCGCAGTTAAATTGCTGATTGAGCTGCCGCAGCACCGGGCAAAGAGCCCAAATCGCCAGCAGATTGGGGATGGCCATCAGGCCGTTGACGATCTCGGCAAAACGCCACAATGTCGCCGTATTCACCAGCGCTCCCAGTATCACGGCCGCGGTTTGGAGCCATGCGTAGCGCCGCCAGATGCCGTCCCCGAACAGATACTGGGCACACCGGGCGCCGTACAGCCCCCAGCCCAGCACCGTTGCCACGGCGAACAGGCAGATGGCAACGGTCACCGCCGTACCGGCCCACGGGCCAAGCACCGAAGAGAAGGCCCGGCCTGTCAAGGCGGCGCCCTCGTCCGTGCCGTAAGCAATGTGTACACCGCTGCACAGGATCACCAGTGCCGTCATGGTGCATATCACCATGGTGTCGAGAAACACCTCCATAATGCCCATCAGCCCCTGCTCCACCGGGTGGGAAACCGCCGCCCCGGCGTGGGCGATGGAGGCCGTGCCCATACCGGCCTCGTTGGTGAAAACGCCACGGGAAATACCGGTGCGAAGAGCAATGGCCACAGAGCCGACCGCTCCACCGGTGACAGCCCGGGGCGAAAACGCCCCCTGCACGATTGCCCACAGCGCACCCGGCAGCGCCGGGGCACGCAGCACCAGCACCGCAAGGCACAGCACCATATAGCCCCCCGCCGCGAAAGGCACCAGCTTTTCCGCCGCGGCGGCGATTCGTCCGGCTCCGCCCAGCAACACCGCACCGATCAGACCGGCCAGCGCCAGCCCGATCCACAAATTCCATTGCGGTGCCAGCACGCCGCCGGACGCGGCGGCGCACTGGCGGATGCTGACGATCACCGCGTTTATCTGGGTGGCATTGCCCACACCAAAGGCGGCCACCACCCCAAAGAAGCAGTATACTCTCCCAAGAAAGCGCCAGCGTCTGCCCACGCCGTCCTCGATCATGTACATGGGCCCGCCAAGATACCGGCCCTGCCCATCCCTGCGGCGAAAGCGGACGGCCAGCGTGGCTTCCGCGAATTTTACGCCCATACCAAGGAAGCCGCTGACCCACATCCAGAACACCGCCCCTGGCCCGCCGAGGGCAATGGCCCCGGCCACGCCGGCCAGATTGCCGATTCCGACCGTGGCGGCCAGCGCCGTACACAGTGCCCGGAAAGAGGAAACATCCGCATCGCCCGTTGCGCTGCGCCCTTCCCTTCCGAAAAAGCGGCGGCAGGCCAGCGGCAGCAGCCGCACTTGTGCAAAGGCTGTGCGCCATGTCACCAGCAGCCCCGTTCCCAAAATCAGGCACAGCGTCGGCGCGCCCCAGACGATAGCATACAGCTTTTCCATCCATTCCAGCATAGTAACTCCCCCAGTTTACCACCTTTGCATCCAATAAGCAAGACAAATCTTTCCCCTTTTCACATTTTTGGGGCTATACTACCCTATTACGCCGCTTCTGCGGATATGACGGGCAAAAAAGGAGCAGAAATCCCACTCTGCGCTATAATGGAACAGAAGGGGGCTCGAAAATATGGGATTTGTTATTTTGACGGCACTGGGTGTCGGCGGTGCCACCATGCTGGGCGGCGTGGTGGGATTTCTGTTCCGAAATCTCTCCCGCCGGTTTTCTGATCTTGTGCTGTCCTTTGCCGCCGGGGTCATGCTGGCAGCGGCCATTATGGGGCTTGTGCTGCCCGGTCTGACCCTCGGCGGCCGGCTGGCGCTGCTTTGGAGCGTCGGGGGAATTTTCTGTGGCGCGCTGTGCATGTGCTGTCTGGAGCAGCTCATCCCCCATCTGCACAGGCTGTTGGGCGCACAGGACGGTTCCATATCGGAAAAGGCCCGGCTCAACCGGGTGATGCTGTTCGTATCCGCCATTGCCATCCACAATCTGCCGGAGGGACTGGCGGCCGGTGTCGGCTTTGGCACTGGTGACCACGCCCAGGCCCTGCTGATCGCAGCTGGCATTGCCCTACAAAATGTGCCGGAGGGCATGGTGATCATAGCCCCCATGCTGGGTGCGGGCATCAATCCCCGGCGGACGCTGCTCTGTGCCCTGCTAAGCGGAATGGTTGAGATCATCGGGACGGTGCTGGGGTATCTGGCCATCACGGTATCCACCGCCGTACTGCCCTTCTCGCTGGCCTTTGCAGGGGGTACCATGCTCTATGTGATCTGCGATGAAATGATCCCGGATACCCACGCCCACGGCTGCGGTCGCAGTGCCAGCTGGTCGTTGCTTGCCGGATTTTGCCTGATGCTGGTGTTTGACACAATTCTGGGCGGATAATTCACGGCCGGGAGTCTTTGCCCGTTGCACTGCGGAGCAATATGTGCTATAATCGTCCAAAAAAAGACAAAGAGGGAATTTCAATGGACGCAATCGATCAAAAACACGCGCAAATGACCCAGACACCGGTGGAAAAGCTGATCTGCCGTCTGGCTGTGCCGTGCATCATCAGTATGCTGGTCACATCCTTTTACAACATGGCCGACACTTTCTTTGTCGGCCAGCTGAAAAGCAACGCTGCAACCGGTGCCATTGGTGTCGTGTTTTCCATGATGGCCATCATTCAGGCCATCGGCTTCTTCTTCGGGCAGGGCAGCGGCACCTTTATCTCCCAGGCCCTGGGGCAGAAAAATCAGCAGCAGGCGCAGGAAATGGCCGCCACCGCCTTTTTTATTTCCATGGTGCTGGGTGTGGTCATTGCCGTGCTGGGGCTGATTTTCCTGGAGCCGCTGGCCTATCTGCTTGGCTCAACGGACACCATTCTGCCCTACACCAAGGAATATCTGGGAGTCATATTGCTGGGCACACCGTGGATCGTTTCCTCCTTCGTGCTGAACAACCAGCTGCGGTTTCAGGGCGGTGCCTTCTATGCCATGATCGGCATCACCGCCGGAGCCGTTCTGAACATCATCCTCGACCCGATCATGATTTTCTCCATGAATCTGGGGGTAGCCGGTGCCGGCTGGGCCACTATCATCGGCCAGTTCCTCAGCTTCTGCCTGCTGTACGCCGGGTGCGTCCGGGGCGGCAATATCCCCATCCGGCTGCGCAATGTGCGGCTGCGGGGTGTGTATTTCCGGGGCATCGTGCAGGGCGGGCTTCCGTCTCTGGCCCGGCAGTGTCTGGCATCTCTTGCCACCATCTGCCTCAACCATGCCGTCAAGCCTTATGAGGACGCGGCCATCGCGGCCATGGGCGTTGTGCAGCGCATTACCATGTTCGGCGCTTCCACCATGCTGGGATTCGGGCAGGGCTTCCAGCCGGTGTGCGGCTTTAACTACGGTGCGGGGCTCTATGACCGGGTCAAAAAGGGCTTCTGGTTCTGTGTGAAGGTATCTTTCTGCTTCCTTTTGCTCATTGCCGCGGCGGGCTACGCATTCGCCCCGCAGCTGATTCGCCTGTTCCGCAATGATGTGGATGTGGTCACCTTCGGCACGGCGGCTTTGCGCTTTCAGTGCATCACCTTCCCGCTGCAAAGCTGGATCGTCATGAGCAACATGATGGAGCAGTCCATGGGCCGCACGGTGCCCGCCACCTTCCTCTCCATTGCCCGGCAGGGAATTTTCTTCATCCCCATGGTGCTGATCCTGCCCCTGTTTTTCAAAGAGACGGGCATTCAGGTCGCCCAGTCCGCTGCGGACCTCTTCACCTTCCTCTGCGCCATCCCCATCCAAATCTACGTCCTGCGGCATATGGAGCAGCCGTATCAGAAGCGGCGCATCTGAATTATTTCATCCGTTCCATCCGCAAAAAGCCTTCCGCAAACGACCTGTTTTGCGGAAGGCTTTATTTATCCCGCCGTATGGGATCAACTTGTATGCCGGCCGTTCTCCTCGGCCTGCAGAATCAGTACAGCCGCATAAGAAGCAAAGCCGTGGTTGCAGCTTGCGTAGTCGGTCGTGTTTTCCCACAAGGTTCCCGTTCTTCTGGCCATGTAGGCAAAATAGTCCCGGCATTCATCGATCAACTGGGCATACTGTCCGTTTTGCAGCAGAAGCTCCAGCCGCAGATAATTGCCGATGAAAGCATTGCTTGGCCAGATTCTGGGCCAAAGCCCGTTCTCCTGCCGGGCCGGGCCAAAGTCCCGCAAAAGCGTCCGCCAAAGCTGCGGATACATTTCCGGTGTGGCAATTCCGGTGAAAAACGCATAATACTGGCAGGTTTCCGTGATTTCTCCCGAAGAGACGGGTACGCCATCCCGATAAACCTCATTATCCGTAAAGAAACTGCCGTTGAAGGAGCGGTTTCTGATGCATGTGGCCAGCGCATCGGCTTTTGACGCCGCCTTCGTGTCATGATACAGCGTGGCAACTGCCCTTAACATCCGGGCATAGAGCATATTGGTGGGAAAATTGATGTCCTGAACCAGCTGATTGGCCCTTGACCACTCCAGAAATACCCAGTTTTCCAGTTTTTCCAGCAGGCCATCCTCATTTTCAAACCGTTCAAAATACCGCAAAAGGGCATAAACTCTGTCATGAAACGGCTGGGCAAAGGATATTTCCCCGGTGCGCCGGACGTGGTCTTCCAGCTCCAGCACAAACCACATGGCCCAGTTGGGAATGAATTGCTTTCCGAGCGTGTCTGCTGGGTAGCACATCGGAATCATTCCCTCCGGCAGAAAATCAAACTTCTCCGGCAGCAGATAGTTTTCCAGAAATGCCCGCTCGATCACATTGTCGCCTGTCAGGGCCCACTCTGTGCGGGCCATCCAGAAGCTGTCGCAAAGCCAGCCTGCGCGCTCCCGGGTCGGACAATCCATAAAGATATCCACCGCATTCTGCCGGAATGTCTCCACCGCAGCTTCAAACACCTCTGCTAGCACAGAATCTCCCCCCTGATAAGAGGCCGTAATGGGCTGCGGGCATATATGCTGCACGATGCGCACATTGCTTATTTCAAACGCCCCTTCCGTACAGGCCAGTTTCAGGAACCGGAAGCCATAGGGTTCCATGGATTGAAAGGGATAGATTCCGGGCAGCGCATCCAGGCGGATGGCATTCATGCACTCCATACTCAGCGGATCTACATCTCCATTGGGGCGCAGTGTCTCGTCAAAGGCAAAGTACAGCGTTCCCGGCCTTGCACAGTCAATGTCCGCGGCAATAAATCCGGTTTTCTCAACGGGAAATGCCAAAATCACGAATTGCCCGGCTGTCAGGAACGTTCTGCCCGTATAAGGGGTGTCAACCGTCTCCAGCTGTGAAACATTCCAGCGCTGCACCTCATCGCTCAGATGCAGCTCCAGCTCCTCCTGCTTCCATCCCCCCAAAAACGCATCCGACGGGTCTCCGATCTGAGTCAGAGAACGATCCATCTTCCGGTTTTCCGGCACCGGCCCAACGGAAAATGTGCCGCTAGATACCGTCGTCTGCACGTTGCAGACTGGGAATGTAAATGGCGCAATTCTTCTTGGAATCAGGCGTTTGTCCGGTACGATTTCCATCCTCCACGATATGGCCTGTGCGCCGGGTTCGCCGCAGCGCCACCCATATACCCCGGTATCCAGACGATAGCTTTCACTCATAGGGCGCTGATAACTGTAGCGTTGCATTTTCCGCACACGCTCCATCAGTCGATATGCCGAAAAACCCGCTTCGCCTGTTGCAGCCAATACGTTTCCGTCCACCAGCAGCTCCGCCTGTATAAACCCGGGCTGCATCAAACCGGCAAATCCGTTGGTGTAGTAGTTCACCACTTCCACCGCAACATGTTCACAATCGTGTGGCAGGGCAACCTCATCGATACGATAATAGCCATGGGCGCACCGGGCCGGGCCATAGCAGACAAACCGCCCATCAGCAAATACCCGGTAAAAGCCAGCAGTCGCAATTCTCAGCACGGTTTCTTTTCTCGGTGTGGAAATCGCCGTGTAAAGCCCGGCGGTGATATTCTTTTCTCTTTGCAGTCCGCTCAGCCAGGCCGGCACCGCCCGTTCGAAAAAACGTTCCATCGTCCAGTTCCTTTCGCTTCTTTGCGCAGCATGATCCTTTACCAGCCGGAGGTATCCAGCCCCAGACCGGCAGCCTGATCCCGGACACCGGCAGCAAGCTCCTTGTTGTAGCCTTCTATGAAAACATCCTGTGTGATCATATCCCGCACATACATTTCCAGATACCGTGACATGCGCAGATAGGAGTCCGCCGTCGGCCACATGACCCACTGGCAGGTTGGCAGTCTTGCAAAATCGTTTTGCAGCCATTCATCCAGCGCAGACGGGACAATTGTACCCTTCACCGCACCGATGAAGGCACCTTTCCCCTCCTGAATCAGCAAATTTACATTGTCAGAGGAGGTCAGCCACTGCAAAAAGCGAACACATACTTCTTCCGCCCCCTCACCCTTGCGCTCCACAGTCGCCTTAACGATCTGATAGGATTCATGGATGGGCGGATTATAGGCACCTTTTTTGTATTCCACATCGGCCGCCTTATCGGCGGTAACACTGGTGGCCACCGGCACCGGGAACATACCGAATTCAAAATCCCGGTAAGTATTGGCGTTTTCCGTGGGCAGCCGCCAGAGGCCATCCTCAATCATGGCGACCTTTCCTTCATTCCACAGGGGTTCATAATCCGTGCCGGACGCGCCAACCTGCAAAATCTCGGTGTATTTCTCCTTGATCAGGTCATACATCACCATGCCTCCACTGTCGGCTGTCAGGTCAAACACGCCACGATAGGCTGCCTGCAGCAGCTCTCTCTGGGACATGGAATTGCTTCCGTCCAAATCCCATTCTTCCTTCAGGGCATAGGAGAAGGTCGGGCCAAGAGAGAATTGAATATCCCACAGGCCGGTCTGAACTTTTTTGTTCTCCTTCCAGGGGGCAACCGCAATGTAACCTGCATCATTGATTTTCCTGCAAATGGCTACAAAATCCTCCCACTCCGTGGGCACTTCCAAATTCAGTTCTTTAAAAATATCCTTGTTGTAATAATAGGCCGTTGCCGTTCCGGGGTAGAGTGTCAGTGGCACCGCCACAATGTTGTCTGCCGCATCGGTGCAGAGATAGTTTTCCCAGACATAGCCCGGGAACATATCCTTCCAGGCCGTATTGCCCGGTTCAAACACATTGGGGGTTTCCAGATAGTCATTGAGGGGAACAAACCAGCCCCGGTCAGCATACTGCGAGCCCTGCATAAAGCAGATATCAGGTGCGGACTCGGAGGCCAACTGGGTCGTCATCCAATAGGACCAGTCATCCCCCTTGGTGCGATCCCATTCAATGGTGATATTGGGAAACATCTCCATAAATCTGTCGGCTATCCGCTGCGCGATCTGATTGGCGGAGGGGTCTGTCGTGTTTTCGGACGGCATCAGGGTATTCATATCGATCCGAAGGGTATACGGTTCCCCGGCATACAGAACACCATGCTGCTTTTCCGCTTCCGTCATATCCCGCACACCGGTGGAGGAAACAACCTGATCGGTCTTCCTGCCGGAAGCCTGTGTTGTCGGTGTTTCCACAGTCGGCTCGCAGGCACAAAGAGCCAGCGCAAGCGTCAGGACAAGAAGAACGCACAGAAACCTTCTTTTCATAACAGCTACTCCTTCCATTACAGCTTCATGCCAGAGCCGGTCAGACCCTGCACAAACATCCTGTTGGCAAAAATGAACAGCAAAATCAGTGGCGCGGATGCCACAAGAAAACCTGCTGTGATGTGCGGATAGTCCGTTGTGTTCTGGCCGACGTACCGCAGTACCAGTCCCAGGGAAATTGTGTAAAACTGATCCGATTTGAGTGTGAGAAGCGGCCACTGGTAGTCGCTCCAGGCCCCGCAGATCTGCATAATCGTCAGCGTGCCAAGAATGGGTTTGGACAACGGCAGACAAATCCGCAAATAGACGGAAAGTTCCGATGCTCCATCGATCCGTGCCGCTTCAAATACTGAGCTTGGCAGCCCTTCAAAGGACGATTTCAGCAGGAAAACCGCAAAAACGGGGCCAACGATCTGGGGCAAAATCAGTATGGCATAGTTGTCCAGCCCCACCAGATCTTTGTACAGGACAAAGGAAGGAACCAGTGTCAGTACGCTGGGAATCATCATCAGTGCAATAACCAGCGTGAAAACAGCATTCTTCCCCGGAAAATCCAGCTTTGCAAAAGCGTAAGCCGCCATGGATGCCACCACCAGCAACCCGGCCGTTCCCGACAGCGCAACAAACAATGTGTTGATCATATACCGGTAGAGCGATGTGACGGCCGTTCTGATATTGTCCAGAAACAGCGGCAGCGTCGGATACCATTTGGTCTGCTGGAATGTGCCTTCATTTTTGAAGGCCGTCCACATGGACATCACCAGCGGATAGAGCATCAGGCAGATCAGAATCATAATGATCACATGAAGCAGAATCTGCGGCGCATATTTTTTCAATCTGTGTTTCATCCGTTTTGTCCCCCTAACATTTCAGTCTCCGTTGTTGACATACTTGCGCGTGAGTATGGTCAAAACAAAAATGATGATAAACAGGCTTGTTCCTATGGCACAGGCATAGCCCATTCGGTTTGCCGTGAATGCCTCAATGTACATGTAATAGCCCGGCACCATGGTTGCGTAGCCCGGGCCACCGTCCGTCAGCATCAGCTGCAGGGAGTAATCCTGCAACGCACCGATAATTCCCGTGATCAGGAAATATCGCACCTGCCCCAGAATGGCCGGCATATCGATGGATATTACCCGCCGAATCGTGCTGCATCCATCCAGGCGGGCACTTTCCAGCACTTCATTGGGGATATCCATCAGGCCGGACATATAGATCAGCACAGACGTTCCGCCGATCCAGGGAAATCCCATGAAAATCACCGAGAAAACCACCAAGTTGGGGTCACCCAGCCAATCAATCGCTCCATTTGCACCCACAAAACCCAGCACCCGGGCCAGTGCGGTCATCAGGCCGTTATTGGGATCGTAAACAAACTTCCAGATCAGGGTATTTACGATGGAAGGTGTCACGATTGGAAGCAAAATCAGTGTCCGGTACCAGTTCTGTGCCTTTCGGGAGGTCAGGTTAAAAATCAGCTCTGCCATGATCAGCGGGCAGAACATATTGATCAGCAGCTTTGGAATCTGAATCATGACCATCGTCCCGAAGGAGTCCAGAAAAACCTGATCCTGCCACAGCTCAATAAAATTGTTCAGGCCGACAAAAACCGATTTACCGGTGCTGTCCCATTCAAAAAAGGAATGGTAAATTCCGCTGAACGCGGGATAATAGGAGAATATGCCCAATCCCAGCATTAGCGGGAGAATAAACAGATAGCCAGCTCTTGCGTGCCAGATCCGCCACAGCAGATTGTGTTTATGCGTCAAATCCTTTGTCAAAACTTGTTCACCATCCTTTGGCAAAATCTTTCGTCTCAGCCAAACATATCATCATTGGTCTTACCACCGGACTGTGAATTGTCTGGTGCTTTCATTGGCAGCACCAGATCCAGCTCCGCCGGCACAACAATCAGAAGCGAATTGCTTTCATCCTCAAAATGAAGCGCTACATCGATCAGCTCCACCAGCTCGGTTTTGTAATAAGGAAAATAGACAAAGGCCGCAATCCCATTTTCATCCGTTGCCACACGCTTGGCCCGGAAGCTGCCACCGTTCATCGACTGTCCGAACAGAATATGATCTTCACAGGGCTGTCCGTTATGGGTAACACGCAGCTGCACCGTTACCGGTGTCTGTCCATCCGCAATGCCGATCTCCGGTGTAACGGAAATGACTTCAATCGAAAACTCTCCGGCACGGATTGAATCCAGTGTCCAGCCGAAAAGGAACAGAAGAATGATCACCAGCAGGACGATGTATTTTCTTTTTCCTTCCATGGCTATTGCTCCTTTCCGGACAGCAGCACCTGCCAGTGCAGCACCAGCGGCGTCTGTCCCCTGTTTTCAAGCAAAAGGCATATCGCCTCATCCGTCCGATGAATATCATATACGGCGAAGGAAATGCCGCTCCAGACTGACATGGTGTCCAGCCGAACCAGTTCCCCACCCCGCAGGCCGATCGGCACCTGCTGCCGCTCTTCGTTGGCTGCACGCAGCGGTGAAAGGGTTTCCGACAAAAAACGCAGACCGATGCGCAGCGTGTCAGGCGGCAGCGAAACGGCCACACCTGTGCCTGCATCCAGATCCACATATCCGCCGTGACCCTGCACCGGAACCTGGGCTGTGATTTCCTGCATATCGCCTTGCGCCACCCGCTCCCAGACATACGCATCGATTTCATAGCCATCAATCTGCGTCTGAAGGCTCCCGGTCAGCGCAAGCGACTCATCGCACCACGCACCGTGATGGTAGATTCGCCTCCAGCGCAGTTGACCGGAGACATTGACGGCAACAGGCTGGGTGACCGACGTTGTATTGACCACCGTAACAACTCCGTGATCGTCCCGAACGTTGTGATAGCCGTACACGCTGCCACTGGAAGGACGCTGCAAAATCGCCTCCGTCCGGCAATTGGGAGCGCAGACAAAATCAAACAACTTCTGCGCCTTTGCCAGAAAATCCCAGTCGGCATCATCCAGCAATCCGGTTTCCCCGTACAGATGGAGCTTTCTTGTGCCGCGCACAATGTTCATCAGATAGGAATCCCGCAGCGATTTCTTCTGCAGATAGTAAATCGTGTTCGTCAGACCGATCATGGTGCCATGATCATCGATGGACTGCCGGGGCAAAAGGGCATCCGTAAACCGCTCGATCATGCAGTCCGTATAGTGGATGATGCTTTTCTCCATGGGCGCCGGGCGTTCCGCAGGACGTGGGTCTCCGCAGTACAGGTAGTCCACATACAGCGCCCAGAAAGGCGAAATGGCCCACCCTCTGCAATTTGGATCCACGGCGCCAATCTGATCAAGAGATGTTGTAAAGCCGTTGTAGCCCAAAACCTGCATCGTCGGAAAATCTCGGCGCAGGGCACACAGTCGGGTGATAAAATTCCGGATCGCCGGTTCCTTGTTGGCAATTGGACGGTGTGAATGAAAATCGTGGGACGGATCGTTGCAGTCAAAGCAGGCGAAATCGAATTTCAGCATCCGAACGCGGTTTTCACGGACATGCTTTTCCACTGCGTCAAAGACCATCGCCATATTCTCATCCGCCGCAATACACAGTTCTCTCTCGGAGCCTCCGCGAAGCAGCTTTTTTCCCGGATCCTGTATTCTCTGCATATTTACATCGAACCACAGGCCGAACTCCATGCCCATCTCCCGCAGCTCCTCCAGAAAGCGCCCCGGCCCCTGGGGCCAGTGACCCTCCCGAAAGCGGCAGTAGGACTCCGGGGAATACCAGCAGTCGTCCATAAGATAATAATCGTAGCGCAGACCCGTTTTTTCTCCGGCCCGGCGCAGATCGTTCAGGACTCTTCGTGCCATTGCTTCGTCCAGCTCCAGCTCATATTCTGCCGCCAACTCATCATGGGCACCCCAGTCGCAATACACACGCAGAATATCGTCCGGGTGCGGACGGCGTGGAAGCAAAAAAGCCCGGAAGCAATCTGCCACGCCCTGTTCCGTTGGCGAGCCAACATTCAATCCAAAGACAACCGGGTCTAGATTGAAACACTGCCCTGTCTCCAGTTTTTTGAACGGTGCCTGCCGAATGGTCAGTACGGTGCCGTCCCGCCGGTTTTCCGCCGCCGGGAATGTGCTGGAAACAAACCCCGTGACACCTACGAAAAGGGGCTGCCCCTCCCCGCCACGGGTCAGCGGCTCGGCTACCGCTGATATTTCCGTCTGCGCATAACGAATCATCAGCGGCTGCGTGGCCATAACGGACACGGTTTTTACCAGCACGTCCCGTTCCAGCGCATAGCGCACCTGTACGGTCACTTCTTCATGGCTGTAGCACCAGATCCAGCCATCGGGGGTCTTACTGTATTGCGGAACGCCAGACGGTTCCACCATAATCACAAAGCCGTCTGCGCGCAGGATTTGCAGGCTGTATTCGCTTTGGGAGCGCCATCGCAGAATGCGTTCGCGTGCCCGCAGGCATCTGTCTGCTCCGTCGAAGGAAAGCTGCAGTGTGCCATTGCATCGTGCTATCTTCATGCTATCATCCGTTTCCAATAGATTTTGGGAATATCCTCAGCCCAGCAGCAGCTGTCCGCGGCGATCCAGACTGCTGTCGGCACTTCCGGCATAATCGCTCCAGAATACACGGGCTTTGCGTATCATGCCAATCTGATCGGTAAGGCAGATGTCCATACCGATGGATCCGCCCTGACAGACTGCGCTCCCGATCCCACCATGCCACGGGATCCGCATTTCCACCCCGTAGCCATCGGAAGTTTTGACCGCCTTCACTTCCAGTCCACGCAGGGAGTCGGAAAGATCTGTCCCTTCTCCATCCACTGCCCGGCAGTTTCCGGCAGCATCCACCGTCACAATACAGCTATCCGCCGTCACTTTGCCGCCATCGGCGCTGAATGGACTGAGAAACACCGTTACACTGTCATTTTCTTCCAGTCCCGCACCGGTGCAGAGCGTTTTGTCATCCACGTTGATGAACAGGTACAGTGCCTCCTGATCCCATGCCATATTGGCTGTACCGGTTGTTGCGGAGGGCTTGCTGTCTTCACCGGCCCATGTAACCGTTTCGATCAGGGCCTGATCGCTGCCGTAGATCTTGTCCTTTTTTCCATCGATCACTGCGGTTCCCTGCACGGCCGTCACGGCAGGCCGCACCCATTGTGCGACACGATCCTGATACCAGACAAGGTTTTTCTGTGTTGCTTTTTTGCCATTGGGCAGTACGGCTGTCTTTCCATTGGCATTTTCCACCGTCAAAACGCCAACACAGCCATCCCATGTGGTGTGGGTCTTCCGGTGATCCTCCGTCAGAGACGGCATCTGCCCGATCATGTAGACAAAAATCATATTCTCACCAACCACGATACCTTTATCGTTGGTTACAAAGTCCGGGTTGGCCTTCTTGGTAATCTCCTCCGGACTCACCAGCACACCGCCCTTGATTTTCAGCTTCGCAACCGAAGCATACGGCCAGCTGTACAGATCATCCGATTCCTGAATATATATTCCCATGCTGTTCCCGGCACCGGTATTCACATCCGCCGATATCAGCATATAATATTTTCCTGTTGTTTCGTTATAGCGCACCGATGCGCCCGCAACGCCGGACATGATCACGGGATGGCCGGATACATCTCCGAAATGGAACGGATCCCCCTCGGATTTGGCCACCCGGATTCTTCCGCCGCCGTCCGATGCGTCCGTATATACGATATAGAAGGCACCGTCCTTATAAAATGCCTTTGGCTGCCCTACGCCATAGCTGCGGCCGGTAGAAGGATTGTATATGACCGGCTTCGGGTTTTCATTGTCCGGATAGAACGTCCAGTGAATGCCGTCCTTCGACGCTGCATAGCAGATATTGTTGTTATATTCACCCTGTTCGTCAAGGGAGGCCGGTGCCTCAAAAAACATGTGATACTGTCCGTTGACATACAGCACACTTGACCACAGCAGCATATCTTTGATCCATGTTGTCCGGTATCCCTTCAGATCAATGACACACTGGGCATTATACCAGTTTTTCATGTCCTTACTTTCGGCATACCAGATCGTGTCATAGGGGCAGGCCCTCCCCCACCACATTTTATAGGTATCTCCTACCTTAATACAGTTAAAGGACTGATCATAGACACCATCGATGGGATAGTCCTCCAACTGCATGGTGCCAAGGCTCTGATAGCCATACTGATCCTTCACCGTAATCGCACCCGGCAAGGGCGCATAAGAAAAGTGCATATTCTGAAATGTTTTGCCAGAGGAATGGGTATAGTGCCCCGACAAGATCGGCTCGGTTGGCTCGGGTTCCGTAGGTTTCGGCTCCGTGGGTTTCGGTTCGGTAGGCTCGGGTTCCGTTTCCGGCAGTTGTGTTTGCGTCGGCTCCGGCTGTGTGGGTATGGGTTCAGTCATTGTCGGCTCCGTTTCGTCCGGCTCAGTCTGCGGCGGCTGCGTAGGCCGGGATGGAGCAGTTGTATTGGCCGATGGATCCGGCGACAAGGTAGTTACCGTTGTTGATGGCACTACGGTCGTGCCGAAAGTGTCCGTCGTTGGAGCGGTGATATTTTCATTTGACGCGCATCCGGCAAAAACCGACAGTAACGTGCATACAATCAGCAGTTGGCAAACGCCACGTTCAGCCTTCTTTTTCAACGTTTCTACCTCCGTTAGCTTCTTTCCGAACGCCGCCCCGGAGAGCGGCGTTCGGAAAATGTGTTACTTACTTCAGTTCCAGCCGGCCCCAGCGATCCAAATACAGGAAGCTGTCGCCGGAATAATCGCTCCAGAAAACCTGAGACTGGCGGCCAACGGTATCATTGATGCTGTCATTGATCTGGATGTCAAAGCCGATGGTTTTCCCTTCCACGACCATATCCTTCACCATGAAGTACCACGGTATTCTGGCCTCAATGATATATCCGTCCGCAGTTCTTTTGGTCTTGACCTCATAGCCGGTAAATTCATCGGTGCAGACGTTTTCTCCGCTGTCCTTCACGATCAGTTTGCCGGAAGCGTCAATCAACACCATAAACGAAAGGGGTGTCAGTGTTTCCATGTTATTGGTGCCGGTTTTTGTGTCCATCACATCAATGAATAGCGTCACACTGTCATTGCGCCACAGATTGCCCGGCTTTTCCAGCGCATAGCCGGTGTACGGGCCGGTATTGTCTTTCACCCGCGCATACACATACAGAGCATCCTGATCCCATGCGGTATTGACCGTGCCGGTCGTTCCTGTCGGCTTGCTGTATTCATAAGACCATGAGACGGTTTCCACCAGCGCCGTTTCACCCTGATCATAGATTGCGTCTCTGTTTCCGTCTATAACCGGTGTTCCCTTCGCGCTGGAAATGGAAGGACGCACCCATTTTGCCACCTTGTCCCTGTACCAGCTGAGATTTTTGGTGACGGCCGACTTTCCGTTGGGCAGCGTCAGCTTCTGATCGTACCTGGAGCCAACACCGACCACCGCAATGCGGCCATCCCATGTAGTATGTGTGTTGCGGTGATCCTCCGTTGCGGAGGGCATCACGCCTTCCATCCACATGAGAATCATGTTTTCCGATGTGACAATTCCCTTTTCATCGGTTACAAAATCGATATTTGCTTTCTTCACGACATCGCTGGCCAGAGACAGTCTCGTGCCCTTGATCCGCAGCTGGGCCCCGGTTTTATAGGGCCAGTTCAAAAGATCTTCCGATTCCATGATGAACAGCGTGTCATTGTAAACGCCGTTCGTCTGGGTCTCCGATGCAGTGATCATGAAGTAATACTTTCCGGTGACGGAGTTATAGCGGACAGATGCGCCGGCTCCACCCTCGAGAATCATGGTATGATCATAAACACCGCCCTCAAAGCTGTAGCCGTTGCCCTTGGAGCGGGCCACACGAACATTGCCGCCGGATACGGTGGCATCCACATAGGTGACATAGAAATAGCCGTCTTTATAGAACGCTTTCGGCTGACCGACACCATAGCTGCGCTGATTGGCAGGTGTCGGATCCTGAATGACCGGAATCGGGTTTTTATTATCCGGGTAGAAGGTCCAGTTGATACCGTCTTTGGACATGGCATAGAAAATACTGTTGCTGTATTCTCCCACATCGTCCTCCTTGGCCGGGGCCTCAAAGAACATGTGGTATTTTCCGTCCACATACAGCACACTTGGCCACGAGAGCATACTGTGCATGTTCTTGGAGGAATAACCGTACAGGTCGATCACGATCTGCGCGTTGTACCAGTTTTTCATATCCTTGCTTTCGGCATACCAGATCGTATCCAGCGGACAGGCTCTGCACCACCACATCTTATAGGTATCGCCCACTTTAATGCAGTTAAAGGCATTGTCATAAACACCATCGAGGGGGTACTCTTCCAGCTGCATTTTGCCAAGATCCTGGAAGGTGTAGGTTCCGTCGATGTTGCGCACCTTCGGCAGATCCCTGTAAGTAAAGGTCATATTCTGGAAGGTTTTGCCGCCGGAATGGGTGTAATAGTCATCGGTCGGCTTAGGCTCTGTTGGCTTTGGCTCCGTAGGCTTCGGCTCTGTTGGCTTTGGCTCCGTGGGCTTTGGCTCCGTGGGCTGCGGATCCGTGGGCTGCGGATCCGTGGGCTTTGGCTCCGTGGGCTGCGGATCCGTGGGCTGCGGATCCGTAGGTCTCGGCTCTGTAGGCTGCGGATCCGTGGGCTGGGACTGTGTGGGTTCCGGCTCCGTGGGCTGTGGAACCGTGGGATTCGGTTTCGTTTCAATCGGATCCGTATGCGTAGCGCCCGTCGGTTCGGTATCGGCAGTTGTTGGTATATAATTCGATGGATCCGTCTGGGAAGGCTGTGGATTTTCCGGCGTACAGCCTGCCGCCAACCCCAGCACGCAGGTCAGGCACAGTATCAGCGCCAGCGTTCTTTTCCATTTTTCGTTCATTCAGGTTCTCCTTTTGCGGGCCACTGCGCCGCTTGCGCAGCGTAGCGGTATCAATCCGCTGTCTTATGTTTTCTCAGGTAGTAGCCGCAGGAATCTCTTCGAACCAGCTTGCAGCCAACTTCTACCGCAATGGGTGCCCTGCGCCGGTTCTGAATGCGATCCACCAGAACCTTTGTGGCAAGGCGCCCCAGCTCATTTTTGTAGATATGCACTGTGGTCAGCGGCACATCCACATACGCCGCCAGCATGATATCGTCGTGCCCTGTCACAGCCACATCCTCCGGAACACGATATCCTGCCTGCCGCAGGGCCCGGATGCATCCGATGGCCATCTCATCATTGCAGGCTACGATCGCTTTCGGCGGCTTGTACTGTCTGAGGGCCTCCGCAACACGATCCTGTGCAACGCTCATGGTAAATTCCCCATCGAGCTGCCACTGAAGCGGCGCACTGAGCTGATGCTCCTCCCACCAGCGCAGGCACGCATCCCGGCGGATATCGTGATCGCCGTAGAGCAGGCCGTATTCCGTGTAGCCGATTTTGTACAGGTGTTCCAATGCCAGCAGAATACTTTTGGAAGCGTCCGTACCGACATAGTCGCTTTTCTTATCGTAATTCTTATCCAGACAAACAACATATCTGGCAATTCGCCCGATGGCCCGCCGCACCGCAATGTCTTCGATCCGTCCCAGCACAATGATTCCGTCCAGCGGGCTGTCCGCATAGCTTTCCAGAAGGAGCTGTATCTGCTTTCTAAACTCGTCCATCCCCATACCGATCAGGATTTCCGCATTGCATCTGGCCGCCTCTGCGTTAATTCCGTCAATAATACGGGAAAAATAGGGATGTCCTGTATGCTTCTGGGACGAAAATGACAGATAGCCAATGCGAAGGGGCTTCTGGCTCTGCTGTGTTCGGGAAGATGACAGCATCTGCGCATTGATATCCCGATGGTAGTTCAGCTGTTCCACCATCTCTATCACTTTTTTTCTGGTGGCGGGCTTAACGCGCAGGGTGGGATCCTCGCTGAGAATACGCGATACCACCGCCTTGGATACACCGCAGCGATCCGCTACCATTTGCATTGTGACTTTCATTGCCATTTCTCCTTTTGATTTCTGCAACTATTATTATACAGCATCATTTCTCAAAAGGAAGCTTTTTTACCGTTGTCATAGATTTGCATTTCCAAAACCCGATGGATAACATCGGCGTGTGCGATCCGTGCCTTCTCCCGTTTCTGTCCTGAGCGAAGAAATCTGCCCAATTGCAAAACGTGTGGAAAGCACAGACGATAAAAAACTTAAGGCAACACCGCATAAATGCAAAAATCCGCATTATACAGTGGGTGCCAAATT